>NZ_JAQEQF010000006.1:0-217438 GCF_027698965.1 Clostridium fessum
CAGGGAAACCGTGACGGCCAGAGAAGCGGCGGCTATCAGGGCGGCCGTGATGGTCAGAGAGGCGGACGCGATGGACGCGGCGGTTTAAATATTCCGAAGCCATCCTTCGACAGCCCGGTTGTACAGAAACCGCAGAACAACAAGCAGAATAAGAATAATTACAAGAACGATAAATATAGCAAGATCGACCATGAGGAAGAGATGCACTCCAAGGGAAGAGGCGGAAAGAACGTAAAGAGCGCTGTTCAGCCGCCGCAGAAGAAGGAGGCAAAGGTTGAGGAGATCAAGACAATCACGATCCCGGAGGTAATCACCATCAAGGATCTCGCAGACAAGATGAAACTTCAGCCGTCTGTGATTGTAAAGAAGCTCTTTTTACAGGGCAAGGTTGTCACCATCAATCAGGAAGTAGATTACGAGCAGGCAGAAGAGATCGCGATGGAGTTTGACGTACTCTGTGAGAAAGAGGTTAAGGTTGACGTCATCGAGGAACTTCTGAAAGAGGAAGAAGAGGATGAGAAGGACATGGTAACCCGTCCGCCGGTTGTATGCGTTATGGGTCATGTCGATCATGGTAAAACCTCCCTTCTGGATGCAATCCGCCAGACCAATGTAACTGCAAAAGAGGCAGGCGGTATCACCCAGCACATCGGTGCGTACATGGTAGAGATCAACGGACAGAAGATCACATTCCTCGATACGCCGGGACATGAGGCATTTACCGCAATGCGTATGCGTGGTGCAAAATCCACTGATATTGCAATTCTCGTTGTTGCAGCAGATGACGGTGTTATGCCGCAGACCATCGAGGCGATCAACCATGCGAAGGCAGCAGGTGTTGAGATCATCGTAGCGATCAACAAGATCGATAAGCCGAGTGCCAATATCGAGAAGGTAAAACAGGAGCTTATCGAGTACGAACTGGTTCCGGAGGACTGGGGCGGCAGCACCATCTTCGTTCCGGTATCTGCACATACCAAGGAAGGTATCAAGGAACTGCTTGAGATGATCCTTCTGACCGCAGAGGTTAAAGAGTTAAAGGCAAACCCGAACCGTAATGCGAGAGGTCTTGTCATCGAGGCGGAGCTGGATAAGGGTAAAGGTCCGGTTGCAACCGTCCTGGTACAGAAGGGTACCCTGCATGTCGGTGATCCGATCGCGGCAGGTGCCTGCTACGGCCGTGTCCGTGCGATGATGGACGATAAGGGACGCCGCGTCAAAGAGGCTGGTCCGTCCACTCCGGTCGAGATTCTGGGTCTTAATGACGTGCCGAACGCCGGCGAGGTATTTGTACAGCCGGAGAACGAGAAAGAGGCAAGAAGCTTTGCAGAAACCTTTATCTCTGAGAGCAAGAATAAGTTAATTGAAGATACAAAGATGAAGCTTTCCCTGGACGATCTGTTCTCCCAGATCAAGGCAGGAAATGTAAAGGAACTTCCACTGATCGTCAAGGCAGACGTACAGGGTTCTGTCGAGGCAGTAAAACAGAGTCTGATGAAGCTGTCCAACGAGGAAGTTGTAGTCAAGGTCATCCACGGCGGTGTTGGTGCGATCAACGAGTCCGACGTCAGTCTGGCAGCCGCATCCAACGCGATCATTATTGGTTTCAATGTGCGCCCGGACGCAACCGCGAAGTCCATCGCAGAGCGTGAGAAAGTAGACGTTCGTCTCTACCGCGTCATCTATCAGGCAATCGAGGATGTCGAGGCAGCGATGAAGGGTATGCTTGACCCGATCTACGAGGAGCAGGTAATCGGTCACGCCGTTGTACGTCAGACCTTCAAGGCTTCCGGCGTTGGTACTATCGCTGGTTCCTACGTCCTGGATGGTAAATTCCAGAGAGGCTGCAAGGCACGTATTACCCGTGACGGCGAGCAGATCTTCGATGGTCCGCTGGCATCCTTAAAGCGTTTCAAGGACGACGTGAAGGAAGTTGCTTCCGGATACGAGTGTGGTCTTGTATTTGAGAAGTTCAACGATCTGCAGGAAGACGATATGATCGAAGCATATGCGATGGTAGAGGTTCCGCGCTAGAAAGGCAGAGGGATTCATGCGTAAAAATAGCATTAAAAATACAAGAATTAACAGTGAAGTACAGAGAGAGCTGAGTTACATCATCAGCCGTGAGCTGAAAGATCCGCGGATTCATCCGATGACAACGGTTGTCTCCGTGGAGGTAACTCCGGATCTCAAGTACTGCAAGGCGTATATCAGCGTGTTAGGCAACGAGGAAGCGGCGAAGGATACGATCCAGGGACTGAAAAGTGCTGTCGGATTTGTCCGCACCCAGCTTGCAAAACGCATTAATTTACGGAATACGCCGGAAATTACATTTATTCTCGATCAGTCGATTGAGTACGGTGTACACATGACCCGCCTGATCGATGAAGTAACTGAAAACCTCAGAGACTCAGAATCGGGAGATGAGGAAGAAAATGAGTAAAAATATCTTAGAGGCGTCACTGGAAGGGGCGGAGCACATCGTACTGCTTGGTCACATCCATCCGGACGGGGACTGTATCGGAACGACTCTGGGACTGCTTAACTATCTGCGGGAGAATTATCCGCAGATAGAGGCAGAACTGTTTCTCGACCATCCGGCTGCTAAATTTTCTTATATGAATGATTTTGAGAAAATTCATACCGAGATTGTGCCGGAAAAACAGTTTGATCTGTGCATTACGCTGGATGCCAGCGACAAAGAGCGTCTGGGCGCCTACGCGGTCTATTTTGACAGCGCCGCCAAGACACTCTGTATCGATCATCACAGAACCAATACAGGATTTGCTGAACAAAATTACATCATTCCGGACGCAAGCTCCTGCAGCGAAGTGTTATACACGCTTCTTGATGAGGCAAAGATCAGCAGGGAGGCGGCAGAGTGTCTCTATACCGGAATTGTGCATGACACAGGTGTATTTAAGTACAATTCAACGACCCGGAAAACGATGGAAATCGCGGGCGCGCTGATGGAAAAAGGCGTGAACGCGGCGAAGATCATCGACGACAGCTTTTACCGCAAGACCTACGCACAGAACCAGATTCTCGGAAAAGCGCTGCTTAGCAGTACACGGATTCTGGATGGAAGATGTATTTTCAGTGTGGTTTCCCAGAAAGAAATGGAGTTTTACGGTGTCGATACGAACGATCTGGATGGCATTATCGATCAGCTCCGGATTACCGAAGGAGTGGAATGTGCCATTTTCATCTATGAAAAGGCGTTCAACGAGTACAAGGTCAGCCTTCGTTCCAACGACTATGTCGATGTGAGCAAGGTGGCGGCGTATTTCGGCGGTGGCGGACACATCCACGCGGCGGGCTGCACGATGCAGGGACATCCGAGGGATGTGATCAACAACCTGACGGGACATATTGAGAAACAGATGGATGCCCGTAGGGAGGAATAGGAGGTTCTGTTGCTGATTGCGCTGCCTGCTTTCAGGTGCACAGCGCATGGACGGTAATAGTTCTGATTTTTTAGGAGATTTTATGTTTCACGGTGTGATAAACATTTATAAAGAACCGGGGTTTACGTCCCACGATGTGGTGGCGAAGCTCCGGGGCATTTTGAGACAGAAAAAGATCGGTCATACGGGTACGCTCGATCCGGCAGCGGAGGGCGTACTCCCTGTATGTCTGGGGAAGGGAACGAAGCTGTGCGACCTTTTGACGGATAAGAGGAAAACGTATCAGGCAGTTCTTTTGCTGGGAACCGAAACCGATACGCAGGATATGACAGGAACGATTCTTTCGGAGAAACCGACGGAACAGCTGACAGAACCGGCAGTCCGCGGGGCGGCGGAGAGCTTTGTTGGTCCATATATGCAGGTACCGCCGATGTATTCGGCGCTCAAGGTCAACGGAAAGAAGCTCTACGAGTTGGCGAGAGCCGGAAAAGAGGTAGAGCGGGCAGCGCGTCCGGTGGAAATCTATGATCTTCAGATAGATGCGGTGGAACTGCCGCGTGTGACGATGACCGTGACCTGTTCCAAGGGAACCTACATCCGTACCCTGTGCCATGACATCGGTGAAAAGCTGGGATGCGGCGGCTGTATGGAAAAACTGATCCGCACCCGCGTCGATCGATTTACGATCGGGGACAGCCTGCGCCTGTCCGAGGTGGAAGCGCTGGCGAAAGCCGGTCAGATCGAGGATAGGATCGTGCCGGTGGATGGAATGTTTGAGGACTGCCCGGCGTATGTATCGGAGAGCGAAGTTCTGGATAAGCTTCTGCAGAATGGAAATCCATTCCCGAAGGGGCTGGGACCGAGAGACGGCTGCTTAGTGCAGATCGGAAGCAGTTTGGCTGAACACCAGGTTTCTGCGGATGGAAACTCAGAGATGGTACTTCCGGATTCTGGAATAATCCGCGTCTATGACAGCGCAAACCAGTTTATCGGTCTCTATGCCTATCAGCCGGAGAAGAAACAATGGAAACCACGTAAGATCTTTCTGGGAGGAGAGTAAGATGCAGTATTTTGCCGGAACCAGAGAATTTCAGATAAAAGAGCCGACTGCGGTCACGATCGGTAAGTTTGACGGTCTTCACAGAGGGCATCAGAAGCTGCTGCGGGAAGTGATGCGGTATCGGGAAAAAGGATATAAACCAGCGGTGTTTACCTTTGAGACGGCACCGGGAACCTTGATCCGGGGAAAGCTGCAGACGATGATCACGACCAACGAGGAGCGCGAGGAGAACCTGCGCGAGGCGGGGGTGGAGTATCTGGTGGAATATCCGTTCAACCAGGAAGTCGCACATATGGACCCGGAACAGTTTGTTGCCGAGATTCTGGTCGGCAAGATGGGCGCAAAGGCGATCGTGTCCGGTCCGGACTGCCATTTTGGCTACCAGCGGAAGGGCGATGCTGAACTGCTTCGGAAACTGGCACCGAAATATGGATATGAGGTGTCGATCGTTGAAAAGGCGATGGACGGCGATCGCGAGATCAGCAGCACCTATATCCGGGAAGAGCTGGCGAAGGGAAATATCCGCAAGGCGAATGAACTGTTGGGATACGAGTACCGGATCAGCGGACAGGTAGTACACGGGGAGCATTTAGGTTCCACCCTAGGTTTTCCGACGGCGAATATCCTGCCGGGAATCCAGAAACATCTTCCGGCGTTCGGGGTATATCTCTCCCGGACGGTGATTGATGGTGCTTCTTATGGAAGTATCACGAATATTGGAAAAAAACCGACGATTGCCGGAGAACGACCAGCGGGGGCGGAGACATATATCTATGATCTGGATGAAAACCTGTATGGGAAAAAGATAGAGGTTCATTTTTTGGATTTTATGCGGCCGGAGATGAAATTTTCCGGGGTGGATGAGTTGAAGATGCAGGTTTTGAAGGATAAAGAGACCGGGAGAAAAATGCACGGAGCGGAACGATGAGAGTTCTGCTTCGTGCATTTTTTAAATATGATTCAGGTAGGCAGCTGCTTCCTCTGCCGCCAAATGGATATATTCATTCATTGGTAAATTCTGTGTTCCTACTAAAATATGGCGGCAATAGGAGCTTCCACTGACAGGAATCAGGATTTTCTGGGCGCGGCTTTGTCCGATGGCGGCTACCATGGCGGGGGTGATTTCTCCTAAGAGGGAGTCTGCAATGACGATGCCGATTGGTCCGATGATTAGGTCGGCATCGCGGCAGGCGACGAGAACGGGGTTTTCTCCGGTGGCGCCCATGGCAGCTCCGGCTTTCATCATCGCGGCAGTGGCAGTGGTGTTGGCACCGAGCGCGAGAAGCGGCTGTCCGGGACAGAGTTTATGGATTTCTTCTACGAGAGCGCGCCCCATGCGTCCGCCCTGACCGTCGATGATGACAACTTTTTTCATAATGGATACCCCCTTTCCTTTTCGTAGGATTTTCGTAGGACAAGATAATAAAAAAGAATGTGCCTTGGCACATTCTCGCGCAGGAACGAAAATAAGAGGGTCTAAATCTGCCTTTTGGACAAAATAAACACCCCAGTATATCTTTACTATAATATCATACATTTTGAAAAAAGAAAAGCAAAAAAGATCGATTTTTGTAAAATTTTTTGTTTACAAATAAAGCGCTTTCTATTATAATGCTGATAATGGCTAACTGGGGTCTGGCAGAGCTGCGATTGGCGGAGGCTGTCAGGGTGACGGAAGATCAGACAGACGCGCGTGAAGGCACCGCGGAGGTGCTTGATTTTTAGTTGATCCGGGAGGCCGCTTTTTTAAAGCCAAAAAACAGCAGACAATGAGAGGGAGAAAACATGAGGAGAAATGACATTCACAAAGTATTGATTATCGGTTCCGGTCCAATCATTATCGGACAGGCGTGTGAGTTCGATTATTCGGGAACACAGGCGTGCAAGGCACTGAGAAAACTCGGCTATGAGATTGTGCTGGTCAATTCCAATCCGGCTACGATTATGACGGATCCGGAGACAGCAGATGTGACTTATATTGAGCCGCTGAACGTAGACCGTCTGACTCAGATCATTGAAAAAGAGCGCCCGGATGCGCTGCTCCCGAACCTGGGTGGACAGTCCGGACTGAACCTCTGCTCCGAATTGGCAGCAGCAGGTGTTCTGGATAAATATGATGTTAAAGTAATCGGCGTTCAGGTTGATGCTATCGAGCGTGGTGAGGACCGTATCGAGTTTAAGCATACAATGGAAAGCCTGGGCATCGAGATGGCTAGAAGTGAGGTTGCCTACAGCGTTGAGGATGCACTGGCAATCGCAGATAAACTGGGTTATCCGGTTGTTCTTCGTCCGGCTTACACCATGGGCGGCGAAGGCGGCGGTCTTGTATATAACGTAGAAGAACTGAAGACCGTGTGTGCAAGAGGCCTGCAGGCCAGCATGGTTGGTCAGGTTCTGGTAGAGGAGTCTATCCTTGGATGGGAAGAGCTTGAGCTGGAAGTTGTCCGCGATGCGAAGAACAACATGATCACTGTCTGCTTTATTGAAAATATTGATCCGCTGGGCGTACACACCGGAGATTCCTTCTGTTCTGCTCCGATGTTAACCATTTCGGAAGAA
Organism: Clostridium fessum; assembly: GCF_027698965.1. Lineage (NCBI taxonomy): Bacteria > Bacillati > Bacillota > Clostridia > Eubacteriales > Clostridiaceae > Clostridium > Clostridium fessum. The sequence continues at coordinate 7,027 of NZ_JAQEQF010000006.1, forward strand.
GTGCAGAAACGTCTGCAGGAGAAATCCTACAAGATCGTAGAAGCAATCCAGGTAATCGGCGGTACCAACGTACAGTGGGCACACGATCCGAAGACAGACCGTGATATTGTTATCGAGATCAACCCGAGAACCTCCCGTTCGTCTGCACTGGCATCCAAGGCAACTGGTTTCCCGATTGCACTGGTATCAGCGATGCTGGCAACCGGTATGACTCTGGATGAGATTCCATGCGGCAAGAGCGGCACTCTGGATCAGTATGTTCCGTCCGGCGACTATATTGTTATCAAGTTTGCACGCTGGGCATTTGAGAAGTTCAAAGGCGCAGAGGACAAGCTGGGAACCCAGATGAAGGCAGTCGGCGAGGTTATGAGTATCGGAAAAACCTACAAAGAGGCATTCCAGAAGGCGATCCGAAGCCTGGAGAGAGGCCGCTACGGTCTTGGTCATGCGAAAGACTTCGATAAGAAGACAAAAAAAGAACTGCTTGCGATGTTGCATGTTCCGAGCAGCGAACGTCAGTTCATTATGTACGAGGCACTTCGTAAGGGCGCTACCGTAGACGAGCTGTTCGAATTAACCAAGATTAAACATTACTTCATCCAGCAGATGAAAGAACTGGTAGAAGAGGAAGAAAGCCTGATGCAGTATAAGGGCGAGGTTCCGCCGGTTGAGGTTCTCCGCCAGGCGAAGCTGGACGGTTTTGCAGATAAATATTTAAGCGAGCTGTTAGGCGTTACAGAGGAAGAGATCCGCGATGCAAGAACCAAAGAAGGTATCGTAGAAGGCTGGGAGGGCGTACACGTAAGTGCCACACCGGATTCTGCATACTACTTCTCCAGCTATCACATCAAGGATCAGAGTCCGTGCAGCGACAACAAGAAGATCATGATTCTGGGCGGCGGTCCGAACCGTATCGGTCAGGGTATTGAGTTCGACTACTGCTGCGTACATGCAGCTATCGCTCTGAAAGAGCTTGGATTTGAGACAATTATCGTTAACTGCAACCCAGAGACCGTATCTACAGACTATGATACCTCCGATAAACTGTATTTCGAGCCGCTGACTCTGGAAGATGTATTAAGCATCTATCATAAGGAGAAACCGCTGGGAGTTATCGCACAGTTTGGTGGCCAGACACCGCTGAACCTGGCAGCAGACCTGAAGAAATATGGTGTCAATATTCTGGGTACAACTCCGGAAACCATCGACATGGCAGAGGATCGTGACCTGTTCCGTGCGATGATGGATAAACTGCAGATTCCGATGCCGGAGTCAGGCATGGCAGTTACCGTTGATGACGCATTAGAGATTGCGAATAAGATCGGTTACCCGGTTATGGTTCGTCCGTCCTATGTACTTGGCGGCCGCGGCATGGAGGTTGTTCATGACGATGAAGCGATGACCTTCTATATGAGAGCAGCTGTCGGTGTAACTCCGGATCGTCCGATCCTGATTGACCGTTTCCTGCATCATGCAACCGAGTGTGAGGCAGATGCTATCAGCGATGGCGAGAACGTATTTGTTCCGGCTGTTATGGAGCATATCGAGCTGGCAGGTATCCACTCCGGTGACTCCGCTTGTATCCTTCCGTCCAGAAATCTGACCAAGGATCAGGTAGAGACAATCCGTGATTACACAAGCCGTATTGCAAAAGAGATGCACGTTGTAGGTCTGATGAACATGCAGTATGCAATCGAGGACGGCGAAGTATACGTGCTGGAGGCAAACCCGAGAGCATCCCGTACCGTGCCGCTGGTATCTAAAGTATGCAACATCAAGATGGTAAAACTGGCAACGGATATCATGACTTCCTACTTAACAGGCCGTCCGTCACCGGTTCCGGCACTGAAAGAGAAGAAGATTCCGCACTACGGTGTTAAGATGCCGGTATTCCCGTTCAAGATGTTCCCGGAGGTTGACCCGGTACTTGGACCGGAGATGCGTTCCACCGGTGAGGTTCTTGGTATGTCCACCAGCGTTGGTGAGGCTATCTACAAGGCACAGGAAGCAACCCAGACACGTCTTCCTTCCTCAGGAACTGTCCTCCTGAGTGTCAATGACAAGGATAAGATAGAGCTTATCGAGGTTGCAAGAGGCTTCTACGAGTGTGGCTTTACCCTGATGGGTACAGGCAGAACCTGTGATGTGATGGTAGCAGCAGGACTTCCGGCTGAGAAGGTATGCAAGATCAACGAAGGCCGTCCGAACATTTTAGATAAGATTACCAACGGAGAAGTGGCAATCATTATCAATACCCCGAACGATAAGAAGGGCAGAGGCGATGACAGCTACATCCGTAAGGCAGCTGTAAAGGCGAAGATTCCGTACTTCACCAACATGGCAGCAGCAAAGGCTACCGTACAGGCTCTGAGAAGTATCAAGAAGAACGGACATCTGGAGGTTAAGTCCCTGCAGGAGTTCCATAGCGAGATTCAGTAAATAAAAATAAAAGGGTAAAATCCATTGTTACAGAGTCGTTTCAGTGGATTTTACCGTGACAGTGAATTAATTGAGCTATTATAGAAAAGAGCGTCTGCCCGGCTGTGAATGCGGGGCTGGCGCTCTTTTAATTGCAGATAGGAATTTTCTGAACTGAAAATTCCGTATGATATCGTATCGATAGCAGATTTTGCCGATTTGAAATGCGAAGCATCGGTAAAATCCCGTTGATGTGCACGGAATGAGTGAGCAGCAACGAATATGCCAGCTTTGCTGACCAGAATCACGCGCCAAGTCTCACGGACGTTCGACTTGAAATACGAGATGCAGCAGCCATGCGCCCAAAATGATTGAAAGCACATACACCGTGTTTCCGGCAAAAATTCCAAATTTAGCAGCGATCTGGGAGTACACAATCTGCGTGGTCGCGTAGTACGGCGTGATATAAAACATATCCGCGTTTCCATACGGATGTGAGGTAACATTGATGATGGTTGCGATGACGCATCCGACCGCAAATACAGCTGTAGACTGCCAGAATCCTTTGGCGGTTGGCAGCACCATGCGGGAAAAGGCGATGAGTAGCCCGATGAAGATCAGAAGGATATGCCAGATAAATCCATGCAGGGTCAGCGTCCAGTACGGGTGCATCAGACCGGACGGATCGATGAACACCATGACGGCGCCGAGCAGATTGTAATTATACATAAAAGTGCAAAAAATACGTTGATATTTATGCGGAACAAAGGGCAGCAGCAGGCAGAGGTACATCGGCAGGCTGCAGAGCTGAAATGGAAAATACCACCAGTCGTAGTGCCGGTTGTTTTCTATGTAATAGAGAAAAAGCTGTTTGTAGACCTCGGAAAACGCCAGAAAGACGCCGCAGGCAAAGAGCAGACGCAGGCGGAATGTTTCGGAGCGCGCCCGCAATTTCCATGCGGCAAAGGCGGCGAGCGGGATGCCGATCAGCATAAATACTAAATGAAAGGGAGACCAGACTGCGGGCGGTGTCATGGACCAGGCAGTTAAGGTAAGTAGACGGGAAATCATAAAAAGCCTTCTTTCGTAATAAAACCTAAGGAATGGTTCCGTATCTTGTGAATCATGCTGCAAGCGACCGCGCCCGGCGAGAGAATGTGACAAGGCACATTCTCTTTACGGAAGCAGATGCCCAGTACAGAGAAAACGGTACAGAATAGTTATAGTACGAAATATTAGATTTGCCAAGAATTAACAACAAGATCTGCCCATAATAAGACGATGGGAGATTTACATATTTGCAATTTTTTTCTTTCCAAAGCTGCAAGTTGACAAGCGCCGTCAATTTCCTATATTCTGTAGATATAAGAATCGAGTAAATGATACGGGAGATATACCATGAACCAAAATGAGACCCAATGGGATAGATTTCTGAAAATCCGAACAAGCGGCAGAGATGATTCGCATGCGGATCAATACCGATACCCATACGAACCGACGGCATACGTGGTTCTGGAACGGTTGGCGAACAGCGGATTAATTCGGAAGAATAATACCTTATTGGACTATGGAACCGGCAAGGGAAGAGTCTGTTTTTACTTGTCCTATCAGACAAGGAGTAAAACAATCGGAATCGAATACGATGAACGTATTTATCAGGGGGCAGCAGAAAATAAGGAGACGGCAGTGTCCGGAAACCGTACTTCCTTTATCTTAAGCAGTGCGGAGAACTATGAGCTTCCTCCAGAAGTGGACCGGTGTTATTTTTTCAATCCATTTTCGGTAGAGATATTGCACTCTGTTCTTGCCAGGATATATGAGTCCTATTACGAAAATCAGAGAGAGATACTGCTGTTTTTTTATTATCCATCGGAGGAATATATCAGTTGTCTGATGACGGAGGAACAGCTAATGTTTTATGATGAGATCGACACATCGGATTTGTTTCCGGGCGAGGACAAAAGAGAACGGATTATGATATTTGAGGTGATTTTATGAAGCTTTTATTTAAACAGCGGTTATTTTCGTGGTTTGACAGTTATGATATTTATGATGAGTTTGGCAATACAGTATATGTGGTAAAAGGCCAGTTGTCCTGGGGCCATAAGTTGGTGATATATGATGCAGACGGCAATGAAATTGGAATGGTTGTTCAGCGTGTACTGACATTTCTGCCAAAATTTGAGATATATAAAAAAGGCACCTATATCGGATGCTTGAGTAAAGAATTCTCTTTCCTGATGCCGCATTACAATATTGATTACAATGGCTGGCATATCGACGGTTCGATTATGGAATGGGATTATAATATCCTCGATCAAAGGGGATATTCGGTTGCCAGTGTCAGCAAAGAGCTGTTCCATATGACGGACACGTATGTTATTCAGGTAAATGAGCCGGAATATGCACTGGATGCATTAATGTTTGTGCTGGCGATCGATGCGGAAAAATGTTCGAGGACGTAAGAAAGGGTGCGTCTGCTTTTTGCTACAAGAGCACCGAGGCATTCTTGAATAATGACAGGACGATATGGTGAACACAAAAAAGAAACGAGCATCCCGCTTAAGCAATAGCTGTACGGTAACAAACCCATTTCTTGATTATATGATACATTGAACAGTATTAAATGTCAACGAAAAAAAGCATAAGAAATTTCAATGAAAAGCCAGCCAAGCTATTCATCGGAAAGACCATAGAAAAGCTAGGTTCAGATACACTGATTACTCTCCGTGCGTCCGGACCTGTTTTTTGTTGCTATCGTTTCTTTCAGTTGCCTTTGCCACGCCTGCTCTTGGGAGATTTCAGCATATCAGATTTACGAAGAATGCCCATGTTCGATATGGAGAATGTACAAGCCGCCTGGGAAGAGCGAGATAAGGAAATGTTGAAAGTTCTACTGCATGGGTATGTGTGGAACCATATAGAAGGTTAGTAAAAACATTCTTGAAATTGTTGATTCGTTACAGGTTGACAGTTACTGTCATCTTTGGTTTGTAATTGCATTTTTGTTAGATATAATTGATTTTATGAATTATCAATTGCATTGCAAAAAGAGTTCAGCATATATAGACGTGTATCTTGAAAATGACATTTAGTTTTCTGAAGAAACAAATTATGTGAAACGCGTTTTGGTAATTTTTACGAAAATATAAAGATATTTTGTTGAAAAATCCTATTGAAAACAGAATAATAAAAGTGTATTTTATATATAAATCCTCTTGCTTAATACGAGAGGTAATTTTTAAAAGAATTAGTAAGTGCACTGAACTAATTAAGTGAGTAAGGGGTGTAATATGGAGAAGAATGGAAATTTAGGGCATTTAGAATTAATACGAAAAATTAATCGGACATTGATTCTGAATATGGTCAAGGAGAAACAGCCGATTAGCCGTGCACAGATATCAAAGGCATTAAATTTAAGTAAAACAACAGTTAGTGCGATTGTAGATGAATTAATTAAGAAAAAGCTCCTAGTTGAGTATGGAGACTGTATGTCTCCATCAGGGGTTGGACGCCCATCTACTATGTTGGGATTTAATCCAAAATCTGCGTATTGTATTGGCATGGATATTGGCGGAACAAAACTTTTGTTTTTGATAACAGATTTGGTGGGTAATATTGTGTACGAAAAAAAAATACCAACCAAAAATCAGTTTGAGGAATTAGTCCAGATTGTAGAGGAGTCATTAGAAGCAGCAGGAATTAAACGAGAAATGATATTTGGCATGGGAATTGGAGTCCCGGGAACGGTGGATTCAGATGGAACAGTGGTGCGTGCCAAAGCATTATCGTGGAATCAATTTCCTTTGCAAAGTTTAATGAATGAATATTTTTCATTTCCAGTGTATGTCGGAAATGATGTGAATCTGGCAGCATTAGGTGAACGTTGGATAGGTTCAGGTGAACAGACGGATGATATGTTGTTTATTGCATTGGGAACAGGTATTGGCGGAGCATTAGTATGTGGTGGACAGTTGGTATTGGGGGCTCAAGGAAGAGCAGGAGAATTAGGATATTATTTAGAAAGTTCTGATGTGGAAAAAGGGGAAATTAATAAATTAGGACAACAGGGAATTTTAGAAAAAAAATGTTCTGGCTCGGCACTGGATCAAATTGTTGGTTCGGCAGAAGCATTATTTACAGCATATAGCCGAGGAGATGCCTCAGTAATACCGGTAATAGACAAATTTGTTCGTGATTTTTCAGTTGCGATAGCCAATACGATTAGTCTTTTAAATCCAGAGAAGGTTGTAATAGGCGGTGGAGTTTCTGATTCTATGGGATCTGTGATTCAGCGGATTCGAGAGGAGGTTGGCAGGCTTACGCCAATTCAGGCGGATATTTGTTTGGCAAACTTGGGAGGAAAAGCAGGAGCTCTAGGAGCAATTAATTTTGCTTCAAAAAAAATCGAAGAGCAGGATATACAGGTAAAAAAATAAAATAGAGAAAAATACAAGAGTTGGGAGGCATACATAGAATGAAGCAAACCATGAAGAGCTGTATATTGGAACAGCCAGACACAATTAGAAGAGTTTGCCAAAATGCAGAAAAAGTGTGTGATAGTGTGTATTCTATAGTGGGAAAAGGTCCATTTGATAAAATCTATTTAATTGGTTCTGGAACCTCACTTCATACAGCAATTGCGGCTAAATATGCATTTACAAAATGGTTCAATGCAGAGGTTCAGGTGTTTACCCCATTTGATTTTTTGTATTACTATCCACATTATCGACTAGATGAGAAAACGCTGATTTTAGGAATTTCACAGACGGCACGTAGTATTGGGACGATACATTGTTTGGAAAAAGGAAGAGAGTATGGGGCTAGAACCGTTATGGTAACAGCCGAGCCTGATAATCCTGGCGGAAAAAGTGCTGAGGCGATTTTGGATACATGTACAGGAGAAGAACTGGTAGGGGCCAAAACGAAGGGATTTACTTCGACTATAGCAATGTTGTATTTATATGCTGCGGGATTAGCTGGTAAGGAATTAGACATTTCGTTAGTTCCAAAATGGATGGAGCAAAGTTTGAGATGTACATCTGAAGAAATTGAAGATTTTGCGGAGGAGTATAAATCTGCTCCATCTGTGACAATTATCGGAGGTGGTACTTTAACAGCTGCAGCTAAAGAAGGGGCTCTTAAGGTATTAGAAGGAGTGCGAATCCCGGTAGAGGTATATGATGTGGAAGAGTACATGCATGGTCCGTATCATTGTCTTGAAAAGTGGTCATATTTGATTTTTTTGGTAAACGAGGGACCTGGAGTAGAGCGAATAAAGAGAATGATTCAATTTGCTCAGGAGCATTCGGATCACGTGACAGTTATTGGTTACGAGGGCTTTGAAAAAGAGATTGAAATAAAAGGTCGTTTTATCTCGCTTCCAGGAGGAATGGATGAAATTTTAACTCCATTATTTTACATTATTCCATTACAATGGCTGGCTAATGATGTAACAGAAAAGAAAGGACGTCACCCGGAACAATCAAGATACCCAGAATTTCATAAGATGCTAGGAAGTAAATATATGCCGAAAGTAAATTATTACCAGGGATAGAGATAAAGGAGGATGAAAAATGGCTAAATTGAAATTAGGTGTAGATGTAGGAGGAACGTTTACCGATGTAGTCGGAATAAATGAAGATGGTAAGGTGTATTTTGCAAAAACGCCTTCTACACCTGAAGATCAAAGTATAGGTGTTCTGAACGGAATTAGAGCACTTTTAGAAGAGTTGGGAGTAGCACCAGATTGTGTGACGGGTGTTGCACATGGAACGACAGTGGCTACAAATACACTTTTGGAACGAAACGGCGCTGTAACAGCATTAATAACAACAAAAGGATTTAGAGATGTTTTAGATATTGGTCGCCAGAGCAGACCAGAACTTTATGATTTACATGCTAGAAAACCAGCTTCATTAATTCCCCGATATCTTCGTCGGGAGGCAGACGAAAGAATGGATTATACGGGAACTGTATTGGTGCAGTTGGATATGGAGGAATTAAAGAAAACGATTCATGAATTAATGGAAGAGGGAGCGGAATCCATTGCAATCTGTTTTCTTCATTCTTATGCGAATGATGAAAATGAGAAAAAAGCGTTGGAAGTTATTCGTGAAATCGCACCAGATTTTCCAGTGTCTGTATCTAGTGAAATTTTGCCGGAGTTTCGTGAATTTGAACGAATGAATACAACCGTTATGAATGCATATGTTCAGCCAAGAATGCAGAAATATGTATCCCAGTTGCGTAGACGATTAGATGAAAATGGGATTAATTCTCCATTGACTATTATGCAATCTTCTGGAGGTATGATGACCGATCAGATTGCAGCTCAGAAGAGTGTGAATACGTTATTATCTGGTCCGGCTGGAGGTGTTTTGGCTGCCGAATTTCTTTCCAAGATTACGGATTATCATAATATTATTACTGGAGATCTTGGAGGAACGTCATTTGATGTAGGAATTGTGCAGAATGGTTCTATTGGTATCACAGGTGAAGGAGTGATTGAGGGATTTCCGGTAAAATTCCCACATATAGATATTACTACGATTGGAGCAGGAGGAGGCTCTATAGCATGGCTGGATGCTGGCGGAGCGCTTCGGGTTGGTCCTCGCAGTGCAGGAGCAGTACCGGGACCGGTTTGTTATAGCAAAGGAGGAACAGAACCAACAGTAACAGATGCTCATGCTGTGTTAGGTCGTGTGGGTGAAAAATTGCTAGGTGGAAAAATGCACCTGGATGTGGCGGCTGCACGGAAAGCGATAGAAGAAAAATTGGCCGTAAAATTAAATATGACAGTGGAGGAAGTAGCAGAGGGAATTCTTCGTGTAGCGAATTCCAACATGGTCAGAGCAATTAGAGTTATGACGGTAGAAAGAGGAATCGATCCGAGAAAGTTTGTGCTTCTGCCATATGGAGGAGCGGGAGCACTTCATGCGGTTGAACTGGCAAGAACTCTGGATATAGGAACAGTTGTTATTCCTATCGCACCTGGAAACTTTTCTGCTTTTGGATTATTAGTTGCACCAATTAGATATGATGAAGTATGCACGTATCATAAACATGAAAAAGATGTTTCTTTCGACCATATGGAAGAAAAATTTGAAAAATTAGAGGCTGAAGCAAGAAAAGAAATGGCTCGAGATGGCGTATCAGAGAGTAGCGTAAGTTTTGAGAGAAAAATAGATATCCGTTATTTTGGTCAGGCCTACGAATTAACGATTTCGGTACCCAATAGCCCGGTGAATCAGCTGGTTTGGGATAAGCTTGTGAATGATTTCAGTGATGCACATGAGCGTTCTTATGGATTTAAGAAGAATGATCCCATGGAGTTGGTTAGTTTGCGTCTTTCTGTAGTTGGGGAAATGGACAAAAGTAACTTGTATTCAAAAGGAGAAATTAGCAAGGAACTTCCAAAACCAGAAGAAATTCGAAAAGCTTATTTTATGGGAGAGTGGCTGGATACAGCCGTATATAAGCGAGATGCTTTAAAAGCAGGTAACAGCTTTATCGGTCCGGCAATCATAGAGGAAACAGGAGCTACGTCCGTAGTAGGGCCTGGCGATAAGGTGACAGTAGATGAGAGAATGAATTTGGTTGTGAAGATTGCAAATCATGAGACTGGGAAGATGGAAGCATTAGAAGAGAACTAAAAGGAGGAATGAAAAGATGGATGCAATCACATTGGAAGTTATGCGAAATCGCTTTTTTGCAATTACAGAAGAGATGGGAGCAGCATTAATTCGGACAGCCTATTCCACAAATATTAAAGATAGAAGAGATTGTTCGTGTGCGTTATTTGATGTAAATGGAGAGACGATTGCACAGGCAGAGCATATACCTGTTCATTCAGGAGTGTTGCCTTGGGGAGTAAAGGGAGCTTTAAAGCATATTAACAAAAAAGAACTGAAACCTGGAGATGCTATCATGCACAATGATCCATTCATTGGTGGAACTCATTTGCCAGATATTATTATCTTTTCTCCGATCTTTTTTAAAGGAGAGCTAGTAGCTTTTGTAGGAAATCTGGCGCATCATGTAGATGTGGGAGGAAAGGTTCCGGGTTCGTTAACACCAGATGCAACGGAAATTTTCCATGAAGGGATTTGCTTCCCACCAGTAAAGATAAAAAAAGAAGGAAAAGTAGATCCTGAGATTTTTGCTATGTTTCGCTCTAATATCCGAACAAAATACGAAAGTAGTGGAGATTTGATGGCTCAGATTGCAGCAAATAATGTAGGAGAAAAGCGGTTTGAGGAATTATGTGATGAGATGGGCGTAGAAGTAGTTCTTGAGGCAATTGCAGAGTTAGAGAACTACTGTGACCGGCGAATGGGAGCAGAGTTAGAAAAACTTCCGAAAGGGACATTTGAATTTGAGGATTTCTTAGAGGGAGATGGAATTACTACAACAGAGCCATTAAAAATCAAGGTAACAATTACTACAGGAGGTCCACATATTAAAATTGATTTTACGGGAACATGCCCTCAGGTAAGAGGACCTTTGAATTGTGTTCGTCCGATGGCGTTGGCTTGCATTTATTATGTTGTTCGAGCAGTGACGGATCCCACGATTCCACCGAATTCTGGAACATATCGCCGCTTTGAGGTTATAACACCGGAAGGTTCCTTGGTAAATGCGGTATATCCAGCAGCTACCGGTTCTGGAAATTCTATTACGTGTCAGCGTTTGGTAGATGTACTGCTTGGTGCACTGGCTCAAGTGGTTCCAGAAAAAGTATGTGCGGCTGCTTGTGGATCTATGAATGGAATTCAGCTGGGTGGTTATAATCCAGAAACACATTCGTTCTTTGCTAATGGTGAAACTGTTGGAGGAGGATATGGTGGAATGTGCGATCAAGATGGAACCAGTGGAGTTAATACGCATATGACTAATACCAGAAATACACCAGTAGAAGTTCTTGAAAGAATCATGCCGGTTAAGGTAATACGATATGGTTTAGCTCCAAATTCTGAAGGACCTGGTAAGCACAGGGGTGGATTTGGAATTGAGCGAGTCCTGGAATTCCAGACAGATGAGGTGGACTGCTTTATTGCCTCTGATCGTGTTAATACGGCACCGTGGGGATTGAATGGTGGAAAAGCAGCATTAGGAGCTCGTTTTACAGTAAATAGAGCTGATGGAACGGAAGAACATTTGCCTTCGAAAGCAAGGGTGCGTTTTTATAAGAAAGATAGACTCTATATTCAGACAAGTGGCGGCGGAGGTTGGGGTAATCCGCTTGAGAGAGATAAAAAAGCATTAAAGTGTGATGTGAAAGATGGCTTGATCAGCCAGGAACGAGCAGAAAAAGAATATGGTGGATGTTGAAAAAGGAGGAGTACAATGAAAAAATTAATTGCAACGACAATGGCAGCAATGATGGCATTAACTATAGTTGGATGTGGAGGTAATAATACAGTTGCACTGCAGAGCGATAAAGCGGAAGAAACTACGAAAGCAGATTCAGATGCAACTCATCTTGTTTTGACAACATCAGCGTTAGATCCAGAGGTTGCCCCGGATTATAATCCCTGGGCTGATGGACTACTGAAATTTAAAGAAGAGGTGGAGAAAAATAGTAATGGCCGTTATGTAGTAGATATTTATTGGTATTCCAGTTATGCCAGCGATGCGGAATCCTTTCAGATGATTCAGGATGGGGAGACGGATTTTAACTTTGGTGCCGGAATGTCTAATGTAGATAAGAGATTTGCATGGCAAAGAATTCCATTTTTATTACCTGATTTAGACACAGTGAGGGAAAAGCTTGCTAATCCGAATGCAGAAGGATTTGCTATTAATACAAAGCTTTATGAAGAAAATGGAATTAAACTTTTGGCACAAAACAGTGGCTTACAGCGCCACATCTTTTCGACAGATAAATTGATTAAAGTGCCGAAGGATCTGGCGAATGAAACGTTTCGAACATATGAAGATGCTATTGTTAACGAATTTTATGGCGGTTTGGGAAATATCGCAATTATGCCATACGGAGAGTTATATACATCGCTGCAGAATGGTTTGATTACGGCTACGGATCAGCAGATACCTTCATATATTATTGAAAATTATTATGAAGTAGCACCATTTTATTCATATGTTGGAGCTCAGTGGACTTCGTATAGTTTGATGATGAATTTAGATAAGTTTAATCAGTATAGCGAAGAGGATCAAAAGATATTTGTAGATGCTGCCTGGGCGTGTTCAGAGGCTGAATATGAATCTTATAAAGATATGAAAGCAGACGCAGAAAAATTCTTTGATGAAAAAGGAATTACATATTATCAGCCAACAGATGAGGAATTGAATCAATGGAAAGAGTATGCGGCTTCTCTGTCGGATAAGTGGAGAGAACTGATTGGAGAAGAATTATACAATCAGGTATCTGAGCTGTTTAATTATTAATGGTATGGGGGATGCTGCAAGTGGATTGATATCTATGTTTGTAGTATCCCCTGCTTTTTTATTTACCGTTAAAGAGAGGAGGAACGTGGTGAAATTTTTAAAAAAATTAGATCATATAGTTGAATTTGTGGTTGGAAATTTAGCGGGTATTTTGTTGATTGTGATGATGATTATGGTTAATCTGACAATCTTCAGTCGTTGGGTATTTAATATTAATATGCACGGCTATGAGGAATTGCCAACAATTCTATTTATTGTATTTGTATGGCTTGGAGTAATACTGGTTGTGCGTGATGACAATATGCTAAAAGTCGATTTCTTCTTGAATCTGTGTAAGACGGAAAAGTCAAAAGAAGCACTTCATTTGTTTAGTTTGATTATTTCTACTATAATATGTGGATTATTTATGCCATTAACATTTAATTTAATGATGACACATATTGAACGTAATACGGTGTCTCCAGCTGTTGGATTTAGCATGTGGTGGGTATATGCTTCTGTATTTTTAGGAGCTTTGGGGATGATGGTTTATTATGTGGTGAATGTTTGTAAATCTATAAGGAGGTTACGCACATTATGATATTTGGAATAGCTGCAGTATTAATTTTACTCATGATTTTTTCCGGCGTTGCAGTTCCGTTAGCATTTTTGGGCGGCTCCTTTTTTGTGGCATATATGGGGCTTGGAAGTACAGGAACGTTTGCAACGAATGCGTTTTACATTTTGAACTCTATTTCTATGTTGGCGATTCCGCTTTTTATAGTAGGAGGTTCTTTGATTGAGCGAAGCGGAATTGCAAATGTGCTGATTCGGGTAGCGGATAAGATGCTACATAATGTAAAGGGAGGATTGACGGCCACAATTCCAGTAGTTTCCTGCTTTTTTGGAGCCCTTTGCGGTTCAGCATTGGCAACGGCTAATACACTGTCAACAGCTATGGTGCCAGAATTGGAAAAGAAAGGATATGATAAAGCATATTTAGCGGCATTAATTGCAGCTTCCAGTCCTTTTGGCTTTATGATTCCACCAAATGTAAATGCTATTATTTTTGCATCCGTGTCCTCGGCATCGGTTGGTGCTTTATTTATGGCTACGATTGTGCCGGGATTAATATGGGCAGGGCTCTATTTGATCATTAATCGGATTATTTATATAAAATATTATCATCCAGAATATGCGGGTAAAACAGTTGCATCCGTTTCTGCATGTACTGAAGATAATGAGCCTAAAGAAGAATCAGAAAAAAATGCGCGTGAGACTATAAGCCGGAATAGATTTTTTTTAGAGCTTGTTGTAGCAGTTTTAATGCCGGTAATTGTGTTAGGGGGTATCTATGGCGGCATTTTTACAGCGACAGAAGCAGGTGCAATTACCTGTTTATATGGAGCGATCATGGGAGTGGTAGTTTATAAAAAGCTTTCTCTGGTTCAATTGATGGGCGTTTTTTCTAAGGGAGTCAAGGATGTTTCGGCATTGGTTATAATGTTTCCAATGACTTTGATTTTCAGTCGCTTGATGACACTTAACCATATTCCTGAGTTGGTGGCAGAGTTAATGTTGGGAATTACCAATAATCGTATTGGTCTTATCCTGTTAATAGATCTTCTGCTGTTTTTTATAGGTTTTTTCTTGGATGGAAATGTTATTATTTTGACGCTGGTGCCGCTTCTTACACCGATTGCTACTGCATGTGGGATTGATACAATTCAGTTAGCAGTAATCGTTTTTGTTTCGATCGGTATTGGCTCAATTACACCGCCAATGGCTACTTGTCTGATGGCATGTTCCAGAGTTTGTGATGTTCCGATTCATAAACTTATTAAACCTATTCTTCCATTTTTGCTTTTTGGTGCATTACCTATTTTGCTGCTGGTATCGTTTGTTCCTGTCGTATCAACCTGGTTGCCGGGCTTGTTTTATAGTTTCTAGTCAACGCTATTATAACGAATGGATTGCTTTTATGCGTTTTTTTAGCTGAGGCGCTGAACTATCAAGGTGTTGTCAAGTGCTTGTTGAGTTATTGGTAGAAAAAAGAAAATTTTTTTCAAAGAAATTCTCTAAGTAAATGATATTGCCTGTGGAGAGAACGTGAAGTTTGAAAACAGGAAACACAGAAAAAACAAAAATTTGGATTATTGAAAAAAATATATATCCAGTCTTTGGCAGTTGAGTGAAAATAAAATCGCTGTAACCCTTGTATTTGCTGGGGTGCAGCGATTTTTGTTGCTGTTGCAGACTATAGTATTTTTTTCTTCCTTGTCCATTTTTGGAATTGTTCTCATTTTACTGTTCGTTATGAATTGATAATCCGTTCGGAAACCGGAAACATTCTTCGAGCTGTCATCTGCTTTCATTTACTTTCAAAATTTCACTAACCTGATTATGCAACTATTAAACTCCCGTGCCAAGAATTAACAACCAGATCTGTCCGTAACTGGAACCGTACAAATTGGAAAAGAATGCATAATCATACAAAACCCTGTAAAAAACAGGAATTCAGGCTTGATTATTTATAAAAATGCGGTATAATGTATTCCTAGATACAGTAATAAAAGTAAGAATATTCGTATTTACTGCATAAAAATACAAAAGCAGCGAATAGAAATGAGGAGGAATTTATTATGAAAAAGAAATTAGCAGCAATCGCTATGGCAACTGCTATGGCAGCATCGTTAGCAGCATGCTCTTCCAAACCGGCAGAGACAACCGCAGCCGCAGAGGAGAATGAGGAGACAACCGCAGAGGCAGCAGAGGGCAGCGAGGCAGCAGAGGCTGGCGACAGCGCATTTGCAGGAAAGACTCTGGTTATGTCCACCAACGCTGAGTTCGCACCGTATGAGTACCACGATGGAAATGATATCGTAGGTATCGACGTAGATATTGCAAACGCTATCTGCGAGGATATGGGAGCATCTCTGGAAATCACCGACGTAGCATTCGATTCTATCATCCCGGAGGTTCAGTCTGGCAAAGCTGATTTCGCAGCAGCAGGCATGACCGTTACCGAGGATCGTCAGACCCAGGTGGATTTCTCTGACACTTACGCAACCGGCGTTCAGTCTGTTATCGTAACCGAGGACAGCGACATCAAATCCCTGGATGATTTAAAGGGCAAACAGATCGGTGTTCAGCAGGGTACCACCGGTGACCTTTACTCCACCGATGATTTCGGCGAGGAGAGTGTACAGAGATTTTCCAAGGGCGCAGATGCAGTACAGGCACTGTCCACTGGCAAGATCGATGCAGTTATCATTGACAACAAACCGGCACAGGTATTTGTAGACGAGAACGAGGGCTTAAAGCTTCTGGAAACACCGTATGCAGAAGAAGAGTACGCAATTGCAGTTAAGAAGGGCAATACAGAGCTTCTGGACGCTATCAACGCATCCATCGCAAACCTGGAAGAGTCTGGAAAACTGGATGAGATCGTTGCAAAATACATTACCGCTGAGTAATATAAAAGAGAATTGAAATGAATCGTCAGACGGATGGATTCAGGTGATCCGGAAAACACCCGGAGTGTTTCCGGTATCTGACGGAACGGAAAAAGGTTGCTGCAGAATGGCGAAAACACGGTTCGGCGGCAGCCCTTTTTCAAGTCTATATCATCTTACAAGGAGGAAAACGGATTGGAGAAACTCAAGCAGGCCTTATATTTAAACCTGATCAAGGATGACAGGTGGCAGTATTTGACAGGGGGCCTAAAAAATACCCTGATCATCACGTTATTTGCGACCCTGATCGGCATTGCCCTTGGTCTGCTGATTGCGATTGTCCGTGCGACTCACGACAAAACCGGTAAAATGAAATTTTTAAATGGTGTCTGCCAGGTATATCTGACGGTCATCCGGGGAACGCCGGTTGTCATCCAGTTGATGATTTTCTACTACTGTATTTTTGTATCGCGTGTATTTGCCGGCGTCTTTGTCGGTGTGATCGCGTTTGGTCTTAACTCGGCGGCATATGTAGCGGAGATCTTCCGTTCCGGTATCATGTCGATCGACGAGGGACAGATGGAGGCAGGTCGAAGCCTTGGTTTTAACTATGTCCAGACGATGCGTTATATCATTATGCCGCAGGCGTTTAAAAACGTACTTCCGGCGCTCTGCAATGAGTTTGTTGTTCTTCTGAAAGAGACTTCGGTAGCCGGTTACGTGGCGGTGCAGGATTTGACAAAGGGCGGCGATATCATCCGTTCCAGAACGTATGACGCGTGGACACCGCTTCTGATCGTGGCTGCTGTTTATCTGGCGCTGACGATGATCTTCAACCACTTTGCACAGAATCTGGAAAGGAGCTTGAGAAAGAATGAACGATAACGTACAAAACGGAGAAGTGATAATTGACATCAATGACCTTTCCAAGGCGTTCGGTGATTTAAAGGTCCTGACCAATATTTCCACCCAGATACGCAAGGGGGATGTTGTCTGCGTGATCGGACCATCCGGTTCCGGTAAATCCACATTTCTGCGCTGCATGAACCTGCTGGAAACACCGACCGGCGGACACATCTATTTTGAGGGAACGGATATCACGGATCCGAAGACAAACATTGACAAACTCCGTCAGAAAATGGGAATGGTATTCCAGCAGTTCAACCTGTTCCCGCATATGACGATTCTTGATAATATGACGCTGGCACCGATGAAACTGCTCGGACGCCCGAAGGACGAGGCGGAGACGGAGGCATTGAAACTTCTGGAGCGTGTCGGATTAAAGGAAAAGGCATCCGCCTATCCGGGACAGCTCTCCGGCGGTCAGAAACAGCGTGTGGCGATCGTCCGCGCTCTGGCAATGCATCCGGATGTGATGCTCTTTGACGAGCCAACCTCTGCACTTGACCCGGAGATGGTAGGCGAGGTATTAAACGTAATGCGCCAGCTTGCCGAGGAACACATGACGATGGTCGTGGTTACCCATGAGATGGGCTTCGCCCGCGAGGTAGCAACCCGTGTCATGTTCATGGAGGGCGGCAACTTCATCGAAGAAAACGAACCGAAGGAGTTCTTTGAGCATCCAAAGAGCGAAAGATTGAAGGCATTTTTGAGTAAGGTGCTGTAAGGAAATTTAATATTAGGAAAAGTCCGGTAGGGAGAGAATGTCATAGAACATTTTCTTTCTGCCGGGCTTTTTTTATGCCTGTAATATCTTTATGCGTTTTCTATTATCCATCTGGTTCTTCTAATTTCCGTTTTGAAAAAATGTTTATTTGGAAAGAAAAGTTGTTAAAAAAATTGCAAATATATAAAACCAAATGAAATCTCCCATCGTCTTATTAGTAGAACAGCAGAAAAGGAGGAAGATTCTGAAAAGAAGGCGGAACAGAATGTTGAGACAAAGCTGGACAGTGGGAAGCAGGAGAAAAAAGAGAATGCGGTAGAACGGTCGGTTGAAAACATTAGAACCGATAGCGCTGAGGAAGCACTTCCATATGAGCTCGTGATTGTGGAGGCAGAGAAAAAATAAATCTATAATAAAGGGGAAAGAATTGTGGAAAATGGCAGTTCTTTCCCCTTTTATGGTTTTCACACGCCTGTGCCTACCACGTCACCACCCGGTCAATCACCGTCTGCTGTTCCTGACTCGATTTCATCAGGTAAATCCGGGTTGTTTCGATGCTGTCGTGTCCTAACAGATCCGCCAGCAGGGAAATGTCATTGAACCGTTTCAAAAAATTGATGGCGTAGCGGTGCCGGAAAGAATGCGGGTACATTGTTGCCGGATTGATGCGGTAGCGCTTTGCGATGTTTTTTAACTGCATCTCGATGGCGCGTGCGGAGATGCAGGTGCGGCGGCGGGTCAGGAAGAGAAAGCCGCTGTCGATGCCGTGGGAGGCAAAGTAGGGGATTGCTTCCCCGCAGAGGGAGCGGGGGAAGAACAATCGCCGTATCTTGCCGCCTTTGGAGTAGAGATCGAGATAGCCAAGCTGCAGATCCTCCATTTTGATCTGGCGCAGTTCACTGACGCGAGCGCCGGTGGAGGCGAGAAATCGCACGATGAAATACCAGAAATAATTTTCATCCTTTTTTAGCCGCCGTTTGAGCCGGTCGTAATCTTTCTGGGAGATCACTGTATCAAGGTAGGTGTGCTTCTGCTCCCGGATGGGGCGCAGGCGGTAGTGACCTGTGGGAGTGATGCGGAGTGAATCTGTGGGGGCGGATATGGGTGATTGAAAATTCGCCTTTTCATTATCCAACAATCCACTGTTTTGCATAAAATCCAGAAACCGGTTCATCCCCAGAATCCGCGTATTCACTGTCGATGGCTTATAACATTCCAGCAGCCAGCGCCGGTACGACTGCAGGTGCTCGACCGAAAGGCTGTTATAATGCGCAAAAAACAGCCGGACGGAACAGCTGTAGACCCGGATGGTGCTGGCGGCGTGCCCCTGTTTTTCAAGGTAAATGCCAAAGTCGGAAATAAGTGTTTCAAAATTCATATGTGCTTCATTTCCTCCTCTCTACCAGGTGACTACCCGGTTGACAATCTCATATTGCTCGCTGCTGGAACGACGCAGGTAAATCCGGGTTGTTTCGAGATTTTTGTGTCCAAGCAGATCGGAGAGCAGGGAAATATCGCCGCATTTTTCGATAAAACTCTTGGCAAACCGGTGGCGGAATGCATGCGGATGTACCATTTCCGGTGTCATGTGGTAGGAGAGGGCGATGGTTTTGAGCTGGCTGCGGATGCCGCCTGGAGAGATGGGGGAACCGAAGCGGTTGAGGAAGATGGGACCGTGGGATTTGTGGAGAAAGGAAAGCCATTTGAGGGTATCGGTTCGGAGTGACTGTGGAATGTAGATGCGCCGGACTTTATTTCCTTTGGAATAGATGTCCTTATAGCCGGAGAAAATATCTTCTGCCTGGAACTGAATCACCTCGCTGACCCGGACGCCGGTTGCCGCCATGAAACGGATGAGAAAATAGTAAGTGTACCGTTCATCCCGAAGCAGGCAGCGTTTCAGGTATTCATAATCCGCCTCGCTGATCATGTGATCCAGATATGTTTTCTGCTGGATTTTTACCATGGGAAGATGCCCGGGATAGAGCTTTTTAAAATCCAGGTAGGCATTCAAAGCCCGGATCCGCTGGTTGATGGTCTGCGGCTTGTAGTGCTCGAGCAGAAAGATTTTGTATAGCTTTAAATTGGGGTAAGTAATGTCACGGTAATAGGTAAAATACTGCCGTACAGCATAAGTGTAAGCGCGGAGTGTCTCATCGGCAAGGTTGCGCGTGAGCAGGTAGCGGGCAAATTCGTCCGCGGCCTTTTGGGCTCTTGCAGGTGCGGCAGCACGCGTTTGACCGGAAAGGCGTGGAATGGCAGCAGAAGTTTGCCTGGATGAGAGGGGGAGAGTGTGTTTGCTATGAGCAGCGTGTGGAAAAATATGATTTTCTATCATTTGTGGCATAATATGTAGGAACCTTCTTTCTGTATCATTGAGAAACGTCCATTGGCACAGAAAGAAAACTCTGCCGAGGCGTGGAACACACCGGAACGGATGAAAGGATGAAATGGCAGAGAAATCAATCCGGAATGCTGCTGGACGTTACAAAAGTCAATTATACAGGATTTAAAAGAAAGCGGAGAAAAAAGTGTCTCCGGTGTCTTTATCATACGGATACATTCTTTACAGGTTCATCGGTTTCACAGTTGAATTTCTTCATTAATTCCATCAGGCGGCACAGGCACTCGTCCATCGATGCCAGTTCTTCCGGGGTGTAAGCGCGCAGCCCAAACAGGGTGGAAGACAGCATTTCCTGCTTCATCTGGTTCATCATCTCACGACCGGAATCGCAGATGCGGATGTAGACGCGGCGGCGGTTGGCTGTATCGTGGATCCGCTCGACCAGACCGCGTTCCTCAAGAACCTTGATCATATGGGAGAGCTGCTGCTTTGTGATACTCAGCTTGTCCGCCAGCTCAGACATGGTATAGTCCTGATCTGCCCAGCTGTCGAGCGCGATCAGGGCAAAAAATGGAAGCGAGTTGACTTTCATATCATGGCTTGGCTGGTAGTGGCATTTCGCCAGGGAGAGAAAGCCGAGTGCAAACTCCAGGAAGTGGATACCGGTGTTTTTTAAAAGATTTGAATTTTTTTTGCCTGGATTCATAGGAAAACCTCCAAATTTAAATATCAAAGTAATAAAATGCGGTCCATTTCACAAACATAAATTGCAAACAAGGAAACATCAATTTACTTGTACTCTAGCACATCCAGACAAAAAGATCAACAAATATAAAAAGTAAATAAATATTTACTATTGTGGATTGACAAATAACAAAGAATGCGGTATATGTTAATGTATCACGAAACGATGTGACGGAAACACAGAAACCATCTGTCACAGACTCACAATAAGGAGAACAATCTATGGTAGAGAACACGAACGGCGGCGGAAAGCAGCCGCCCAGAAAATCATTTTTATATTATTATGGATTGGTTATGTTGATTGTCATGCTGTTAAATATTTTCCTCTTTCCATCTATGATGGATCGGACGCAGCAGGTGCGGTTTGACCAGTTCAGCGATCAGTTGAAGGAAGATAATGTCGATGAAGTGTATGTGACGACGAACAATGAGATCGTTTATACGCTGAAAAATGACAATAAAAACACAGCGTGGAATGTCACCTACAAAACCGGCGAGATTCCGGGTGTCAACCTGTATGACCTGCTGGATGGTAAGGACGTGAAATACAGTGCGGAGATCAACACACAGGCGTCACCGCTGCTGAATTTCCTGCTGACCTGGATCCTGCCGCTGATTCTCTTTGTGGGAATCGGACAGCTCATGGGACGTTCGTTGATGAAACGGATGGGTGGCGGACCTGGCAACGCAATGACGTTTGGCAAGTCGAATGCGAAGATTTATGCAGAATCCGAGACGGGTATCACATTTGCAGATGTGGCTGGCGAGGAAGAGGCGAAGGATGCATTAAAAGAGATTGTCGATTTCCTGCATAAGCCGGAAAAATACTCGGAGATCGGTGCGGTGCTGCCGAAGGGCGCCCTGTTAGTCGGACCTCCAGGAACCGGTAAAACGATGCTGGCGAAGGCTGTTGCCGGGGAAGCACACGTTCCGTTCTTCTCGATCTCCGGTTCGGAATTTGTTGAGATGTTTGTCGGCATGGGTGCGGCGAAGGTGCGTGATTTATTTAAACAGGCCAATGAAAAAGCGCCGTGTATCGTATTTATCGACGAGATCGATACGATTGGTAAGAAGCGTGACGGCGCCGGCATGGGCGGCAATGACGAGCGCGAGCAGACGCTGAACCAGCTTCTGACTGAGATGGATGGTTTTGACGGTAAGAAGGGTGTTGTCATTCTGGCGGCGACCAACCGTCCGGAATCCCTCGATCCGGCTCTGCTTCGTCCGGGACGTTTTGACCGCCGGATTCCGGTAGAGCTGCCGGATCTGAAAGGCCGTGAGGCAATTCTGAAAGTCCATGGCAAAAAGGTTAAAGTGGATGAGAGTGTGGATTACAATGAGATCGCCCGTGCCACCAACGGTGCGAGCGGCGCAGAGCTGGCAAACATTGTCAATGAGGCGGCGCTGCGGGCAGTCCGGATGGGACGAAAGACCGTGTCCCAGCAGGATCTGGAAGAGAGTGTCGAGACGGTTATTGCCGGATATCAGAAGAAGGATGCCGGTGTTTCCGGGGATGAGAAGAAGATTGTCTCCTACCATGAGATCGGTCATGCGCTGGTAGCGGCGCTGCAGACGCACTCGGCTCCGGTCCACAAGATCACGATTGTGCCACGAACCTCCGGGGCACTCGGATATACGATGCAGGTGGAGGCGGATCAGCGCTTCCTGATGAGCAGGGAAGAGGCGTTCAACAAGATCGTGACACTGACCGGCGGCCGTGCGGCGGAGGAGCTGATCTTCCATTCTATCACGACAGGGGCTTCGAATGATATCGAACAGGCAACCAAGATCGCCCGTGCGATGGTGACGCGTTACGGCATGAGTGACCATTTCGGCATGGTAGCGCTCGAGACGGTCAACAACGCCTACTTAGGCGGCGATACTTCCCTGGCTTGTTCGGCAGAGACGGCGGCGAGAGTCGATGAGGAAGTGATTGCGCTGGTAAAGAGCGCGTATGAGAAAGCGAAAGCTATTCTTTCCGGGCATGAGGATAAGCTTCATGAGCTGGCAGACTATCTTCTGGATAAGGAGACGATCACCGGTGAGGAGTTTATGAAGATTCTGGAAGAGAAGAAAGAAACTGGCGAGGCAGAGGCTTAAAACGGAGCCGTGTATTATCAAGGTGGACGGTTACGTGTTTGCCGAAGTTATAAGAGAAATCAGTTACAGTGAGCAG
Source organism: Clostridium fessum (assembly GCF_027698965.1). Lineage (NCBI taxonomy): Bacteria > Bacillati > Bacillota > Clostridia > Eubacteriales > Clostridiaceae > Clostridium > Clostridium fessum. The sequence continues at coordinate 30,180 of NZ_JAQEQF010000006.1, forward strand.
AGCAGGTATCAGGCATTTTGAAAGGAAATGTCTGGTGCCTGTTTTTGTGTTATCTGCGTCGAAAAAAGATGCTGGCAGCTGATTCCTCCGGTGTTCCCTTCCTGCATATCGGGGGATTACAGGAGAGAAAAAGAAATAAGTAAAACTTATGAAAAGAGATTAATAAATATCACAGTAAAAATTAGGCAAATTCCTTGAAAATCGTCTGTAAATATGCAATAATATCTCCTGTATCGATCTAAATTTTCGGGAATGCGGTTTTATTTTCGGATTTCAGGTTCTGCGAGGGAATTCTGACAAACGATGAGAAAGGGAGAGAACCGCATTCGCAGGCATTCTTAGGAGGAAATGTTATGAGAAAAGTAGTAAGCGTGTTACTGAGCGCTGCCATGGCGCTGTCCCTGTGTGCAGGCTGTTCTTCTTCGTCTTCTGATACAGCAGATACGAAGGCAGCGGAGGAAAAGGGAGCTGACGCGGCAGACACAGAAGCAGGCGAGGCAGCAGAGGGCGTGATGCCGGCAGTTGCTAAAGAGGATCTGAAGGTCGGAGTGATTCATATTGGAAATCCGGCGGATGGTTCCGGTTACAGCTATACGCATGATCAGGGTATCGTAGCGATGCAGAAAGCCGTTGGTCTGGAGGATGATCAGATTATCCGCAAGAACAACGTAGCGGACGATGATCAGACTGCCATCGAGACGGCAATGCGCGAGTGTGTCGAGGAAGGATGCCAGATTATCTTCGCGACAAGCTGGGGCTACATGGATGCATGCGAGGCACTGGCAGAAGAATATCCGGACGTTATCTTCTCCCATGCAACCGGCTACAAATCCAACGGTGTGAACTTTAACAATTATTTTGGACGGATTTATCAGTCCCGTTACCTCACTGGTATAGCGGCTGGTTTAAAGACAGAGAGCAATAAGATCGGTTATGTCGGCGCCTGGGGCAAGGACAATGCCGAGGTTACCGGCGGATGTGACGCATTTGCAATGGGTGTATATTCTGTAAACCCGGATGCAACCGTTTACATCAAGACCACCAACAGCTGGTACGATCCGGAAGGTGAGAAACAGGCAGCCGTAGCCCTGATCAACGAGGGCTGTGATGTCATTGGACAGCACTGCGATACACCGAACCCGCAGCTGGCAGCTGAGGAAGCTGGCGTATTTGGTGTTGGTTACAACTCTGATATGAGCAAGGATGCTCCGAAGGCAGTTCTGACCTCCACCGTTTGGAACTGGGGCGCTTACTATACCAAAGCTGTACAGGATCTGATTGATGGTACATGGACAGGCGAGAACTACTTCGGCGGTCTGGAGGAAGGTCTGGTAGACATTTCCCCGTTATCTGACCTGTGCGTAGATGGTACGCAGGAGAAGATCGATGAGGCACGTGCGAAGATCGAGTCTGGCGACTGGGATGTATTTGATGGCGTGATCGAGTGCAACGACGGAACCACCGTTGGCACCGAGGGCGAGCATATGTCCGATGCAGATATCACAGGCAATATCCACTGGTACTTCAAGAACATCGTAGAGAAATAATCATGGAATTATATACCTGGAAGCGATGCTGAAACAGGTTCGGAAACGCTTCCGGGTGTTGCAGATTCCAAGAGTATATAACAGATAAAAGGAGGCAGCTTCAAATGGATCCACTTTCATTTGCGGCACCTCTTTTTTCTTTTTTAGAAAATTGATTAAAAAATTGGTTAAATATTCATTTGAGGTGACGATATGACAGAACAGTATGCCATTGAGTGTAGGCAGATCACGAAAGCATTCGGAAGCGTCGTGGCGAACGATAAGATTGATCTGACCGTCCGGTACGGCGAGATTATGGCACTTTTGGGAGAAAATGGTTCCGGTAAGACAACGCTCATGAACATGCTTTCCGGTATCTACCACCCAGATGCCGGTTCGATTCTGGTTGGAGGAAAAGAAGTCTCCATAAATTCGCCGGTAGATTCGAGAAATTTAGGAATAGGTATGATTCATCAGCATTTCAAACTGGTGGATGTGTTCAGTGCGATGGATAATATCGTGCTGGGAACCAAGGGAAAACGGCTGGGAAGAAAGGCGTTGCGGGAAAAAATTGAAGCGCTTGGACAGTCATTTGGACTTGAAATTGAACCGGAGAAAATGGTCTACGACATGTCGGTCAGCGAGAAGCAGACGGTCGAGATCCTGAAGGTATTATATAGAGGCGCCCAGATCCTGATTCTGGACGAGCCAACGGCAGTCCTGACGCCGCAGGAGACGGAGCGGCTGTTTAAAATCCTGCGCCGGATGCGGGAACAGGGCTGTGCGATTATTATTATTACCCATAAATTAAATGAGGTCCTTTCTATCAGTGACCGTGTCACGATTCTGCGAAAAGGAAAGAGCATCGAGACGGTGGAAACTGCCGGATGTGATGAGAAGAAACTTACGGAGCTTATGGTTGGACGACCAATCAGCCTGAATATCGAGCGCCCGGAGATGGAGAAGAGAGAGACTATTTTGAAGATTGTCGATCTGACCGTCGATAAGAGTGACGGCGGCGTGGCGCTGGATGATATTTCTTTTGAGATTAAAACAGGCGAGATTCTGGGCGTTGCCGGTGTTGCCGGAAGCGGCCAGAAAGAACTCTGCGAGACGCTGACCGGGTTGATGGACGCGAAAAAGGGCGCTATTTTGTACCGTAAGGAAAATATCATCGGTAAGACTCCGGCGGAGATCATCCGCCTCGGAATCAGCATGAGTTTCGTGCCGGAGGATCGTCTCGGCATGGGACTGGTTGCTTCAATGGGTATGGTTGATAATATGCTGCTCAAGTCCTATTCGGAAGGGAAAGGATTGTTTGTAGACCGGAAACCGGCGAGGGAGATGGCAGAACGCCTGATCGGAGAACTGGGAATCGTGACGCCGGGCGTTGATACGCCGGTGCGTATGATGTCGGGGGGAAATGTCCAGAAGGTACTTTTGGGACGTGAGATTGAGTCGAGCCCGCAGGTGCTGATCACGGCTTACCCGGTGCGAGGGCTTGATATTAATTCTTCCTATCTGATTTACGACCTCCTGAACCAGCAGAAGAAAAAGGGCGTGGCGGTTGTCTATATCGGTGAGGATCTGGATGTGCTTCTGGAGCTTTCAGACCGGATCATGGTACTCTGCCATGGAAAGATCACGGGTATCGTGGATGCGAAGAAGCTCACGAAAGAACAGCTGGGACTGATGATGACCGGTACCGAAGCGGGCGAGCTGGGGCTGGATAAGAGTATGGCATCCGAAAATAAGGAGGAACAGGCATGAAAGAACCGTGGATCCGTGTTGTAAAAAAGGCGGAACTTGGAAAAAGAGAAACATTGATCCTCCGTCTGGAGGCGATCGTGCTGGCTCTGGTGGCAGGCGGATTCTTTATCCTGCTGATTGGGCAGAATCCATTTGTCATTTATCAGACGATTGTAACCGGAGCGCTGCGAAGCGAGATGGCGATACAGGCAACGGTCAAAATCATGATTCCACTTTTGATTGCGTCGCTGGGTGTGACGCTGGCATTTAAAATGAAATTCTGGAACATCGGAGCCGAGGGACAGATCATTATGGGCGGTATTTTTGCCTCGTATTTTGCACTGTTCCATGCGAACTGGAATCACTGGCTGCTGGTGATCGTGATGTTTCTGGCAGGCGCGATCGGCGGAGGTCTGTGGGGACTCATTCCGGCGTGGTTTAAGACCCGGTATGATACGAACGAGACGCTGTTTACGCTGATGTTAAACTATATCGCACTGAATGTCATCGTATTTTTGAGAGAGGGCGCATGGCGCGACCCAGGTTCCCAGGGATATGCGAAGATTGCCCGTTTCAATAAGAATGCGGCGCTCGATAAGGTGTTCGGCATCCAGTTCGGCTGGGTGATTGCGCTGATTCTTGTGGTAGTGATAGCGGTTTACTTAAATCGTTCCAAGCAGGGATATGAGATCAGCGTCGTGGGAGAGAGCCAGGAGACAGCCCGCTATGCCGGCATGAATGTAAAAAAAGTGGTTCTGCGGACGATGTTTCTGTCCGGCGCTGTCTGCGGCATCGGCGGCATGGTGCAGGCGACCGGTTCGGATGTCACGCTGACGACGGCAGTTGCCGGAGGTGTCGGATTTACGGCGATCATCGTGGCATGGCTGGCACAGTTGAATCCGCCGGTGATTCTGCTGGTTACCTTTTTGTTCAGCGTGCTGGAAAAAGGAAGCAGCGTAGTTCAGTCTTCATTCGGATTGTCCTCGGACTGCGCGGATGTGCTGCAGGGAATCATCCTGTTCTTCATTCTGGGATGTGAACTGTTTATACGGTATCAATTTGTATTTCGCGGAAAAGGAGGTACACGCGCATGAGCAGCGAGATCGTAATTAAATTTCTGGTGGCGGCTGTATTGGCGGGTACGCCTTTCCTGTTTGGCACGGTTGGCGAAATTTTGAGTGAGAAGGTTGGACACCTGAATCTGGGCGTCGAGGGCATGATGTCGATTGGCGCGTGCGCCGGATTCATGGTCGGCTATCAGACGGATAACTTTGTTGCGGCGCTGTTAGCTGCGGCGGTGGCTGGAATGCTGTCGGCATTGATTTACGGTGTTTTGACTGTCACATTTATGGCAAATCAGAACGTAACGGGATTGACCCTGACGATTTTCGGCGTCGGATTAGCCAATTTTATCGGCGTCTTTATGCTGGAAAAATCAGAGAACGGCACCCTGAAACTTCCAGATGCGGTGACGGCACAGATGCGTAACATCCACATCCCGGGACTCAGTGATCTGCCGGTGGTCGGAGAATTATTATTCTCCTATAACCCGTTCGTTTATCTTGGAATCATCATCGCGATTGTGGCGAGTTTCTACTTATATAAAACACAGGTTGGTTTAAATGTGCAGGCGATCGGAGAAAATCCGGGCGCAGCAGATGCGGCAGGTATCGAAGTTACAAAGTGGAGATACATTAATATCCTGCTATCCGGTGCGATCTGCGGTATCGGCGGCGCATATTGCTCGATGATCATCAACGGCGGCGTGTGGCTGCGCGACAGCGTCGGCGGTCTTGGCTGGATTTCCGTTGCCCTCGTTATCTTCGCGGCGTGGAAGCCGATCAATGTTATTTACGGTTCCTTTATTTTCGGGGCGCTGCGCGTGCTGAAATACTATGTGCCGAAAAACACGTATGCGATTCCAACGGCATTTTTCGATGCCCTTCCGTTCATTATCACTGCATTGGTGCTGGTGATCGCGTCGATGCGTAAGAATAAAGGGGCACATATCCCGGCGCATCTGGGCGAGAATTATTTCCGGGAGGAACGGTAGGAAAATGAAGGGGAACTTATAGGATTTGTGGGAGGGCTGCAAAAAGTAGTCACATGAAATAATAAGGGAAGCCCTTGATAGGTGATGTCAGATGGCGGCTTGAGATGATAGGACGACATCAGAAATGATATATAAATAATAGAAAAGACGGTTGTTTGTCAAAGATTTTAAAGGGATAGAACAGAAAGATCGGACGAAAACCGTCTTTTTCTGTTTGAAATGGAAGGAAAGGTTATAAAACGATGTGGCAGGTTCGGAAATTCAGAAGATAAAAGGAAGAATTTGAAAAATGAATTTCGGACATAGAAAGGCTGATGGGAGGAAAATCTATGATTGCATCGAAACAGATTGCAGAAAATTATGTGGAGACGGGCAGAAAAAAGGCGGAACTTCCGGTGTCTCATATGCTGATACTCGGCTTTTTCGCCGGAATGTTCATCGCGCTGGCAGGCGCGGGGGCTTCGGTTGCCTCGGCAGCAATGACAAATGCCTCGGCATCGCGGATTGCTTCGGCACTCGTATTCCCGGCAGGATTGGCGCTGGTGGTCTGCACCGGGGCGGAACTTTTCACTGGGAACTGCCTGATGACGATCTCGGCGCTGCAGAAACGGATTTCCGTGGGCGGGCTGTTTAAAAATCTTCTGTTTGTCTATCTGGGAAATCTGATTGGCGCGATCTTTGTGGCGGTTTTATTTGTCTACGGGCATATTCCAAGCCTGTACGGCGGCGATCTGGCGCAGGTTCTTCTGAATACAGCCGTTTCCAAGGTGACCCTGACTCTGCCGGAGGTGCTGTGCCGTGCGATCCTCTGTAATGTGCTGGTTTGTATTGCAGTCTGGGCGGCGATGAGCTCCGAGCAGGTATCTGGCAAAATTCTGGCGCTTTATCCGCCGGTGGCGATTTTCATTCTCTGCGGCTTCGAGCATTGCATCGCCAATATGTTTTACATCCCGGCGGGGCTGATGATCATGGGCGAGTACGGTCTGGCAGCGGAAGGGCTGACGATCGGAACCTTTATTCTCAATAATCTGATTCCGGCTACGATCGGAAATATGATCGGCGGGATGCTGGTGATTGGAGGCGGGTACTGGCTGGTGTATCTTCGGGGAACGAAAAATCGTGAAATAAAATGAATGCGTGAAAAAATGAAATAGGGCGAAAGGGTATTTTTGTCTGGTCTCCATGCTAGGTTTGGAGCCGGGCGGAGGTGCCCTTTTTGTATTAGAATTGATGAAAAGTTTGACTTCTATTCCCAAGGAATATCTATGTTTAGCTGATTCAATTTTATCAAACAGAACAAATGTTTGCAAAGACTTTTGGAATGTGTTATACTAAGCATAATTACAGGGAAGACTGTGACTATAATGACTATAAAATAAGTCAGCAGCGACATGATAAAACAGAGCAGAGTCAATGATAATTGAGGTACAGATATGGCGAAGCAATATATAAAGATACGAGGTGCCAATGAGCACAATCTGAAAAACATTTCCATTGATATTCCGAGAAATGAGCTGGTCGTCCTGACCGGACTTTCTGGTTCGGGTAAATCATCTCTGGCATTTGACACGATCTATGCCGAAGGGCAGCGGCGGTATATGGAGTCCCTGTCGTCCTATGCGCGTCAGTTCTTAGGTCAGATGGAAAAGCCGGATGTCGAGAGCATCGAGGGTTTGTCCCCGGCGATCTCTATCGACCAGAAATCGACGAACCGGAATCCGCGTTCGACGGTCGGTACAGTGACGGAGATCTATGATTATATGCGTCTTTTGTACGCACGGATCGGTATTCCGCATTGCCCGAAGTGCGGTCGTGAGATCCGCCGTCAGACGGTCGATCAGATGGTTGACCAGATCATGGCGCTGCCGGAGCGCACGAAGATCCAGCTTCTTGCCCCGGTCGTGCGCGGGCGGAAAGGACGCCACGAGAAAGTGCTGGAGCAGGCAAAGAAGAGCGGCTATGTCCGTGTGCGGGTGGACGGCAGCTTATACGAGCTTTCCGAGGAGATCACGCTGGATAAAAACATCAAGCACAATATTGAGATTGTGGTCGATCGTCTGGTGGTCAAGCCGGGGATTGAGAAACGCCTCTCGGATTCGATTGAGACGGTCATGGGACTTTCCAATGGCCTGATGCTGGCCGATACGGCGGTTCGGGATGAAAACGGCGAAGAAAAGCACGATACCCTGACGTTCAGTCAGAATTTCTCCTGTCCGGACTGCGGCATCAGCGTGGATGAGGTCGAGCCGCGCAGCTTCTCCTTCAACAATCCGTTCGGCGCGTGTCCGGATTGTTTCGGACTTGGTTATAAGATGGAGTTTGACGAGGATCTGATGATTCCGGACAAGAGTTTGAGCATCAACCAGGGTGCGATCACGGCGATGGGATGGCAGTCCTGCACGGACAAAACGAGCTTTTCCGGCGCGATCTTAAATGCATTGGCAAAAGAATACGATTTCAGTCTGGATACTCCGTTTGAGGATTATCCGAAGGAGATCCATGATATTTTAATTTACGGAACCGGCGGCAAGGTTGTGAAGGTGTATTACCGTGGACAGCGTGGCGAGGGAATTTATGATATTGCCTTTGAGGGGCTGATTCAGAGCATGAACCGCAAATACCGTGAGACGTTCTCTGATTCAATGAAGGCGGAATATGAGACATTTATGCGGATCACACCGTGTCCAACCTGCAAGGGGCAGCGGTTAAAAAAAGAATCTCTGGCGGTCACGGTCGGCGGGAAAAATATTTTCGAGGCGACCGATATGTCGATCGTCAAATTCCGCGAATTTATCGATGCGTTGGAGTTGACGCCGATGCAGCAGGCGATTGGTGCACCGATTTTGAAAGAAATTCGGGCGAGAATCAGCTTTCTTATCAATGTCGGTCTGGAATATCTTTCCCTGTCGCGTGCGACTGGCACGCTGTCCGGAGGCGAGGCGCAGCGAATCCGCCTGGCAACCCAGATCGGATCCGGTCTGGTCGGTGTGGCATATATTCTGGACGAGCCGAGTATCGGACTTCACCAGCGGGACAACGACAAGCTTCTGGATACCCTAAAACACCTGCGGGATCTGGGAAATTCAGTTCTGGTGGTTGAGCACGATGAAGACACGATGCGCGCGGCAGACTGTATCGTGGACATCGGTCCGGGCGCGGGCGAACACGGCGGCGAGGTCGTGGCGATCGGCACAGCGGAAGAGATCATGAAAAATGAAAAATCGATTACCGGTGCATATTTGAGCGGGCGCATTCAGATTCCGGTGCCGTCCGAGCGGCGGAAACCGACGGGATGGCTTACTGTCAGAGGAGCGGCAGAAAATAATCTGAAAAATATCGATGTTAAATTTCCGCTGGGCGTGATGACCTGCGTGACGGGCGTTTCTGGTTCGGGAAAGAGCTCACTTGTCAATGAGATTCTTTATAAAGCGCTGGCAAAGAAGCTGAACCGCGCACACACGATTCCGGGAAAACATAAGTCCATTGAGGGCGTCGAGCAGCTCGATAAGATTATCGCGATCGACCAGTCTCCGATCGGGCGGACGCCGCGTTCCAATCCGGCAACCTATACGGGGGCATTTGATCTGATCCGGGATCTGTTTGCGGCATCTACGGATGCCAAGGCAAAAGGCTACAATAAAGGACGTTTCAGCTTCAATAAAAAAGGCGGGCGCTGTGAGGCGTGCTCCGGCGACGGCATCATCAAGATCGAGATGCATTTCCTGCCGGATATCTATGTGCCGTGTGAGGTTTGCGGCGGCAAGCGCTATAACCGGGAAACGCTGGAGGTCAAATATAAGGGGAAAAGCATCTATGATGTCCTCAATATGACGGTCGAGGAGGCGATGAAATTCTTCGAAAATGTGCCCTCCATACACCGGAAGATTGCGACACTCTACGATGTAGGACTTTCCTATATCCGTCTGGGACAGCCATCCACCGAGCTGTCCGGTGGAGAGGCACAGCGAATCAAGCTGGCGACGGAGTTGAGCAAGCGTGGAACCGGCAAGACGATCTATATTCTGGACGAACCGACTACGGGACTTCATTTTGCCGATGTACACCGTCTGATTGAGATATTAAGACGTTTGTCGGATGGTGGAAATACCGTGGTTGTCATTGAGCATAACCTGGATGTCATCAAAACTGCTGACTACCTGATCGACATCGGACCGGAAGGCGGCGAGGGCGGCGGAACCGTGATTGCGAAAGGAACACCGGAAGAGGTGGCAGCGACGCCGGGATCGTATACGGGGAAGTATGTGAAGAAATATTTAAATGTTTAGGACAATAAGCGGGAATCCTCGGCAATTCAATTACCGAGATGAAAGCGCAGGGGGTGCATATCTGCACAATGCAAATAGTATAATAATTCTCATCCTTTGCTCTCAGTTGAGAAGCCCCACCTCTTTAGGTGGCGAGTAATAACAAATTTGTCTCAGTGGGAGTTAGGTCTCCGGTTGAGATAAACGCTCCGCGAGGATGCGCAGTGATTCTGCATAGAATATGCATTTTTACTTGCGGATAGAAATTTTCTGCACTGAAAATTCCGTACGATATCATACTGGTAGCGGATTTTGCCGATGCTTCGCTGACCAGAATCACGCGCCAAGTCTCACGGATGTTCGACTTGAATTGAATCGAAAAGTATTTTTCTGGAAAAAGTGCCTGAAAATACCGTAAAAATGGCTTGTCTTTAATTGCCGGGTATTTTATAATAAAAGTTACAGGAATTGACAGGAAGAGAACGTGGTATAGCTGCTGAACAGATTGCGACCGGTTATTTTTCGATTGGCGGCGATGGGGCTGGAACGGAGTGATTACCTGCGGTAGCAGTATGACTGTTACAGTTCACATGTTGTGCAAGCGTGTGACCATAAATCCTGGAAGTTGATTCGAAGCTACAAGTTGATGAAGTACGGATCGCAGCATAAAATTATAGGAGGAATACTCGTGGAGAAAGAGATGATCATTGTACTGGACTTTGGCGGACAGTACAATCAGTTGATTGCCAGAAGAGTAAGAGAGTGTAACGTATATTGTGAGGTTCATCCTTACACCCTGCCGCTGGAAAAAATCAAAGAGATGAACCCGAAGGGTATCATTTTCACCGGCGGACCGAACAGTGTATACAAGGAGGAATCTCCGAGATGTTCAAAGGAAATCTTTGATCTGGGAATCCCGGTACTGGGTATCTGCTATGGCGCACAGCTGATGTCCTACCTGTTAGGTGGCGAGGTTGCCACAGCACCGGTCAGTGAATACGGAAAGACTGAGGTAGAGGTAGACACAACATCTAAGCTGTATGAGGGTGTATCCCCGAAGACCATATGCTGGATGAGCCATACCGACTATATTTCCAAGATGCCGGAAGGTTTCCGTGTGACAGCCCATACTCCGGTCTGCCCGATTGCAGGTATGGAAAATGAAGAAAAAGGCTGGTACGGCATCCAGGCACATCCGGAGGTACTTCATACACAGGAAGGCTCCAAGATGCTGCATAACTTTGTATACAGTGTCTGCCATTGTGCAGGTGACTGGAAGATGGATGCGTTCGTAGAGAAATCCATCGAAGAAATCCGTAAAAAAGTAGGAAATGGTCGTGCCCTTCTGGCTCTGTCCGGCGGTGTAGACTCTTCCGTAGCAGGCGTCCTGATGGCGAAAGCGATCGGCGACCAGCTGACCTGCGTATTCGTCGATCACGGTCTGCTTCGTAAAAACGAGGGTGACGAGGTAGAGGCAGTATTTGGTCCGAACGGTCCGTACAAGCTGAACTTCATCCGTGTCAATGCACAGCAGCGTTTCTACGATAAGCTGGCAGGTGTAACCGATCCGGAGCGCAAGCGTAAGATCATCGGCGAAGAGTTCATCCGCGTATTTGAGGAGGAAGCAAAGAAGATTGGCAAAGTAGATTACTTCGTACAGGGTACGATTTACCCGGATGTGATTGAGTCCGGTCTTGGAAAATCCGCTGTTATCAAGTCCCACCACAACGTAGGCGGACTTCCGGAACACGTAGATTTCAAGGAGATCATCGAGCCGCTGCGTATGCTGTTTAAAGATGAGGTCCGCCGCGCCGGTCTGGAGCTTGGTATTCCGGAAAATCTGGTATACCGTCAGCCGTTCCCGGGTCCGGGACTTGGCGTTCGTATCATCGGTGAGGTAACCGCAGAGAAGGTACGCATCGTACAGGATGCAGACGCTATCTACCGCGAGGAGATCGCAAAAGCAGGTATCGACCGCACACTCGGTCAGTACTTCGCAGCCCTGACCAATATGCGTTCCGTAGGCTGCATGGGCGATGTCAGAACTTATGACTATGCCATCGCACTTCGTGCCGTCCTCACATCCGACTTCATGACCGCAGAATCCGCAGAACTTCCGTGGGAAGTACTTGGAAAAGTCACAAGCCGAATTGTCAATGAGGTAAAAGGTGTAAACCGCGTACTGTATGATTGTACGGGGAAACCGCCGGCTACGATTGAGTTTGAGTAGTAAACAGAGCTTCAGAAACAGCGAAAACAAGCCGTTTCTGGAGCTTTTTTGTTAGGGCAAGACCCTGTTTCCAGGATGGAATTTTTCGTGTTCCGAAAAATGGAATGCTGGAAACAAATAAACCACTTGCTATGCGAGTGGTTGGAAATGCTTTAGCTTACAGAAAAAATCTCCAGTGCTATAATAATGTTGGTTCGCCAACCACATTACAAGCAGAGGTATCCATATGGATATGAATAGTTTAGCACACACCAAATGGAATTGTAAGTATCACATTGTATTTGCACCAAAGTATCGTAGAAAAATAATATATGGACAGCTAAAGCGTGATTTAGGTAACTTCCATTTTAAAGAAGGTGGACAGAATTATCATTCTGTAGGTGAGGTGGATGAAATTCAAGTGATTATTCAGGATAGTGGTTCTGTAAAAGCACCTGAATATTCTCATACAGCGAGTAGGTCATATGCCATTGTGCAAAATGGTAAACTTAAGCATCTTACATTTTATGATGAAACACACAGTCAGGTAGTCAGTATTGATCTGATGCATCAGCATCACGGCTTGTATTTGCTTAGGCATAACAATCACTCAGGAGATTATTAGTATTGTAAAGATAGAACATGAAATTAATGTCGAGGGAGAGCATAGACAAGAAGATGCAATTAAGAAAATAGAGTCAGAAAGCATTACAAGAATATAATACTCAAGGTTGGTTTTATCAACTGCAGAAATGGATATTACTCACATTTTTTGTAACAATGAAATTTTAGAAGAATACACATAAAGGAGAGAAGGTTTATGTCACATATTAATTTTGATTTTCTGACGGAAAGCTTTTTGTTTGGTTATGGGTTGGAGGACAATTTCAGTGCGTTAAGCGATTATGAATTAGAGAAAGAATTGAACAGATACAGAGAATATGTTATTTCAAACATGGGGGAAATTTGTAGAGAAATAATATTTGATTCAAGAAAAATTGCAGTGACCATAGAATCTTTTTCGGAACGACCAAGAGAAGAATTGTTAAAGCAGCTGGCTCTTTATGTAGATGTAGTAACTATTTCAGATCCATTATTTGAATTAACCGAGAAAAAAAGCAATTCTACTAAAGTTATGGCTGAATATTATGGAATGAATAGTGATAATACTATTGATAGAGAACAGTTGGTAGCTGCTTTAAAATATATGAAGGAAAGCACAATACTGGTTGTATGCAACTATGTAAAATATATTCCCATTTCATATCTACATGAGGCACCAATGAATGTGCCTATTACTTATGATGCAAATAACTATAGCAAGAGTCTGCCTCAACCTATAATGGATTTTCTTAAAAAGAATGTTCAAGTACATAACACAGTTAGGATGGATGGAGGTTTACGTGTTGAGTTAGACAAACCATTGACTAGAGGAACAGGATTATTCATCCATTTCCCTGATTGTGGATTTAGAAATGGAGAAATTGTTCAATATCAAGAGAGTGAAGTAGTTGATTTTGATGAAAATACAAGAAAGGCCACATTTAGGTTTTTTACACCTGACAATATTTCACAGGATACTTTTAATATTTGGTTAGATCAATCGGTAAATAAAGCATGTTTACATATGTATGATGAAACTTTTCAAGAAGTTTATTTAGCAAGTAGATTAAATACAATGTATCTAACGCAATCTACATTGAAGGCACAATTGCTGTCAAAAGAGATGGGGAAACAATCTGTTGATAGCCAGATTGCCAATATGGCTCTTCGACTTGATGTTCCAGTATTAGAGAGTAGTAAAATAACTGATATTATTAGTATTCGAAATGATTATGGAGAGAGTTTTGCAAATTTTAGAACTGAACTTGGCGAAAAATTATTACATTTGTCAAATATAAAGGACAATGAACAATTAGAAAATGAATTGCAAGAAGTGACATATGCGATTAATGAAACATATATAAATCAAATAAATCGAGAAACGCGTTCGATAATCAGATCCCTTGGGATAGAAACAACGATAGCAACTGGCTCATTGCTTACAAATAGTATGATGAGTGGAAATAATATGTTAAGCTTAATTGCGGCGTCAGTAGCTGCAATTGGTGGAATAAAAGACACAGTCAAGTTATTTGGTGATGTGAGAGAGAGACCTGGATATTTTCTTTGGAAATTGAATAAAGAAAATAAGCAGAATAAAAGGTAATTGAATGATATATAAGATGTTGGTAAGTTGTGGTGATGAATACTTGGGATTTACCACTTGTAAATTAACTTCATCAGAGTCATAATACCAGTAGGAACATTGATATCCATTCGTGATACCCGAATGATACCTGAAATTTTGAAAACTGAAAATAATAAAGAGAAATAGACGAAAAGACGTTGTTTTCAGAAGCAAAAATCGACTCAAACACAGGAAATAACTTAACCTGTAGGGAGTTTGAATAGTATAATAAAGCCCAGAAGCCTTATAAATCAAAGGTTTCTGGGCTTTGTGCTTGCAAAATGCTTGCAGTTTGAGGAAAATGCAACGAATAAATAAGCGAGGAGCCGATAAGGCTCCTTATTTTTTTGCGCTTTGTATGAGCATTTGAGAATCAACCATTCGGAGTTCCAATTCTTGCTCAATTTCATCAGCACGGTTAAGTAAAAATGCTTTTGTCGTTTCATCTGGAGAAAATTGAGCTTCATCTCTTAAATGGTCGATGATAACTTTACTATCTGCCCATTCCTTTAGAAAATGCTTTAATACAGGAGAATCAAAGGATATGGTCAGAGTATTTAGGTCAAATTTTCCATCAGCATCTTTGTTACCATGAAACTGAACTTTGCCAACTTTGGAGATGGCAAATAGATAAGGTGCAACTTCTCCGATGGTTTCTAAATGAATGTCTTGAAAAGAGGTGATACTAATATGTAAGGCATCAGCAATGCGTTGTAAAGGTTCTTGTTTGGGATTTCTATTACCTGTTTCATATTTTTTTAGTGTACCCAGAGGAATACCAGAAAAATCCGCAAGTTGTTGTTGAGTTAACCCACGGAGTTCTCTATAATATCTGATTTTTTCACTGACATTCATAATAATATCTCCAATCATATTTTTTTTATTCTAATACATTGTACATACATTGTCAAGAACAAAATGAGAACCAAGACACAATAAAGATTGACAAAAAGTATCACATGAGATAATATGAATGCAAGGGGAACAAAATGGTCACCAAACAACAAAAAAGAGAACAAAATGGAGGCTGTGAATAATGAGTACATCAAAAAAATTAAAAAGTGAACAGCTTTTTGTGAGAGTAGAAACGGTGATGCATGATTTACAGATTTCCAGACCTTTTGCGTATCGCATGATTGCAGGTTGGAATGAAGAACTGAAAGAGCAAGGTTATACAAAGAGAAGAAATTGAAACTATAAAACCAAGAACCATAACAGTGAATCTTTCCGATGCAGATGTGAGACGCCTTGCCGAAAAATCAGGTGAGGGCGGTCTGACGATTTCAGAACTGTTGGAGAACTTCATCGGGGATTTAGTAGACGGAACGTATTCCAACGGAAGTGATGAACGGATGTATGCGGAACAGTGGTATCAGCGTTGTTGATTCGCCATGTTTTCGGATGATACATTTCTGAAATTCTTGCTGCTGTGGGGCGATTTGGATGATTACATTGATTTGATGGATGAACTTGAAAGCAATAAAAAAGAAATGGAAGAAATGACCGCTGATGCCGAAGAATATTCCGCTGAGGAACGGAACGAAATACAAGAGTACATCAATGATTTACAAAAAGAAAAGGATTATTATTGGAATAAATTTTTGGAACGAAAACTTCAAAAAGAATCTTATGTTTTTGAAAAAGAAGTTGAAAATATTATGGCGTGGAAATCGCAGCTTGACACATTACTTGACACCGAAAATCCGTAGGTCAACATTATTAGCAAGCATGGGGAAAATATATACATTCCCTCATACTTGCATATAGCAAGCATGGGGAAATTATATACACTCGCTGTCAAATATTTTCCCTATACTTGCTATAGCAAGCATAGGGAAAATATAGACACTCGTGCCATTTTCCCACTTGTTAGCCGCTACACTGGGGCACTGCCCCCTAATCCCCCCAGCCATAACATTTTGCAAAACGATTATCTCACAAACAGTGCAACAAAAACGAAATCGCTGACGAGCAATTTTGTAATTTCCTCACGGTGAGGAAATTTTGAAAGGAGAGTTCACTATACTGATAGAACGTGCAGTTGAAATACGATAATGAAATATGATAAAATAAAATTGACAAATCGGGATTTTTGTGGAGGATAACTATTGTGGATAAAGCAGTTATTTATATACATGGAAAAGGTGGAAATGCTGAAGAAGCTATTCATTACAAACCGCTCTTTAGTGATTGTGATGTGATTGGTCTTGACTATACTGCACAGTTTCCATGGGAAGCAAAAGAAGAATTTCCATTACTTTTTAATTCGATTTATACAAACTACAAGACTGTTGAAATAATCGCCAATAGCATTGGAGCGTATTTTGCTATCAATGCTTTAGCAAATCAGCAAATAGAGAAAGCATATTTTATTTCGCCCGTTGTAGATATGGAAAGACTTATTGCTGATATGATGATTTGGGCAAATGTTACAGAAGATGAACTCAAAGAGAAAAAAGAAATTCAGACAACCTTTGGAGAGACCCTTTCATGGGATTATCTTTGCTATGTAAGAGAAAATCCTATTATATGGAAAATCCCAACGCACATTTTGTATGGTGAAAAAGATAATCTTACCGCTTATGGAACGATATTTGAATTTGCACAGAGAACGAATTCAACTCTTTCTATTATGAAAAATGGAGAGCATTGGTTTCATACGGATGAACAAATGAAATTTCTTGATGAATGGATAATAAAATCTTCCACATAAATTCCGGTTTATGGAGTTAAAAAATATAAGTTAAGGAGGCATGTATTATGAAAAAAGTAATCTATCTGCTTGTATTATGTATGGTGCTGGGAATGGCTGGATGTGGAACGAATCAAGAAAATAAAGAACCTGTGTCTGGAAATGTGTCCGTAGAAACAGAAAATAAAGAAAATGATGATGTAGTACAAAATGAGCAAACAGCAGATACTGGCTCATATCCTCCATGTGTTATGGTTGATGGTGTTATATATAAAGACACAGGATATGTAGCGTCAATGCCTGGTTGTGGAACAATGGATGGAGAAATTGTGTCAACAGTGGCAGGGACAGAGTTACCATCTGAAAATAATCAATCAAATTTCGGAAGCGGATATCATTATCAAAGGAGTTCTGAAGGTCAGCTCATAGTAGTCATTGATGACGAACGAATCATATTTAGAGATATTGAAAAAGATGATACGTCTATTCCAATAGAGGTTATCAATTTTAATGCAAAAGTAAAAGAAATTACCGATGATGGAGAACTTCTTGTAACGCATGTGAGTACAGCTGAAGGCTTTTGTCAGATGAATGATGGAGAGTATTATGTATCGTCAGAAAATTTAGCGGAAGATGTTCAGGTGGGAGATATCGTTACAATATGGTTTAATGGAATGATTCAAGAAACATACCCTGCTCAATTGGGGGTAGTTTATAGAATCATTAAAACACAATAATTAGTCAAATTCTAGTTTTCTTAACTGGATAAATCGGAAGTTGGAAAGGGGTGCACTGCTATGCTGAAAAAGTTGAATTCCTTTTTTAACATCGTTATTGGTTCATTCATAGGAGTTTTCATTGGGTTCGGAATTTATAAGTTCTGGCACTTTAAAACCTATCCAAATTTATATGCCATGCAGTCTGCACCGTGGTACACAGAGTTGCTATTGGGTGGTGCCTTGGTGGCTGTTGTGGTGGTCGTATGTATTATCCTAAAGCTGATTATTTGTAGGAAGTTAAAGCCATAACTTCCCGTTTATTGGGAAGTCACAGAGAACGAAAAATCGGAAGTTACGGAGGTAAAGAGCAATGAAAAAAGCTATTATTACGATGATTGTGGTATTCGCATTAGTTGTTTGGCCGTTCAGTGGTGTGTGGCAACTCTTGTCTGGTATCATTGGCGGTGGAGTCCAAGAATCTTTTATTTATCCGATTTACGGTGGAATTATTCTTCTTTCAGGTCTTTTAGTCGTTTGTACTGAACTCATTCTGGAAGAAATTAAATCGTTAAAAGATAAAAAAGAAGGTTGCTGAGAGGGTGTAAAATAAAGTGTGTAAGTTGAGAAATAATTCAAAACTTAGATGTGTTAGATACTAAAAGAGGGTGAAATATGTATGGACTGGACGAGGTTTGATAATCATGGCGAATCAAATAATCATGCATTTGAAGTTATGTGCAATTTGCTCTTTGAGTCATGGTGTAAGGATACTTATGGAGAAGAATTGACTCATTTTTCGTTTGTGAATGGAGATGGAGGAGATGGAGGAGTTGAAGCATTTGCTTCTTTGACGAATGGCGATATAATTGCTGTACAATCCAAGTGGTTTCCTGAGAAAATCGAAGACGGACAAATAAGACAGATAGAAAAATCTTTTCAAACTGCGGTTGCAGTACGCCCAAATATTAAAGAATATGTTGTATGCGTTCCTAGGGATTTAGGAAATAAGCGGATTGTTAGAGACAGAAAGGTTGCAAATAATACAGAGTCAGATAGATGGGATAAATTGAGCTCTGATTTAAAAAAATCGAATCCGAATGTTAATATTATTCTATGGGATGAAACTTCTATTCAGGAACGTCTGACTAGACCGGAGAATCAAGGAATTTACAAATATTGGTTCGAGAATACGATTGTATTCGATGATCTTTTTAAGTTTTCATTTGAGAAGACTGTAAATGGATGGGCAAAAGCAAAATATATTCCAGAGATTCATACAGCGGGGTATATTCATAATCAGTTAGAGTACTTTGTAGGCAGTATAGAATTGTCTTTACGTCGATACGAAGAAATCTGTAAGTTCATTGCTAGAATGGAAGCGCTAATGCGTTCATATAAAGATTTATTGGAATTAGGAATTCCAAAAGCAGAAAAAAAATTACAGGATAATATTGAAAAAGATTTGATTATTATTAGTAAATGGTTGAGCGTTCTCGATTCTATTAGACAAGCTATTAAATTGGGAAGTAGAGTGAGCAAAATTACTGAAATATTTAGCTTAAATTGTTCTTCAGCGGATATTAGAAATTCTTCTTTACACTTTGGTAAGTATTTTCATTTTAGTGAAGCAGAAAAATTGTTGGAAAATATCGAGGATGATTTCTTCAATTTAGTACGTTTGATAGACTATCGTGATGATAATAAAATTATTTTTTTAGGAATGCAAGGTACTGGTAAGACCGCAGGGATTATTGCAGAGGCTGCTAGTTATTTACAAAATGGTGTTCATTTGCCAGTGATCGTTCATGCTAAAGAGTACAAAGAGGGTGATTCTTGGGCATCTATGATAATAAAAACTCTGGGATTGAATGCGGAATGGAATGAGATCGAGCTTTTTGGTGCCTTACAAAATGCGGCATTTATCAGAAAACCAAGAGATGGTGAATTCTTTATAGAACCTCAATGTGTGGTTATTGTTGATGGAATTGATGAAGCATCTTCATGGGAATATTGGAAAGGAAAAATCGAAGAAACTACTGCATTCAAAAAAAGGTTTCCAAGGATTAAGTTTGTATTTTTGTCTAGACCATATGTGTTTGAGAACCGTTTTGAACTATCATATCGGGATTGCTTTTATTCATTGCCTATTTCCGGTGATGGAGACCTTGATGAAATATGTGATAAGTACTTTTCAAAGTATCGAATTGATATCGGTGAAAACCATTGGATAAAGACCAATTTAAAAAATCCAGTATCGATTAAATTGTTTTCGGACATATATCGTAATACCCCAATTGTTAATTTGAGCAAAAACACGACTGTCTTAACAGAATTATATAAAGCAAAAATTTCTTCTATGGAAGATACATATATTTCAGATCATCAGGGCTTGAGAGGCGTGAAAGTCATTCAAACAGCTTTGATTGAATTGGCGCAATTATTTACAAAAAATAGTTCGATTCAATACGAAGAGATACTCGATAAGGTCTCTATACCGGTAAAAAATTACTTGGACGAAATACTTAATTTTCTTATGGATGAGGGCTTTATTTATTCACACATAAAGCAAGCGGATGACTTTTCTGCGCCAACTACTTTCTATTCGTGGGGGATGCAACCGGCATTTGATTATCTTATTGCTCAAAAAATGTATGCAGGATTGATTTCTGGCCAAAAAATAGAGATTAAATGTACCGATGGTATTCACCAAATGTTGTCTTTAATTGCAATTGAAAATGGAAAACTTATAACAGAGTTTGAAAATCTCACAATAGACGATCAAGATGCCTTTGAATTGATTTGCTATGCACTTGCTAATTGTTCGACAAATGTTGCAGGGAAATATAGAGAGTATCTTAAGAAATTAATGAAATTTTCAGTTGCAGAATTTAGAGTGATTTTTAGTAAGGTTATTCAGCCTGTTTTAAGAATAGATAAACATCCATTAGGTTCAATGTTGTTAGATGAATTTTTGAGAGAATTTGACAATGCGACAGAAAGAGACATTTGGTGGTCAATTCCATCTTATTTAAAGGATAACTATAATTCAGATTGGAGAGCATATACGGAATTAGATTTCGAAAGCATTAAGCTCTATAATACGGATAAACATACTGCTGCACCATTGGCATTAGTCTGGAGTTTGTCATCGGTAAATAATTCTGTTCGCCAAAGTAGCAGATACAAATTAACAGCATGGGGAATATCTAATCCATTAGAATTCTGGAAACTATTTGAAAAATGTATATCAATAGACGATGTTCAAGTACTTGAAGACATATTTGCGGTTTCATTTGGAATAGCTTTAGATCAATTTATCTGTGATGAATATTTACTTATTGCTTCAAAATGGTTCATAGAAAATTTATTTAGCAACGAAGGACTAAAGAAATACGAAAATGTTGCTTTAAGGTATTATGGGGCAGGTGTTGTTAAAACTGCAATTTCTCATGGGCTGATGGATGCAGGACTGCGTCAATTGGTTACACCTCCATATTCTTATGATCCAGATTATTTACCGTTATGCAGAGATGCATTAGATTCAAATCGTATGGGAGGTTATCAGGCGATAGATTATGATTTGGCTAGATATGTTCTTTGTGATAGATTAGATGATTATTTCAGAACAGATTATATAACAAAAGAATACCATTATAAGGCAGCTGAGTTTATTACAAAATATGAGACGAAATATAACCTTTCTGATTTGAAAGTTGAGGGGTTTATTATCGCTTTAGCATATCAATTTATACTGAATCAGGGATGGAATAAAGAAAGATTTTGGGAATATGAAGATAAAGATAACCTTGGAATTGATATCGTGATTCGAAGAACATATTATCCAGCAACTCATGGGGAAATGAGCCGTGTTATGACTGTTGCAGAGAAGACTGTTTGGCTTGCTAAACATAAAATAGAGGCGATATTTGCTAATGAAATTCCATTAAGTAAAGATTATAAGACTTTTCAATATGTGGATGATTATTCTCAGTTAGAGAATTTTACTAATACATATCAAGATTATGCTAACACATTGCATAGAGCGAAAAAGCATACTTGGTTCAATGCCGATTTGTTAGCATGTCTTGATCGTGAGACAATTGATAAAGAGAAGATTGAAAGGTGGATGCAGAATATGGATATTCCACAGTTCGATAAATGGATATCGAATACTAACGGAGAGGTTCTTCTCTATACAGCAACTGATGTACAAAACAATTTGAGCGGAATTACAGAAAATGTATGGATTTCAGCAGGTGCAGTTAAGAAAAATGATTTTCAACAACTGCTAATACTATTGGATAATTATTGCGAAGATAGAAATGAATTACTGAATGTATGTGATTTTCATTCATATCAAGATTGCAGATGCTATTGTACCCCACAAGAGGCTTGCTTAGTGCATTCAGAGCGTGAGATAAATAGTGTGTTGTCAATCGGAAAGGATAATAGTAAAATTGAAATATTTAAATTAGTAGAAGAATGTCTCAGTGCAGACGAAATGGAAACAGAGAGATACTATATTTTCCCTTCTAAATTAACGAGAGGACTTACCGGCATTGTTTATGGAGACGGTTTTTCATACTCTGATAAAAGAGGAAACGTAATCGCTAGATATAGTGATAGCGGCGAGAAGTGGGGGACTTTCCAAGAGACGTTAATGATTAATTATGATAGATTAATGTCTGGATTAACTGAAGCTGAGTTAATGCCTGTCTGGCTATTCCGTTTGTATAGGGAACCATCACCAAAAGCGAGAGAAAGATTTGACAATTTGATGCATAGTTCAGACAAGACGTTTATGGTGTGGCAGGAGGGGAGCCAGTTCAGGTTTAAAGAACTTCTCCCATTAGAGCCGGAAAGAAATGATCAAACCGTTAATGTGGATTTCAATTTGGAATCGATTCTTAAAAGGTATACTATATCAGGAGAAGATGAATTAGTAGATATGGATGAAGACGATATTATTACATTCGATGAGAATACTTTTTAGGATGTAGTACATCACAAAACAGAATGATCCGTGATGAGATTGCCTGCTATTGTTTTAATTATTTTCATTTGCCGAATTCTATATTGTAAATGTTGTAAAAATGTTTGATTAACATTCATAATAGGGTACAATACAATTAGCTAAATAAAATACTGCACTGATGATGCGAGAAATGATGAAAAAATGAGGTATGAAAAAATGGGAAGAGATACATTGTTTTCTGGGGAATCAAAAAATGTTGAATACAAAGTCACTTTACCAGATAAAAGCGAAAAGTACATGAAAACTATTGTAGCTTTTGCTAATACTCAGGGTGGAAAGCTGATTGTAGGTATAGATGATAAAACACACGAGATTGTTGGCGTGGAAAATGAGATATTATTTCAGGTAATGGATGGAATTGCCAATGCCGTTTCAGATTCTTGTATGCCGCAGATTATTCCTGATATTGAACCACAGACAGTAGATGGAAAAACAGTTATTGTTGTGTCCGTAGAAGCAGGAAAAAATCGTCCATATTATCTGAAATCAAAGGGAAAAGAGAATGGCACCTATATTCGTGTAGCAGGTACATCCAGACAAGCTTTTCCAGAGAAAATAAGAGAACTTGAAATGGAAGGTGCCCGGATTTCATGGGATGAACTTACTTGTGTGGGTTATTCTGTTTCGGATGAAGCAACCGAAAGACTTTGCCAGGATATTGAAAACTTTCGGAAAAAAGCTGGAATGACAGAACATTCAGTAAAGAAAGAGCAACTCATTAACTGGAAAATTCTGAAACAAAGTGAAGGACAGGTAATGGCAACAAATGCCTATGCATTGTTAACTTCTGATTACTTTCCATTTTCTAAGACCCAATGTGCAGTCTTTAAAGGAACGGACCGGGCAGTATTTCTGGATAAAAGAGAATTTACAGGACCAATCTATGCACAGATTGAATCAGCAGTAGATTTTGTATTGAGGAATATAAGACTTGGAGCGAGGATTGATGGCTTGGTGAGAAAAGAAAAGTATGAGCTTCCATTAGAGGCAATCAGGGAAATGATTATCAATGCACACTGTCATCGAAATTTATTGGATGAATCCTGTATTCAGGTTGCGGTTTATGATGATCGACTAGAGGTGACTTCTCCTGGTGGCTTGTATAATGGACTGACTTATGAGGAAGTCATGAATGGCCATTCTAAAATCCGAAATAAAGCAATTGCTAATATTTTTAGTCAGATGGGACTTGTGGAAGCATGGGGCAGTGGAATTAAAAGAATTTTAAATGCTGCGAAAGAATATGGACTTTTAGAACCAAAATTTCAAGAATTCGATAACATGTTTCGGGTAGAATTGTTCCGTGATTCTTTACCGATGACCTTAGAAAACAAAAACATCGGAGAAACATCGGAGAAACATCGGAGAAACATCGGAAAAGCATCAGAGAAACAAGAGACGGTTGATTTTAATAGTACGCAGCTGGAAATATTAAAGTTGCTTATGGAGAACAATCGGTTATCAGCGGTAAAATTAGCAGAAAAGATTGGCGTTGCTAGTCGAAATATAGAAAATAATATTAAGAAATTAAAAGAACTTGATATTCTTGTCCGACATGGTTCGCCTAAAAATGGATACTGGGAAGTTATAGATTGTTCGGAAAAGAACGATGAAGACACGGAATGATTATATGTCCTATCGTACGAAAGCTGCAGAAGATAGGGAAGATGGAAAAGCATTTTGATTCCAGCATAGGAGGGTGACCAACTTTTGACCCAAATATTTCCGGTAAAAGAAAATAGCCTGTATAATATGTATAAATGTGGTACTTTTTATAGAATCAAAACCACAAGATATTGTAGAAACCGAAATGCAATCATTGAATTCGAGTAATGTACATGAGCCAAGAAATGCCGAATTTACGGCATTTCTTGGCTCATTTTTGGTTGAGTGACAATCAAATGACAATAATATTGGAAAATATGAGGCTGGATAGTTTAATTTGGTGTTATTATTTTCTATTATCACATTTCTTTTTATTTTCAAAAATCATCCCAATAATCACATAGTTAAAAAATGACAAATATATATGAAATTAAACCAGTTTTGCGTATTGGTGATTTCTAAATTTCAGATTATAATAACAACACACTAAAAAAGACCACCATAGAATATATTTTTGCAGATTTCGCCCAAGAGAAAATATTCCGCAATCAGAGGACTGCATTTAAAATATCATATGTAAGAAATACACCAGAAATTGGTGGAAAATAATGAAGAAACACCAATGGTGTCACTTCCGTAAATTTATGGTTTACTGTAGACTTTATAAATGCGGGAAGTATCAGAAAGATAAAAAAACAGAATTGTGTCTATTTCTGGAAAAAAGAACCGTTCCTGTGTCCCTTTTAAAAATTGAGATATGAAAATACAATAAAGGATAAGAAGATGAATGAAACGATAGTGAACAGTCGCAGGAAGTATTGGTATATCAGTAACAATAAAGCTGTGACCTGGGCGTTAAATAAAGAAAGACTGATAAACAGTGGCTTCTACGATTTAACCACAGCATATCAGTCTGTGCACGTCAACTATTGAAACCTCCGTGTACCGAACGGTACGCACGGTGGTGTGAGAGGAGGGGAGCTAATCACTCCCTCCTACTCGAGCATTTTTTGATGACGAGCTGTAAAAATCTACGTTGAATTTTACAGCGTCTTGTGTATAATAAAAGTAACAGAAACAATATGAAATCAAAGGAAGGAGCTGAAAGAATATGGCAAATATTTTACCAGTATCTGATTTGAGAAATTATAATGAAGTCCTGAAAAAATGTCATAAAGGAGAACCAGTATATCTGACCAAGAATGGCAGAGGACGTTTCGTTGTCATGGATATTGAAGACTATGAGCGTGATCGTGCAGAGAAAAAGCTTCTGATGAAGCTGCAGGAAGCTGAAGAAGCAGTGAAAGATGGAGAAGGCTGGTTGGATCTGGATGAATTAAAAGCACTTGTGGGGGAATAAGATGTTAAAACTGCGGATCAATCCGATTGTTGCAAAGGATTTGAAAAATATCCGAGATTATATTGCCGAAGACAACGAGGAATATGCTGCGAAGACAATAAAGGAAATTTACGGAAAATTTGAAAATCTTCAGATGTTTCCGGGAATAGGGTCGGATCTATCCAAACGGGTCAGCTTTCGGACAGATTATAAATATGCGATATGGGAAGATTATGTAATTAACTATAAGGTCGGTAAAGAATATGTAGAGATTTATCGTGTAGTTAACCGATATCAGGATATTACGAGAATCTTTGATTGATAACAGAGATGTGATAACAAATTGATAACATCATTCAGTACAGCCTATGGACTTAGGACAGTTGAACACATATAAAACCAAATGGAACTATAATGCCAATACTAAAAAGTATAGTAACAAAATTTTATTTGCGAGTTTGAATAAACAAAAATGCTTAGTAAACCCAGCATTTATGCGGGTTTGCAGCACTTTTAAAAGTCTTTTGATAACAATTTGATAACGGTTGCATGAGAGCCATTATTCTTGTGATCTGGTGTTTTTAGGGTTAGAGAATGATTGACAGGTGGTTGTGCAACAAATAAATCCATATTTATCTAAAAAGCCCTTAGCTGTGGGTATAAAACTCATAGCTAAGGGCTTTTGTCGTGCTTATTTATCTGGTTTGAGTTTGTCTTGGAACATTTCGACCGTAAATGGTAAACCACACATCTCTAGAACTACACCTCCAAGTTTGAGATAATGTTGGAAAAGTTGTACAATACACTTTTCCCATTTTTCACACTAGGAGGTCAATTATGAACACCAAACTTGCCACAGCACAGATCCGTGTAAAAAACTGGGCTGCTATTATTCAGGAGCGCAACGAATCTGGTCTGTCTGTCAAAGATTATTGTGCACAGCATCAGCTTTCATGAGACTCTTATTATTACTGGATCCGCAAAGTGAAAGAGGCCCTGCTTGTAGAAAGCGGCTTTGTTGAAGTAACGCAGCCAAAGCAGTTCCCTGTGCAGAGGTCTGTAACAGCTGATCCAAATGAAATGTTAACGCTCAAATTCTTCTGTGGTTCCAGTAACCGGAAGATCAAAGGGCTGGTCTGGGAGGAAGACGGCTTCCTGCTTATTTATAAGCGGCTGGAGGCGGGAACTTTTCAATGGCCCCGATCGGAAGCGGAAGCCCGTAACATCACTTCGGAGCAGTATCATCTGCTCATGAGCGGATACTCCATAGATCCATCTGTCCATAAGATCGATCCAAAACATCCAGTGTGACTTTTGTACAAAACAGAGAAGTTTTCTGTTTGATTCGAAAGCCTGTATGGGGATAAAAAGTTCTGTTTTTTATCCGCTTAACATGAATTGTGGACAGTCTTCTCTGCCACATGAAAAGTAAGCCGGATCCACCTGTTTTCAGGCAGCCTGGAAGGTATTCTCTACAGAAAGAACTGCTTTTGGAGCAGGAGTTTTCCACCGTCAAAATACCGAAAAGATATCGGTCTGATTTTTGTGTTTTTTCGCTTCTTCTGTTATACTGGATCCATAAAAGCGAAGGAGACTGATCGTCCGTATGGCACTTGCGTTATCAAAAGAACAGCTAGCAAAACTGAATAAAAAAGATATCCTGCAGCTCTTGCTTGAAAGCATGGAGCAGGAAAAAGAATTACGTAGCCAGCTGGCTGTTCTTACGGATGAGTTGAAACGGACAAACCAGCAGATGCAGGTGATCCTTGAAAAATGGAACCTTGCGCAGGCAACTCGCTTTGGACGTTCTTCTGAAAAAATGACCTATGATACCGGAGCCTGCCAGCAGTTGGAACTAGCCATCATGTACGCGGAATGTTTCAATGAAGCAGAAGCATGTTTTTTACGGCAAATCTTGCTAATAACCCCAGGTTTCGCCTATAATAGGATTCAGTATGAATAATAGAAAGAAGGGGGTTAAGCAATGCAGGCATATACATATATTTCTAAGGGAAAGTTTGAATTAGTGGAAAAACCAAAACCGGTGCTTATGCACGAACGGGATGCGATTGTAAAGGTAACACTGGCCAGCATCTGTTCCAGTGATCTGCATATCAAACACGGAAGTGTGCCGCGGGCGGTCCCTGGAATTACAGTCGGCCATGAGATGGTAGGAATTGTGAAAGAAGTTGGGGCAGCGGTGACCCATGTGAAGCCGGGGGACAGGGTCACTGTAAACGTAGAGACCTTCTGCGGTGAATGCTTTTTCTGTAAAAATGGATATGTAAATAACTGTACGGACGAGAATGGCGGCTGGGCCCTGGGATGCCGTATCGATGGCGGACAGGCCGAATATGTGCGGGTTTCATTTGCAGATCAGGGATTAAATAAGATTCCGGATGGAGTGACAGACCGGCAGGCACTGTTTGTGGGAGATGTGCTGGCGACCGGTTATTGGGCGTCGAGAATCTCTGAGATCACGGAGCAAGATACAGTTCTGATCATCGGTGCCGGTCCGACGGGTATCTGTACCCTTCTCTGCGTAATGTTAAAGAAACCGAAACGAATTATTGTCTGCGAGAAAGATGAAAACCGCGTCCGCTTTATAAAGGAGCACTATCCGGATGTATACACCGTTTTACCGGAGGAATGTCTGGAATATGTTCAGAAAAACAGTGATCATGGCGGAGCCGATGTAGTCCTTGAGGTGGCAGGAGCCCCCTCTACTTTCCGGTTAGCTTGGGAATGTGCAAGGCCTAATGCAATCGTCACAGTGGTAGCGCTCTATGACGAAGCCCAGACGCTGCCGCTTCCGGATATGTATGGCAAGAATCTTACCTTTAAAACCGGCGGTGTAGATGGATGCGACTGTGAGGAGACGCTTCGCCTCATTGCAGAGGGCAAGATCGATACGGAACCGCTTATTACCCATACCTATCCGCTTAGCCGGATCGAAGATGCATACGAGCTTTTTGAGAACAAGAAAGATGGAGTGATTAAGGTAGCGGTGGAGTGCTAGTTGGATAAAGAAAGGTAAGAGATACATGCAGAACATCAGATGGGCAGTTCTTGGAACCGGAGTGATTGCAAATGAAATGGCCGTGGCCTTAAAGAAAAACGGGCGAAACATCGATGCGGTGGGTAACAGAACCCATGAGAAAGCGGTTGCATTTGCAGAAAAATATGGGATAAAAAAGGTATATGATAATTATAATGACATGTTTACAGACCCGGATATTGATGTAATCTATATCACAACTCCCCATAATACCCATATTAATTTTATGCGCAGGGCAATTGAGAATGGAAAGCACATTCTGGTCGAAAAATCTATCACCTTAAACAGCCGGGAACTGGATGAGGCAATTGCTCTGGCGGATAAAAAGGGTGTTGTCATAGGTGAGGCCATGACGATTTATCATATGCCGATTTATAAAAAGCTTAAAGAGATTCTTGAGTCAGGGAAACTTGGAAAGGCGAATCTGATCACTATGAATTTTGGAAGCTTCAAAGAATATGATATGAACAACCGCTTTTTTAATAAAAACCTGGCAGGAGGTGCCATGCTGGATATCGGGGTGTACGCGCTTTCCTTTATTCGGTGGTTTATGGATTCCAAGCCGGATCAGCTTTTATCCCAGGTAAAACCGGCACCTACAGGAGTGGATGAACAGGCAGGATTGCTGCTGATGAATCAGGAAGGCCAGATGGCATCTGTCATGTTGTCGCTGCATTCCAAGCAGCCGAAAAGAGGCATGGTATCCTGTGAAAAGGGATATATAGAAATCATGGAATATCCGAGAGCCTGGGAAGCGAGAATCACCTATACAGATTCCGGAGAAACGGAAGTGATTCAGACCGGTGAGCATGCAGATGCGCTGGCCTATGAGCTGGCGGATATGGAGAAAGCCATCCGTGGGGATGCAGAATGCATGCATTTGGATTATACAAAAGATGTGATGGATATGATGACGGAATTCAGAAAAGAATGGGGATTTCAGTATCCGGAGGAGATGTAAATTATGGTACGAAAACACATCTTTTTTTCAGGTGATGTCCAGGGCGTCGGCTTCCGCTACCGCTCCTTTTATATCGCCCAGTCCCTTGGCCTGGCCGGCTGGGTGGAGAACCTGTGGGACGGAAGAGTGGAGATGGAAGTGCAGGGAAGCGAAGCTTCCATTCGGGAAATGTTAGATCGGATTCAGCAACAGAGATGGATCAACGTGGCGGATATGGAGATCACAGAGATTCCCTGTGAAGAAGAACGGGGATTTAAGATAAGATAAAAACGAGGGGGATGTTACTATGTTTATCAATTTTTCCAATCATCCAAGCAAACTTTGGGCAGAGGAAGAGAGAAATGCGGCTCTTCAGTATGGCACGATTGAGGATCTGGCCTTTCCGCAGGTTCCGGAAGGCGCAGTCTAATCACTGGCTAAGCCAGTGGTCATGATTTGCATTACCAGAGCTAATTCCATTTTTTGATGTATAAAAATACAGAAGAATGACATAAAATATGTAAATTTTCACTTGGATTTTACGCATTCTATGGTACACTAATATGGTATATCAAAAAATGGGAGGAAGACTCAAAAATGAGCAAAAAAGAAGAAAAAGGGCTAAAGTCCTTTAACAAGGGATTCCAAGTGCCAGATACCTACATTATCATCTTTTTAGTAGTTGTTATCGCAGCACTTCTGACATTTCTTGTACCAAAGGGATTTTACGAAACACAGGATATTTCATATATGATCAATGGTGTTGAGAAAACCCGTACAGTAATCAAGGACGGAAGTTTCCAGTATCTGACAGATGATGCAGGAAATGTAGTAACAGAAGGAGTAGCACTCTTTAGCGGAGATGGTGGAACAGGATTCTTCAACTATATGTATAACGGAATCGTAAATAGTTCTGCAATCGAGATTATCGCATTCCTTATGGTAGTAGGTGGTGCATTTGGTATCATGATCCGTACAGGTGCGATTGAATCTGGATTGATCGGATTGATCCGTAAGGCCAAGGGAGCAGAAAAACTACTGATTCCGATACTTTTCGTACTGTTTTCTCTTGGTGGAGCAGTTTTCGGAATGGGAGAAGAAGCGCTTCCGTTTACTATGATTCTTTGTCCGTTGTTTGTAGCAGTTGGATATGATTCAGTTATCGCAGTTCTTGTTACTTATGTTGCCACACAGATTGGTTTCGGTTCATCTTGGATGAATCCGTTCTCTGTAGGCATTGCACAGGGTATTGCAGGTATTGACGTATTCTCCGGTGCAGGATTCCGTATGGTAATGTGGGTCGTATTTACAGCACTCGGCTGTGGAATGACTATGTTCTATGCATCAAAGATTAAAAAGAATCCGACAATCTCAATCGCATATAAGACGGATTCATATTTCCGTGAGCAGAATGAAACAACAGGAATTGACGAAGGACATTCATTTGGTCTTGGACACATTTTAGTCCTTCTGACACTGGCTGTTACAGTAGTATGGGTAGTTTGGGGAGTTATGACTCAGGGATACTACATGCCGGAGATTGCAACACAGTTCTTTATTATGGGAATTGTTTCCGGTGTGTTTGGAGTTATCTTTAAACTGAATGATATGAAACTGAATGATATTGCAACATCTTTCAAAGATGGAGCAAAAGACCTGATCGGTGCTGCCCTTGTCGTTGCTATGGCACAGGGAATCATGCAGGTTCTTGGTGGTTCTGATCCGACAACACCTACAGTTATTAATACAATTATGTATAATATTTCAAATGCATTGTCTGGAGTTTCCGGAGCAGTTGCAGCCGTACTTATGTATCTGTTCCAGTCCGTATTTAACTTCTTCGTTGTATCCGGAACAGGACAGGCTGCCATCACAATGCCGATCATGGCTCCGCTGTCAGACCTGTTAGGTGTTTCGCGTCAGACAGCTGTAGTTGCATTCCAGCTTGGTGATGCATTTACAAACCTGATTGTTCCTACATCCGGATGCTTGATTGGATCTCTTGCAATTGCAAAGATTGAGTGGTCTAACTGGATTAAATTCATGTGGAAATTCCTTGGTGTCTTAATGATTGGTGCAATCATTACAGTTCTTGTTGCAGTTGGAATTGGATTCTAAAATATGTATTTTATCTCAGTCGAGAAGACTCCCACCTCTTTTGGTGGCGAGTAATAGTAAATTTGTCTCAGTGGGAGTGATTTGTGATGAAATTAATTCAGAATATTGATGTTTATGCTCCACAGCATCTGGGGAAAAAAGATGTACTTATAATCAATGATAAGATTGTTAAGATGAAAGATGCGGGTTCTATATCCGCAGACGGATTTCTTTCTGAGGCAGAAAGGATCAATGGAGAGGGGCTACTTTTAACTCCGGGATTCATTGATAGTCATGTTCATGTACTCGGAGGTGGTGGCGAAGGCGGATTCGCCAATCGTACTCCGGAAGCAACCATGGAAGGACTTACGAAGTTTGGAGTGACAACCGTTGTTGGCTGCCTTGGAACAGATGGAATCGGTCGTGATATGTGTGCACTGGTTGCAAAGACAAAAGGATTGAATGAGCAGGGAATGTCTGCATACTGTTATACCGGAAGTTATCAGATTCCGGTCCGCACGTTGACTGACAGTATTGTGAAAGATATTATGATGATTCAGGAAATCATTGGAACGGGAGAAATCGCGATCTCTGATCATCGTTCTTCACAGCCGACTTTCGAGGAATTTGCACGTGTCATTGCGGATACAAGGATTGGTGGTGTTCTTTCCGGGAAAGCTGGCATTGTAAATGTTCATCTGGGCGATAGTCCGAGATGCTTAGATCTGATTGAACGAGTAGTCGATGAGACAGAGATACCGGCAACTCAAATACTGCCAACACATATCAATCGAAATGAGATGCTTTTTGGCAAGTCGATTGAGTATGCACTGAAAGGCGGAGCAGTAGACTTTACTGGAAATGAAGATATTGACTATTGGGAAACTATCTGTGATGAGGTACGTGTATGTAATGGTATCAAACGGATGTTAGATTCAGGAGTAAATCCTGACCGCATAACAATTTCTTCTGACGGGCAGGGAAGCCTTCCGATGTACAGTAGTGATGGCAAATTCCTTGGAATGGGCGTTGGACAGTCCAGCTGCCTTCTGAAGGAAGTAAAGGAATGTGTATTTAAAACAGAAATTCCTTTAGAAATAGCAATTTCTACAATTACATCGAATCCAGCAGATATTCTTTGTCTTAAGGGAAAAGGTAAGGTTGAAGAGGGCTATGATGCGGATCTTTGTATTCTCGACCAGGAACTTCAGCTTGTTGAAGTGATTGCAAAAGGGAATACAGTTTATAAAAAATAAAGGATATCAGATGTGAGAAGCATCAGTCACTTAGTTGGCTGGTGCTTTTTTGCGTGCTTATACAGTTGATAAAATGATAACCTTGCATAAAAAGAGATGCTGTCTGCTGGTAGAATTAAAAAGAAAAAAAGTTGTTGACATACACCACAAATATAATAACAATTCTAAATGTTTGAATTATAATTATTCTATATGATAGAAGAAGGAGATAAATAATAAATGGATGATTCCTTTCACTACTTGGGAGAGTTATTCTTTTATCTATTTAAGCGACCAGCTTAAGGCAAAGTTGACGGTATATCGGACGTTTTGTCCGAAACCATAGCCTGCTCCCTTCTTTTACATACGACAGTATGCCTGAGATACCTTTAGCCAGCCGATAATAGCTGAAATGGATTTTTTCTTTTATAGGGTCTGCTTTCTGTATGATTGCAACCTTCAGGGCATGCGTTTCTGATTTCATGGACATATGTGCCAGAAATGCCATGCACAGGGGAATATAAAAATTTAGGGCATTGATTGCAGTGAGCTTCCTTACGCGGAAGTTTTCAAACTGAAACATCTGCTTTTTTAGAGGTTTCTGGGCTTTGTGCTTGCAAAATGCTTGCAGTAAGTAAAATTTCTTATAATTTGAAAATACCAAGATGAAAATATCAATGAAAATATCAAGGAAAGAAATCTCTTGACATTTCCCACCAACATGCCTAAAATAATAAACAGATTGCATACATGAAATCAATCAAACCAAACAAACAAACCAAAAGCTATGATCGTGTTCTATAAGATACTGTTTCCGGTCAGAGAGAAGAGGTCAGCGGCTGTGAGCCTTTTCCCGTTCAGACAGATATCCGAATTTCCCACGGGAGCTGCATTGCTGAAATTTAGAGTAGGCATTGCCGTCTGGTGTACGTTACATACCGGAAAGTGTCTGTGGCAGACGAAAAAATGACCTGCCGACAGGAAGCTGGGTGGTACCGCGGTATAGATATGATCGTCCCTTTGCACGTTTTGTGCGAAGGGATTTTTTTATGTCATGTCGCAAGCGACCGCGCGAGACGCCCGAATGTGCCAGAGAACATCCTTTATGCACAAATTCGTGTCCACAAGTTAAAGCAATATCAAGATAAAAAGCAACAAAAGTAATAGAAGGAGAGAAATCATGCAGGATTTAAAAGAACTGAATGAAGTGATCACTGCGATCAAAGAGGAAATCCGCCAGGGTGCGGATGCTCTGACGACTTCCAAGAGTGTCTATGAGTTTAAGAAGACCTTTCTGGATAATAAGCAGGGCAGAATTGGTCTGCTGATGAAAGAAATGCGTAATGTTGCCAATGATCAGAAAGCGGAATTTGGTAAGACAATCAACGGCGCCAAGGAGTGGGCAAACAATTTCTTTGACGAGCTGGATCAGAAATTAAAGGAGAAAGAGCAGCAGCAGCGCTATGAATCAGAGAAGATTGATATTACGATGCCGCCGGTTAAAATCCGTTACGGCAAGCTGCATCCGGTTACGACGGTCCGCAATCAGCTGACGGATATCTTCACCTCTATGGGATTTGAGGTATATGAGGGAACCGAGATCGAGACCGATTATTATAACTTTACGGCTTTAAATACACCGCAGGATCATCCGGCACGCGATATGCAGGATACATTCTACCTGTCTCCGGAGTTCTTGCTCCGTACCCAGACATCGGCTGGACAGGTTCATGTCATGGAAGCGAAAAAACCGCCGATCAAGGTTGTTTCCCCGGGTAAGGTATTCCGTTCTGATGATGATGCGACCCATTCTCCGATGTTCAGCCAGATGGAAGGCCTGGTTGTTGATGAGGGCATCACCCTGTGTGATTTAAAGGGTATGCTGGATATGTTTGTTCAGAGAATTTTCGGTGAGCAGACAAAAACGAGACTTCGTCCGTCCTATTTCCCGTTCACGGAGCCGTCTGTCGAGGTCGATGTAAGCTGCTTCCAGTGCGGCGGAAAGGGCTGCCGTCTGTGCAAGGAAACTGGCTGGATCGAGGTTCTCGGCGCTGGTGTGGTAAATAAGAAGGTACTGGAAAACTGTGGCATTGATTCCAATAAATACAGTGGATTCGCATTCGGATTGGGTCTGGAGCGTATCGCAATGCTGAAATACGGCATCAACAACATCAAGATGCTTTTTGAGTCTGATCTGCGTGTGCTGGATCAGATCGATGACTGATCAGGACAGGAGGATTAGAAATGCTTGTACCGTTAAGCTGGTTAAAAGATTATGTAGATATTAATATTTCCGCAGATGAGCTGGAGAAGAAGCTTTTTGACTGTGGATTTGAGGTAGAAGAAAAATGGCAGGTTGGCAAGGATATCAGCGGCATCGTCGTTGGTTATGTTGACTCCTGTGAGCCGATTCCGGAAACACATCTTCATGTGTGCCAGGTCAATGTAGGTGGTCCGGAACTCTTACAGATCTGCTGTGGCGCTGACAATGTAAAAGCTGGTGGAAAATTCCCAGTTGCCATGATTGGCGCGAAAGTATATGCAACTGCAAAAGACCATGTGACAATCGAGGGCGTGGCTACCATTAAAAAGGGTAAATTGAGAGGTTATGAGTCCCAGGGTATGCTGTGTTCCGGTACCGAGCTTGGCTTAAACGAGGATCTGTATCCGGGTGCTGGTTACAACGGATTGCTGGTTCTGCCGGAGGATGCGGAAATTGGTTCGGATGTCAAAGAGCTGACCGGCTTAAATGACTGGATCTTCGATGTTTCTATCACGGCAAACCGTCCGGACTGCCAGAGTATTTTTGGTTTGGCAAGAGAGGTTGCCGCCGCACTGGGCGAGCCGCTCAAGACACCGGCACTGGATTACACTGAGACAGAAATTGAGAAAGAAGGCTTCAATGTAACGGTAGAGGCACAGGATCTTTGCCCGCGTTACATTGCACACTATGTATATGACGTAAAATTGGGTCAATCCCCGGCATGGATTAGACGACGTCTGGCTTTGGTAGGGAATAATTCCATTTCCAATATTGTTGATATTACAAACTATATCATGCGTGAGTTAGGTCAGCCGCTTCATGCGTTTGACTGCGATTATCTGGAGGGCAATGCGATCAACGTAAGACGCGCGGCCGAGGGCGAGAAGATCGTGACGCTGGATGAGAAAGAATTTACCTTAAATCCGAACAATCTGGTTATCTGCGACGGCAAAAAGCCGGTAGCACTTGCCGGAATCATGGGTGGTTTAAATTCTGAGATCCGTGATACCACGACGGAAGTGATGTTTGAGGCAGCTAAATTTGCCCGTGACAACATCCGCAGAAGCTCCCGTGCATTAGGACAGGGATCCGACGCGAGCCAGCGATATTCTAAGGGGGTCGATGAGTACACAACTGAGATGGCGATGAAACGTGTCCTGCACCTGGTTGAGGAGCTGGGAGTTGGTAAGATTTCCAAGACCCATAAAAATGTAAATACCGGAAACTCCTTAGAGCCGACTACCTTCAAGACAAGTGTTAAGAAGGTAAACGCTGTTCTGGGTATTACCGTTCCGAACGAGGATATTTTACGCATCCTGACTGGCTTAAACTTCCAGCCGGAGATCAACGGCGACGAACTGACCATGCATTTCCCGGCATACCGCGAGGATATGGAAGATTATCCGGATGTTGCCGAGGAAGTAATCCGTATGTACGGCTACGATCACATCACATCGACCTTCATGCCGAGTGCTAAGGTGACGATCGGTGGAAGCAACCTGCGTCAGAGAACAATTCTGAAAGTAAAGAGAACGCTGTGCAGTGTTGGCGCATTTGAGGGAATCCACTATTCCTTCTTCTCCCCGTCGGATCTGGATGAAATGGGATTTGCAGAGGACGCGCCAGAGCGCAGGGCGATCCGCATCATGAATCCGATCAACGAGGATCTGTCCCTGATGAGAACAACACTGGCACCGCAGATGATTCATGCGATGGGACGCAACCAGAAGAGAGGCATCTTCGAGGGACGTATCTTCGAGATTGGAAATGCATTTATTCCGAAGTCCCTGCCTCTGACGGAATATCCGGAAGAGCGAGAGACGCTGTGCATCGGTGCATTTGGCAAGGAAGAGTCCTTCTTTACCTTAAAGGGAATGGCAGAGGCAGTTGCCGATGTTTTAAATATTACTTTTAACTATGAAAAAGCAGAGAAACCGTTCCTGCATCCGTATCAGACCGCAGCGATCTTCTGCGAGGGCGAGGAGATTGGTTACCTCGGTAAGGTAAAATATGAGATCATGAAGGAAGAGGCAATGCGCGAAGATGCGTATGTGTTGGAGATCAGCATGAAAGCGCTGGAGAAATGGTATGGAAAAGCCAAAGTATTTGAGCCGCTTCCAAAATTCCCGGAGGAAAAACGTGATCTGGCGCTGGTTATGGACAAAGACATCACCTGCGGACAGGTTGAGGGCTGTATCCGCGAGGCTTGTGCTTACGTTAAGGATGTTAGCCTGTTCGACGTATACGAGGGCAGACAGATCGCAGCCGATAAGAAATCGATGGCATTTACCGTTCTCTTCACTCCGAAGGAAGAGGCGTTCAAGGCAGATACCGTTGACGGATATGTCAAGAAAGTGCTGAAACAGCTGAATAAGACGTATGGAATTGAGCTGAGAAGCTGATTTTGAAGGAAAGAAAAGGCTGCTGTCCAGAGAGAGAAAATTTGGACGGCAGTCTTTTTGTGTAATAGGAAATTCCTTGGAATTCCCTATTACACAAAAAGGCACTAACGTGCCAATGATGCGCACTCGCGCGAAGCAGAAACATGTCGCAAGCGACCGCGCTCGGCGCGAGAATGTGCCAAGGCACATTCTTTTTCACGTTCATAAAATGTTCACAAAAAATGTTTGATGATAAGTTTGATTACGCTTCATTTTCTATTCGTATAATCACAATATCATTTAATTTCAAAACCATATTTTTCTGCGGAAGCACCGACAGATCATCGCGCAGCACTAGAAATATCTTGATATTCTGCTCTTCTTCCATCTCTTCAATGGTTTTTCCGGCATATCGTTTATCGACGAAAACCTCGGCAATTTCCTGAATATCCGCGTCCTTCATGCTGGACAGGCTGCTCTTGCGCTGGTACTGTTCGACGAAACCGGCGCTGATGATACCGGTTGGGATCGCGACGGCACCGACTCCGAGGTAGGCGATGCAGATCGCCATCACGCGCCCAAGCGTTGTGACCGGGTAAATATCGCCGTAACCGACGGTCAGAAGTGTGGACATACTCCACCAGATACCGCTGAATGCATTGCGGAAAATATCCGGCTGAGCGTTGTGCTCGACACTATACATGCACATGCTGCTCGCCAGCATCAGCACCATGACGATAAACACAGAGGAAATGATCTGGTTCCGTTTTTCATAGAGTACGGTGGTAATGATGTTGAACGAGTCATATTTCGCATTGAGCCGGAACAGATGGAAAATCCGCGCCACGCGCAGCATACGGAAAATGATGAAGCCCGACAGAAAAAAGACAGGGATGATCGTCAGCAGATCCACCACTCCATCAAAGGAAATGAGAAAGCAGAACCGGGCGCGTCCCGGTGTTTTTTCTGGATAGAGATAGTCGGCAGTCCAGATGCGCAGCGCGTATTCAATACAGAAAATCAGGACACTGGCATGTTCCAGCATGGTAAACAGACCACCGAAGGATGTTAATTGATCGAATGTTTCCAGAAACGTGACAATGATATTGCAGATGATCGTGAAGGTGATGAAAATATCGAATGCACGGCTGATACGGTTGCTCTTGTCGCCGATCTGGATGATGTTAAATATTTTTTCTTTCATAGTGGATATTTTTATAATAATTTTTGGGTGAATGTGTTTCCCTGTTGGTATAAAAGAGGGGGGTATCTCAGTCGAGAAGATTCCTACCTCTTCAGGAGGTGAGTAATAGCAAATTTGTCTCAGTGGAAGCCTTGTCTCCGACTGAGATAAACGCTCCGCGAGGATGCGCAGTGATCCTGATAGGAATATGTCAGCTTCGCTGACCAGGATCACGCGCCAAGTCTCACGGACGTTCGACTTGAATATAGTTGCAGATATTATTATTGTATCATTTTCAGGCATCCCTTGCAATCTTTCTGGTGTCTGGGTATAATTTCCGTAGGTAATTTAAAAAGGTAAAATGCTTTGTTTAGAACGGTCGCATTTAAATATAGAAGGTGCCGTATAATAGCAAGCATGCTCACAAAGGAGGAATAAGATGCTGTTTATTTATTATCCAAAATGCAGTACCTGCCAGAAAGCGAAAAAATGGCTGGATGCACAGGAAATTTCATATACAGAGCGCCATATCGTGGAGGAAAATCCGACGTATGAGGAATTGAAGAAGTGGCAGGCGAGAAGCGGGCTGCCGATCAAGAAATTTTTCAATACGAGCGGGATGCTATATAAGGAAATGCAGTTAAAGGATAAGCTGCCGCAGATGAGCGAGGACGAACAGTTGAAGCTGCTTGCCACCAATGGGATGTTGGTAAAACGCCCTGTCATTGTGGATGGAGATACTGTTTTAACAGGATTTCGGGAGAAGGAATGGGAAGAGAAGCTGCGGTGATGGACTGGGAGCAGAAGTTTCCTTTCTTACGTGAAAAAGGACACGTGGTCTCGCTGATTGGCGGAGGCGGAAAGACGACGCTTCTGTATGCGCTGTCGGCGTACTGCACGGCGAAGGGATGGCGGGTGCTGACGACGACGACGACGCATATTCGGAAGCCGGTAAATGTGCCGTGGATTGCGGTAAATGAGGAAGAAAAGACTGCTTCGCTAGAATGTGAATCTAGTGAGTGTAAAACGTCTGTCGGTATAAAATGTGTGTGTGAAAATACCGCGTGGGAGAATGCCGGAAAAGAGCGCGATCGTCTCTGGCAGCAGGGAACCTACGTCGTAGCCGGAACCCCAGCCCCACACGAAAAATTGACAATTCTGCCAGAATCGATTCGAAGCGAGTGGATTTCGGATGCAGATATCACATTTCTGGAGGCGGATGGCGCGAAATGTCTTCCGTGTAAATTTCCGGCGGCGCATGAGCCGGTGATACTGCCGCAGAGCGATATCGTGCTGGCGGTCGCGGGGCTGAGTGCCCTGTATCGTCCGCTGGGGGAGGTGTGCTTCCGGGCGGAGCTGGCGATTGAGGCGTGGAACAGGGATGTGTGTGAGTATGGGGACGCAGCTTATCCCAAAGAAGGAAAAAGGCTGCTCAAAGAAGTGCCTATTTCGAAAGATACGTCTTTGACCCCAGAACTTCTGGCATGGCTTCTTGGTAGCGAAAACGGTGCCAGAAAAGATATATCGGGGCGTTCGTTTTTTGTGGTTCTAAACCAGGCGGACACGTCGGAGCGCCGGGAGGATGGCAGAAAGGTACTGGATATCCTGAAACATAGCTACGGAATTCAGGGAATTTTAACTTCCTTTTCAGGACCAGAACGAAATCAGGAGTGAGAGAGATGAGTGAGAAAAAGGATATCGTATTTTGTACGGGCGGAGGCTGTACGGCAAAGCTGGGAGCCGGTGTTTTAAGCCGCATTTTGGAAAAACTACCGCGCGGCGAGAAGGATCCGAATCTTTTAGTCGGATATGACAGCCGGGACGATGCGGCAGTGTATCAGGTCACGGAGGATCTGGCGCTGGTGCAGACGGTTGATTTCTTCCCGCCGATGGTGGACGATCCGTATATTTTTGGACAGGTTGCAGCGGCAAATGCGCTGAGCGACGTGTACGCGATGGGCGGTGAGGTCAAGACGGCGCTGAATCTGGTGTGTTTTCCGGAATCAATGGATTTGAATGTTCTGGGACAGATTTTACAGGGCGGCGCGGAGAAGGTGGCAGAAGCAGGCGGCATTCTCGCGGGCGGTCACTCGATCGCGGACACGGGCGTGAAATACGGTTTGTCCGTGACGGGACTGGTAAATCCGAAAAAGCTGTACGCCAATGATGCCGGGCAGCCGGGCGACCGCCTGATTTTGACAAAGGCATTGGGGGTTGGGCTGATTTGTTCGGCAAACCGCGTCGGAGAAGTGACAAAAGAGCAGATGGACGGGGCGGTACAGTCGATGACGACGCTCAATAAAACAGCGGCGGAAATCAGCCGGAAGTACACGGTTCACGCGTGCACAGATGTGACTGGGTTTGGTTTTCTGGGGCATCTGCATGAAATGATGGGGCGCGGGCTGTCGTGCGAGATTGATGTGAACCATATTCCGGTGCTTCCGGGCGCACGTGAGTCGGCAGATGCGTTTTTATACACGGCGGCAGGACAGAGAAACCGCAACCATGTCGGGGCGGCGGTGCAGTTTGAAAATGTACCGTTTTCAATGGAAGAGGTCTTGTTTGACCCGCAGACCTCCGGCGGACTTCTGATGGCAGCTGCCCCGGATGAGGCGGAGAAACTGGAACAGGAGCTGCAGAACGCCGGGCTTCCGGCGCGGATCGTGGGAACGATCACGGAACCGGGAGAGATTGAAATTTTTGTACGAGGATAGGAGGAAACAGAAATGAAGAAAGTAGATGCAAGAGGAGACGCATGCCCGATTCCGGTCGTAAAGGCAAAACACGCGATAGAGGAACTTTCGGGTGCCGGACAGGTGGAAGTGCTGGTGGATAATGAGATTGCAGTTCAGAATCTGACGAAAATGGCAGAGCAGAAGGGCTATCAGAGCAGTGCAAAGAAGCTGGCGGATCAGGAATATCAGGTTATCTTTACGGTGGGTGAACAGACAGAAGAGGAAAAAGCACAGGCAGGAGCCGGATGCGAAGCCTGTATTCCGGACAGCCGTACCGATACCGTGGTTGTGATTGCCAATGATAAGATGGGCGAGGGCAGTGAGAAACTTGGAAAGACGCTTTTGAAGGCATTTACATTTGCCCTGACCCAGCAGGACAACTTGCCGAAAACCATTCTTTTCTATAACGGCGGAGCCAGTCTGACCTGTGAAGGATCTCCGATGCTGGAGGATCTGAAGACACT
The DNA here is from genome assembly GCF_027698965.1 of Clostridium fessum. Taxonomy (NCBI): domain Bacteria; kingdom Bacillati; phylum Bacillota; class Clostridia; order Eubacteriales; family Clostridiaceae; genus Clostridium; species Clostridium fessum. Next base: position 71,958 of record NZ_JAQEQF010000006.1, read on the forward strand.
GGAGGCAGAAGGTGTGGAGATCCTGACCTGCGGCACCTGCCTGAATTTCTATGGTCTGACCGAGAAGCTGGCAGTCGGCGGTGTAACCAACATGTATGTCATCGCTGAAAAAATGCTGGGCGCTGGAAATGTGGTAAAACCATGATTTATATGGACAATGCGGCGACTTCGCTTCAAAAGCCGCTGCAGGTGGAACAGGCAGTCCTTGAGGCGCTTCGTACCGCAGGAAATCCGGGGCGCGGCGCGCATGAGGCAACCTTACATGCTTCAAGACTGGTGTACGGGGCACGTGCGGCAGCAGCAGAATTGTTCGATGCGGAAGATGCGTCGCGGATTGCCTTTACGGCAAACGCAACGGAGGCGCTGAACATAGCCATTTCCGGGCTGATTCGTCCGGGCGATCACGTGATCACGACGGTCTGTGAGCATAATTCGGTGCTGCGCCCTCTTTACCGTCTGCGTGATCAGGGAGCGACGCTTAGTTTTGTGGGTGTGGATGCGCGTGGAAATCTAAAATATGAAGAGTTGGAAGCATTTCTGCGCCCAGAGACGCGTGCGGTGGTAATTACCGGCGCGTCCAACGTGACAGGAAATGTGACGGATCTTTCCTATATTTCTTCGTTTGTTAAACGGAATGGACTGCTTCTGATTGTGGATGCGTCGCAGACTGCAGGGGAAGAACTGTTTTCCGTGCAGAAGCTCGGAATCGACGTGCTCTGTTTTACCGGGCATAAGGCGCTTCTGGGACCACAGGGAACCGGCGGGCTGTATGTGAAGCCGGGACTTTCGGTGGAACCGCTTCTGGTTGGCGGCAGCGGCATTCACAGTTATGATGAACACCATCCGAAGGAAATGCCAACGGCACTCGAAGCCGGGACGCTCAATGTCCATGGTCTGGCGGGGCTGGCCGCAGGCATCCGTTACCGGATGGATCAGGGGATCGAGAAATTGCAGAAACGGGAGCGGGATTTAACACGCCGTTTTTACGAACAGGTGAAGGAAATTCCGGGCATCATTGTGTATGGAGCTCCGGCGGAAAAATGTCATGCGCCGATCGTCTCCCTCAACTTTGCCGGGGAAGATTCGGCACGTGTGGCGGATGCACTCTGGGAAGAATACGGCATCTGCGTCCGCGCGGGGGCACACTGTGCGCCGCTCATGCACCGGGCGATTGGAACGGTCGGTCAGGGAGTGGTGCGGTTCAGTTTTTCGCATTTTAATACGGAAGAGGAGATTGAGAGGGCAGCAGAAGCAGTTCGGGCACTGGCAGAGGAAGCGTAGGGGAGAAATTGGTAGTATGAGAGAAAAACATCCATTTATCGTACTGTCCTTTCAGACAACTGTGGCGGCGATGGAATGGGAAAAACGATGTATGGAAACGGGCATTCCGGGACGTTTAATTCCACTTCCGAGGGAGATTTCTGCCGGCTGTGGTCTTGCGTGGCGGATGCGTCCGGAAGAGTGGGAGCAGTGGAGCGGACGGATAGACACTTCTGTTTATGATAAGGTGTCGTGTGTGTGGCAGTAAAAAGAATTACTCTAAAAGCAGAAAACACAATCAAAAAATTATTTGAAGAAGAAGCTGCATAAACAGGTAATGGAAATAATAGTAGCAAAAGTGAGATAGGAGAAGGCATCCTCATGAAACGAGATGATTTAATTATTGTGCGCGGCGGCGGTGACCTGGCAACTGGGACGATTCATCGGCTCTGGGCGGCAGGGCTTCGTGTGCTGGTGCTGGAGATTGAAAATCCGGCGGCGATCCGGCGACAGGTAGCTCTGTGTGAGGCGGTTTATACAAAAACAACTGGGGTCGAGGGGCTTCGTGCTGTCCGGATTGATCGATATGAGGAGGCAGAAGCGGTCTGGCAGGAAAATAGCGTGCCGATTTTGATTGATCCGAAAGGCGTGTCGATTGGAGCGCTGAAACCGGCTGTTGTGATCGATGCGATTCTGGCAAAGCGAAATCTTGGAACTCGCCGGGATATGGCACCGCTCACGATTGCACTTGGTCCGGGCTTTACGGCAGGTGAGGATGTGGATGTTGTGGTGGAGACAAAGCGCGGTCACCGGCTTGGGCGAATTATCCGCGAGGGTGCGGCAATCCCGAATACGGGGATTCCGGGCGTGATCGGTGGATACGGTGCAGAGCGGGTGATTCACGCGCAGGCAGCGGGTATTTTCAAAAATGTGCGTGTGATCGGTGATATCGTCGAAGCCGGAGACACGCTCGCGGAGATTTGGCAGGAGGACGGAACGAAACTTCTGGTTCAGACACAGATCACGGGCATTCTGCGAGGACTTTTGCGGGATGGTTATCGGGTGACGGAACATTTCAAGGTAGCAGATGTCGATCCGAGAAAAGAGGAACTTTCCAACTGTTTTCTGATCTCGGACAAGGCGAGATGTATCGCGGGAAGTGTACTGGAGTTGGTGTGTGCGCAGTTATGGAAGTAAAAGAGAGACTATAGCAATAGTTCCTTTGAGAAAAATTCTAAGAAACTTCGTCCTATGACACAAAAATGCTCCGCGGAAAAGCACGGCGAACTATAAAGACGCTGTGCCTTCCGGGGTTTCTTCCCCTTCATTTGCTTCCTCCATGGTGACAATCGGCTGGATGGTCTCATCGGTGTAGCGGACGCGCAGAACTGCCTGCGGCCAGTTAAGCTTAATGAGAGCTGTTTTCTGCCGTTCTTTTCCGGCTTTTTCGATTAGGTCGAGCAGTTCACGCAGAACTTCCTTTGTCAGATAGCCGCCGCGCCAGTGAAACGTCAGTGTTTTTCCTTTTTTGGCCGCCTGTAAGGAGCGCTTGTAAACGTCCTCCTGTTTGGTAAAGGAGAGCTTCTTTTCTTTATAATAGAAATGGTCGCTGTCCGTGCAGGCAGGCGCCGGGGCGATGAGCGGTTCGTGGTCGCGGAAGATCGCCTTGTCGTCGAGATTGAAGTAATCGTAGCGGATTTCCTCGCCGGTCTGGAGGCATTTGCCGAGACTGTTGTCGAAGGTAGCGTCCAGATGGTAGTACGTTTTCCCGATCTTGACGATGTTCCAGGTATGGCGGTATTTGATGCCCTTTTCAGGGTTATTGCCGCAGAGCGCGATCATGCACCAGATGCCGAGCGTATCACAAAGAATTTTGACCGATTTGGCGATGCCCTCGCAGACGCCGACGCCCTGTCCCAGAGGTCCGATGATCTCATGGGAGTAGGGCTTTTTTAATTTGTCATAGTGAACGTGTTCGCAGATAAAATCGTGGATATAGCGTTCTTTTTCCAGTTCAGTCAGCCTCATTGCTGGGCGGGCAAGTTTTTCGACGCGGGCGCCCATCGCTTTCTGATGTTCGCGGATCTTGCCCTTGTCAAAGAGGTATTCCGGTATCAGGATCAGATTCGGGGAATCTGGGTAATACTTATATTTAAAGCCGGAAGCCCAGAAAATCTCCGGGTGATCGAGCCGCAGTTCAAAAAATACATTGCTTAAATCCTTTCCCTCCAGGCGCGGAATCTGAAATTCGTCGGAGAGATTGGTAAGCCCCTGCTGCATGGCGCGGTAGGCGGCTTGCTGGTTCTTGTTCATGTGATTATAGTAAAATGGTTCCATTTTGATATTCCTTTGTAACTCTTTATATTTTAGTGTGATTCAGCCGCTTTCTCAATCTGCCCGGATTCCGGGTCAAACCAGACGCGATCGCCCTCATTGATTCCGGCATCATAGAGTGCCTGATCCGCGGTGCGTATCGTGTATTCTGGATGCTCTGAGAGGTTTGCATTTTCAGTTGTGTCCAGCAGACGGACACAGACCATCGTTTCCTGTCCGTCCGGGCGTTCTTCACAGCCAAAATCGGCTTCGTATATTTCTAAAACCCGGCAAAGACGCGGGAATGTTTGATTGCTGTTCATTGTGTATATGCCTCATTCCATGGGAAAATTCCTGTTTTTGTCTTTTTAATTTTAGCAGAAGATGATAAGGCAGGCAAGTAGAGATGAAGGGAGGGGAAAAAAATAAATTAAATGCGAAGCCACGGCAAATTCCGTTACTGGGCATGATGCGTGAACAGTAAGGATGGGGCGGCTGGGAAGAAAAGCGGGAGGGGGAGAAATTTGAGGAGAAAATTGCCGGCAGATACTTGTAATTCTAATAAAAACAGGTAGAATAGAAGCTGTCTATGTCCTCGGGAGACGGACATAAAAGTTACAATCACGGGGGTTATAAGTAAATGGCAAAAAAGAAAAACAGCTTCAGCGGTTCGCTGGGGTTTGTGCTGGCAGCAGCCGGAAGTGCCGTCGGTGTAGGAAATATCTGGCGTTTTCCGTATTTATGTGCGAAAGACGGAGGCGGACTGTTCCTGCTGGTGTATCTGGTGCTGGTGGCGACATTTGGATTTGTACTTCTGACGACGGATGTGGCGATCGGCAGAAGAACGAAGGAGAATGCGCTGCAGGCGTTTGGAACGCTGCATCCGAAGTGGAAGTTTGTCGGATACCTGACGTTTCTGGTTCCGATGTTAATTATGACGTATTATTCGGTCATCGGCGGATGGATCACGAAATATTTCTTTGAGTATTTGACGACATCCGGCAGGGATGTGGCGGAGGACGGATATTTTACATCGTTTATCACGGAAAAGAATGCGCCGCTGATTTTCACGGGAATCTTTCTGGCGCTCACAATCTGGGTTGTATACAGAGGTGTGGAGAAGGGAATTGAGAAATTTTCCTGTTTTATCATGCCGGGACTGATCCTGTTAGTCATCGGAATCGCGATTTTTTCATTGACGCTTTCCTACACGGACGCGGATGGGACGGTCCGGACGGGAATACAGGGATTCCTCGTCTACGTGCGCCCGGATTTTACGGGACTGACGGTAAGAGGATTTCTGGAAGTACTGCTGGATGCGATGAGCCAGCTCTTTTTCTCACTGAGTGTGTCGATGGGAATTATGGTAACATATGGTTCTTATGTCAAAGATGAGATCGATTTGAACAAGGCGACCAATCAGATTGAATTTTTTGATACAGGTGTGGCGCTTCTGTCTGGTATGATGATTATTCCGGCGGTCTTTGTATTTTTAGGACGCGATGGCATGGCGTCCGGTCCGAGTCTGACCTTTATTTCGCTTCCAAAGGTATTTCAGGCGATGGGCGGCGCCGGTCATATCGTGGGACTTGCATTTTTCCTGATGCTTGGCTTTGCGGCGCTGACATCCTGCGTTTCTGTCATGGAAACGCTGGTTGCCAACTGCATGGAAGTGTTTGGAAAGACGAGAAAACAGATGTGTGTGATGGTCGGAATCTATTCCCTGATCACGGCGGTTCTCATTTGTCTGGGCTACAATGTTCTGTATTTTGAGTTGAAGCTGCCGAACGGTTCCACCGGACAGCTGCTTGATGTGATGGATTATATCAGCAACAGCTTCCTTATGCCGATCATTTCCTTCTTAACCAGCATCCTGATCGGATGGGTGGTCGGACCGAAGTGGATCGTGGAAGAAGTCGAGAAAAATGGGGAACATTTTTCAAGAGCAGGTATGTACAGCTTCTTAATCCGGTATATTGTGCCGGCTGTCATGCTGGTTCTTTTCCTGGTATCGACCGGGTTTATTAATATGCTGTAATGAAAAATGGTTTTAGCCGATTTTCACGGAAAGTGCGAGAATTGGTTAAAACCTTTTTTATAGAAAAATGCGTCCCATTATTCCTCACGGTCATCCGACTCGATCTCATAGGTATATCCGGCATTTTCGATCGCCTGAATTGTATCCTTGATGCCCTGTCCGCCTGCTTTTTTTATAGGATTCAATAAAAACAGGAGTCCGTTCGGAATAAAACCTATTAAAGATGTAGGAAAATAGAAACTATTAAAACCGATTTTATCATTTTTACCGGCTAGTGTCAACTTATAAAAATGTAAAAGTTTACAATCAAAACTGGACAATATATCGATTTTTTGCTATGATAAGCTAGTTAGAAAAAACTAACTTGCAGGGAACGTGAAAACGCAGTAAATTAGGTGCATAGGTGTGAAAGCTAGGCAGCCTGATTGGATAGAGTGGAGAAACAATGCAGTATTTGTGGATAAATCCGGTTTCTGCCGGGATGTGTGAGGAAGATTCGCTGAAGCGTTTTTTAGAACGGCATGGTCTGACGCGGGTCGAGTGCCGGGGCGATTGGGGACGGATCGTCCGGGAAAGATATGAAGCTAGTCTGCGGGCGGGAGTGACGCTTGCGGATGCGCGCTGTCCGGAGGCGGTTCGGCTGCTTGAAGAGATACAGAAGGAGCCGGAAAACGAATCTGGAATTGAAAACCTGAAAGTTGCCCCGATCGAGCCGATTTTACTTCACTGTGCGCGGGAATTAAGCACGCGTCCGGATCTGGCGGATGGGGAGAAGATCATCACGACGCCATGCCAGAGTCTTGCGGTGCTTGGAAATTCGCTGGGATTTGAGAATACGCGGTTTATCGCATGGAATCGTCTGGCAGGCGGTGAGGTGCGCGTCCGGGCGATCGAAGACAGCCCGATTCCGCCGGGGTATTTTGCGGGAATCTGCCGGAAAGATGGACAGGCGGCGAAGGTAGAGAGTGTCAGCAGTCCGGAGAAAATCCGGGCATATGTGGAGAGCGGAAGCTGGAAGCAGGCGGATCTGCTGGAACTTTTGTATTGTAAGGATGGATGCCATCACGGGGATGGCGTGCAGACAGAGTGAGAGAAATCTGCGGTTCATGGAAAACGCTTGAGGAAGCGGAAAATGCATGAATTGCGGCAAAAGAATGGGAAGAATGAAAGAAACGAAGAAATTCAAGGATAATTGGCAGAAATACTTCGGTCCGGCGCTGGGAATCGGAGCGGTATTTCTGATCTGGTGTTTGGTCTGCCGCATGGAGATGGTCAGTGCGTATGTGCTGCCGTCCCCGGCGCGGGTGTGGATGAGCTTTTTAAAAATGGTGAAAACCGGGGAACTGTGGGGGGATATTTCAATCAGTTTCCTGCGTGTCATGAAGGGATTTGCGATTGCGTTCCTGTTTGCCTTTGTGCTGGGAATGTTCCGGGCGCTGTTTCCGGGCAGCAGCGTTTACTATGAGTATATTGTGCAGTTTTTCCGCAATGTCCCGCCGCTCAGCATGATTCCGCTGTTGATTCTCTGGTGCGGAATCGGAGAGATGACGAAGACGGTGATTATTGTGCTGGCGTCCTTTTTCCCGATGTACTTAAATATCGTGAAGGGATTTACCGGGTGCGATTCGAAACTTCTGGAAGTGGGCGATATGTTCGGCTACTCGAAGCGCCGCAAATTTTTCCGCATCATTCTGCCCTATGCGATGGCAGATATTCTGGTCGGAATGCGGATCGGGCTTGGCTATAGCTGGCGCGCCATTATCGGTGCGGAGATGGTGGCGGCGTCCACCGGGCTTGGACATATGATTTTATTTGCGCAGCAGATGTCGCGGACCGACAAGGTGATCGTGGGGATTCTGGCGATCGGGGCAGTCGGATATGTGACGGACCGCCTGTTTGGATGGATGATAGGATTTGTGCTGAAAGGATCCGGGGAAAATGGCTGGAATTGAACTGATTGATATTCATAAAACATACCTGGTGGATAACCGGGAGATTCCCGTTTTAAACGGGATCAACCTGTTGCTTCCGGCGGGGAGAATCACCGTGATTCTGGGGCAGAGCGGATGCGGGAAAACGACGCTTCTGCGGCTGACCGGAGGACTGGAGACGGCGGACAGCGGAGAGATCTGCTGGGAGAGCGCCCACAAGACGGCATTTGTCTTTCAGGAACCGCGCCTCATGCCGTGGTTGACCGTCTGGGAAAATGTGGTGTTCGGGCTTTCAAAAAAGGAGACAGATCCGGGGAAAATAGAGGCGGTTATCCGCACGGTCGGATTATCTGGATTTGAAAAAGCATATCCGGCACAGCTCTCCGGCGGAATGCAGCAGCGGGCGGCGATCGCGCGGGCGCTGGCGTATGAGCCGACCTTTATCATGATGGATGAGCCGTTTGCCGCACTAGACTATTTTACAAGGGAACAGATGCAGAAAGAGCTTCTGCGCGTCCAGCAGGAGCGCAGTGCGAGCATTCTGTTTGTGACGCACAGCATCGATGAGGCACTGATTCTGGGAAGCCAGATTGCGGTCATTGAAAAGGGCATGGTCAAGGCGCTCTATGAGGTCAAGGCGCCGCAGGAAGAGAGGAATCTTTTGGAGGAGGAGATGATAACCCTGAAAAGGGATATTATAAATAATTTACATTTTATTTAGAGGAGGAACGATTATGATGAAACGATGGATGGCAATGGGAATGGCACTCTGCCTTACCGCAGCTTCCCTGGCAGGCTGCTCCGGTACAAAAGATGCGGCTGAGAGCACGCAGGCAGAGGCAGAAACCAGCGCAGAGGAGGCGGCAGCCGAGGAGGAGACAGCGAAAGAATCTGATCTGGATAAGCTGACCTTTACGTATGTAACTTCTCCGCTCAATGTGCCGACGATCATCGAGAAAAATCAGGGTATTTTTGAAAAAACATTTGGCGATATGGGGATTGAGGTTGATTATGCGGAGCTGACCTCCGGGGCAGATCAGACACAGGCGCTGGCTTCCGGCGATGTGCAGGTTTTGTATGCGGTTGGCGGAACTTCGGTGATTCTGTCTGCAGCAAATGGAGCGGATATCAAGGTATTAAATATGTACAGCCGTTCTCCGAAGGCATTCTGTATGTATTCTAAGGATGAGTCCCTGACGACGCCGGAAAGCCTGAGAGGAAAGACAATCGCAGGACCGACCGGAACCAACCTGCATGAGCTTCTCGTTTCCTATCTGGCAACGGCTGGCATGACGATCGACGATGTCAACTATGTCAATATGTCGATCCCGGATGCAAAAGCAGGTCTGGACGGCGGCAGTGTAGACGTGGCTCTGGTTGCTGGCGCAACTGCTTACAATGCAGGGAAGCAGGGTTACCACCTGGTAGCTGACGGCGAAGGCCTGATTAAGGCGATCATTGCAGTGGCAGTGACACAGAAATTCTATGACGAGCACCCGGAGATCATCGAGAAGCTGGAAGAAGCACAGACCGAGATTGCTGATTTCATGGAAGAAAAACCGGATGAGACGATGCAGATCGTAGCCGATGAGCTGGATCTGGACACCGATGCAGTCAAAAGCATGTACGATCTCTATGATTTCTCTACCGAGATCACAGATGATGACAAAGAAGGCTTCCAGAAGACCGCTGATTTCATGTATGAATCCGGCATGATCGACGAGGCATTTGATGTAAAACAGTTATTTATTGAAAAATAATCAGTGAACATTTGAGAGGATAAACGATTGAAAAGCAGCTCCCGGAGTGTGGATTCCGGGGGCTGCTTTTACGATTGCATATGCAATTATGAAAATACGGAATGTTTACGCTAATACCTTTTTAATCGCTTCTAACAGCTCATCATACGTCTCATAAGCCGGAATCTGCGGATATTCTGCCTTGATCTCCTCCGTCGTGCGGAAGAGGAAGCCCGCCTTGCTTGCCTCAATCATGGCGAGGTCGTTGTGGCTGTCGCCGCTGGCGATCGTCTCGAAGCCGCAGGACTGGAGTGCTTTGACGGTTGTATATTTGGATTTCTCACAGCGCATCTTAAAATCGGTAATCTCACCATTTTCGCTGACAACCAGAGAGTTGCAGAAGATGGTCGGATAGCCAAGTTTCTTCATCAGAGGTCCGGCAAACTGGGAGAAGGTATCGCTGATGATGATTACCTGAGTAATTTCTTTTAATTTGTCTAAAAACTCCCTTGCGCCCGGAAGCGGATCAATTTTAGAGATCGTTTCCTGAATTTCCTTGAGTCCCAGTCCGTGCTCGCGCAGGATGTTTAAACGGTAATTCATCAGTTTGTTATAATCCGGCTCATCGCGGGTGGTGCGTTTTAACTCCGGGATTCCGGTTTCTTCAGCAAATGCGATCCAGATTTCCGGTACTAATACACCTTCTAGATCTAAACATACAATATCCATGTTTCCTCCTGTCTGATACAACGCCTGTCAGCGCTGTGCTCGGTTGAAAAATTTGCTTCCTATTATAGACGAAATGCAGGGGAAATACCAGAGAAATTTGAGAAAAGATGAAAGAATAGAAAAAAGTGCGTTACTGGGCACGTATGCGTGAACAGTAACAAAAGTGCCAATTATTCGCGGTGAGAAAGATTCAGAGGTGAAGAGTTGGCATCATATAGTAGCAGAGTGGTTATCAATAGAATTAAAAATACCAAAAAAGGGAGTCTCTTTTCGTGAGCGAGAGACTCCCTTTTTGGCACCTATAGTCGGGTTATAATTGATTTTGATGAAATCATTAGCAATGCGCCGGTTTATTCATTTCAGATCTTTTATCGTTTTCTGTCTTCGAAGCAGTCGATTTCGAAAACAGTACTTTACCGGAATGAACCACAATAATGACACCCAGAACCATCAGCAGAACCGCGATGATAAGCTGCAGTCCTTCTACCATAAAGACAGCGGTTCCGGCATTGTAAGCCTTTACCAGTGCGATGCAGCGCTCAACGAGTGCGGTGAAGGTAACGCACAGCATAACAACCAGTGGAACCAGCAGCGTGCGGTTTTCACGGCCGGTGACGCGTAAGAAGACGCACAGGGTGATGAGAACCAGGGCGCTTAACAGCTGGTTGGCGCTGCCAAACAGCGGCCAGATGTTGGAATAGCCAATCTGGGTTAAAATGTAGCCGCATACCAAGGTGATAACCGTTGCAAAATATTTGTTGCAGAGAAGCTTTCTCCATCCTTCGGCGTGTTCCATGTCATCGACACTGAACAGCTCCTGGAAGGACATACGTCCGATACGTGCAACGGAATCCAGGCTTGTCAGGGCAAGTGCGGAGACGCACATCGTCATAAAGCACTGGGCAGCGTAAACCGGGATGCCGAACATCTCCAGGAATCCGGCAACACCGGAGGAGAAGATAGCAAACGGAGTACCGGTTGCAGGCGTGCCATCAGCGGAAGCGGCAGCACCGGCAACGCACAGAGCCAGGACAGCCAGTAAACTTTCCAAAAGCATAGCGCCGAAGCCAACTTTCGGCATATCCTTTTCATTGGTGATTGCCTTGGAGGAAGTACCCGAGGAAACCAGGCTGTGGAAACCGGATACGGCGCCGCAGGCAACGGTTACAAACAAAATCGGGAACAGGTCACCGGATTTCTCATTGTGGAAACCAGTGTAAGGCGCCAGGTTCATTGCCGGATGTGCGACAAGCAGTCCAACGACGGCACCGATAATCATACCGGCAAACATAAAGGTTGTCATCAGGTCACGCGGTTCCATCAAAAGCCACATAGGAAGAACGGCTGCGAGGAAAATGTAAGCGAATACCATGTAGGACCAGTTCGCCTTGGTGGTAATGAGCGGGCAGTTCATGCCGATGACGAAAGCAGCTACCGTGCAGACAAGTCCGAGCAAGGTCTGTTTCCAGCCATGGAACTGAGCCTTTTTCTGAATCAGTCCAAATACAACGGCAAAGGCAATGAACAGAAGGGAAATGCTTCCGGCTGCGCCGTTGACAGTTGCGGCGGCGGATAAGCTGGTCACGCCGTCTATCGTCTCATATGCATTGAATGTACCAGCAACCATGTCGGCAAAAGCGGCGGTTACAATTAAAGTAAAGAGCCAGCAGAACAGAAGGAACAGCTTTTTACCGGTTTTGCCGATGTACTGTTCAATCAGAAGTCCCATCGATTTGCCTTCATTTTTAACGCTGGCGTACAGGGCACCAAAATCGGTAACAGCGCCGAAGAAGATGCCGCCGAGGATGATCCAGAGAAAGACCGGAACCCATCCAAAGACAGCCGCCTGAATAGCACCGGTGACAGGACCGGCACCGGCGATGGATGAAAACTGGTGGGCAAATACAACCCAGCCATCGGTCGGAACATAGTCCTGACCATCTTCTTTTGTGACGGCCGGTGTTTTGGCGTTTGGATCAATGCCCCATTTATGGGCGAGCCATCTGCCGTAGAGCAGATAACCAGCCGCCAGACAACAGGCTGCGATAACTACGATAACTAATGTGTTCATAAAGATACCTCCATTCCCATAGGTCAAATGGTTTTTAGTGTCCCGGCAGTTTGCCGGAGTTTCGGGAGCGGGGAAACAAAAAAGCCTCCGTCCTCCTGAAACTTTTAAAAGTTCAAGAAGACGGAGGCATAAGCATCCGCGGTACCACTTCTTTTACCGGTTGTAAAGCCGATCTCTCAGCCATATCCATCATTCTGAATATGTTCCTCTTTAACGGTAGGAATCCGGACCGGACTACTGGTATCCTGCATGCGTTTGTCCGATCAGCTCACAGGGGATAATTTCCATCGGCGTTACTGTCTTTCATCGCCCGGCAGCTCTCTGAAAACGTGGAGAATTGGAAATCGTGTCCTGCTCAATGCTTTTTACAAGTACGAATTATAGACTTTTTTAAAGGAAAGTCAATCGAAAAAATAGCCGGAAGTTTGTGACAGAAATTTTACAAATCCGTCATTTTGACAAAAAAATCACAACCAAGAAATTTAACAACTGCGTATTTAGAAGTCTGCGTTACTGTTTACGCATACGTGCCCAGTAACAATGCTCATGTGCCATAAAGAAACACGCAAGAATTTGATTGACAGCATCCACTATTCCATAGCAACAGCGAGTTGCTTGTTAAAATAAGGTTTGCAGTTTTATAATAAATAATAACATATTCCTTAGGAGGGACAGACATGGAAACACGAGATATTCTCAAGAATTTGCGTGAAAAAAATAAACTTATAAAAAGTCATTTGAACAGTACTACAAAATGAGAAAAAGCGCTTGACTCTACATCTGTTGTAGATATTATAATATTGGTAGTTTAACAAAAAAGAAGGATTAGGCAATATGGAAAAGAACCTTACTACCGGCAGTGTGTTCAAAAATGTTGTATTATTCTCATTGCCGTATCTGCTCTCGTATTTTCTTCAAACGCTCTATGGCATGGCTGACCTATTTATCATCGGACAGTTCGAGGGTGTAGCCAGTACTACCGCTGTTTCTATCGGCTCACAAGTGATGCACATGATTACGGTTATGATTGTAGGGTTATCGATGGGAACAACCGTCAGCGTCGGCCAGGCGGTGGGGGCAGGAGATCGAAAACAGGCAGCGCATAACATCGGGAATACGGTAATATTGTTTCTGGTGGTTTCCATTGCACTTACGGCCATCCTGTTATCCCTTGTTCATCCCATTGTCGTTGCCATGTCTACGCCAACGGATGCGGTGAGTGGTACGATCACCTATTTGACCATCTGCTTTATCGGGATTCCGTTTATTACATCCTACAACATTATCAGTTCTATTTTTCGAGGGTTGGGCGACAGCAAAAGCCCGATGTGCTTTATTGCCACAGCCTGTGCTGCCAACATCGCTTTAGACTATCTTTTTATGGGTGTGCTGCACCTTGGGCCTGCGGGCGCAGCCCTTGGTACAACTCTCTCTCAGGCAATCAGTGTAGTTGTTTCCCTTACCGTTATTTTGAAACGCAGGAGCATCGTTCTGAAAAAAAGCGACTTCAAGCCTTGCCGTGCGGTCATGGGGAAAATTTTGGGGATCGGCATCCCGATTGCGTTTCAGGACGGCCTGATTCAAGTTGCTTTTATTATTATCACGATTATTGCCAATCAGCGTGGACTGAATGACGCAGCGGCAGTCGGGATTGTGGAGAAAGTGATCAGTTTTCTCTTTTTGGTCCCCTCCTCTATGCTGTCTACCGTTTCTGCCTTGGGAGCGCAAAATATCGGTGCGGGCAAACCGGAGCGGGCCATTCAAACGCTGCGCTATGCGGTGATGCTCGCCGCAGGCTTTGGTGTGCTTGCTTCTATCGCGATCCAGTTTACAGCGGAAGGCATCGTTTCGCTGTTCACTGATCCCAGCACTGCGGACGGAGCGGCGGTGGTCCGTTTCGGCGGCCAGTATCTGCGTGGTTACATTTTTGACTGTATTTTTGCTGGCATTCATTTTAGTTTTAGCGGCTTTTTTTGCGCATGCAGGAAATTCGGCCTGTCGTTTTTACACAATATTCTCGCCATTGTATTGATGCGTGTGCCTGGCGTTTATGTGACCTCAAAATTATTCCCGGCAACGCTTCTCCCGATGGGACTGGCTACCGCGGCAGGCTCACTGCTATCGGTCGTGATCTGCCTAATCGCCTTTGGAGTCATACGGCGCAAATCAACGCTTGTTCTGGTGGAGGAGTAAGATATGGATCGGAAAAATCTCTTCCCAATAGGTGAAGTGTCAAAATTGTTTCATATCAGTGTTAGTAGTTTGCGGCACTATGAACATATCGGTTTGCTTACACCAGAATACATTTCCTCAGATTCTGGCTATCGTTACTATGGCACCGAACAATTTGAAGTACTCAACACAATCAGGTATTTGCGGGCATTGGATATGCCTTTGTCCGAGATTGAGGACTTTCTCAAAAATAAGGATATCAGCCGTATTGAGGAAAAGTTGTTACAGCAAAAGCATGCAGTCCTGAAAAAGCAACAAGAATTACAACGTATAGAACAAAAGATTAACCACCGCTTAAATTGGCTGCGAGACGCACAAAGTGTGCCTTTGGATACCGTTTCCTTAATAGAGCTTCCGTCCTGTCGCATTGTTTGGGTAGACGCTCCACTGAAAGTACATGGCTCTCATGATATGGAAGTGCCGATTAGAAAGCTGGATCAATCTGATGCCGAAGCCGTTGTATTTCTTGGAAAGGTCGGACTTGGCATTTCCGCGGAACATTTGCAGCAATCAAAAGTAAATCGTTATGACAGCATTTTTCTAATACTGGATCAAGAGGACATTTATACAGGTGAAACCATTACTCTTCCCAAAACACTTTGTGTACGGCTGCGTTTTCGAGGCAGTCATATAGAAGCTCCAGCGCACTATGAAAAGCTCCTTGACTACATCACAAAAGAACAGATACAGATTGCTGGTTTTTCGCGAGAAATCACGCTCATAGACTATGGCATTACTAATGACAGTGAAAAATTTGTGACTGAAATATGTATTCCGGTCAAGTGCAGATAAGAAGGGCATAAAATGAGATTCGTTGTTAAAAAAGAAATTTTTGAAGAACTGCCGAGTGCCTGTTTTGGTGTTGTTATGGCAAAAGGCATTGATAATAATAACGCATACCCAGAGATTGAACAATTTTTAGATGAAAGTATCCAAGCTGCAATGCAGCGTTTTGAGGGAAGAAAAGTCAAGGAAGATCCGGATATTTTACCATATCGAGAAGCATTCCGAGCCTTGAATATCCTATCCAATATCGTACTGAATGAATTGGACTGGTGGGTGGCCTCCCAATGGGAGAACATGCCCACTCACTACGAGTACAAAACCAGACAGAATTTCTCATGTGCCATAAAGTAACACAAAAAACAACAGACAGCCGCCACAATTCCGTAATGATTGATGCTTGACAGTCTCCTGAAAGAATGCTATAATAATACGCGTAAAATTTGAGTGGACTTTTTCCGGATTCGGTCATCTTTTTGCCACACAGCTATCTTGTGATAGTTGTGTGGCTTTTTTGTTGCCTGCATCTCGGAAGTATTAGCAGAATGGAGGACTATATCTGTATGGAAAAAAATTTTTTGTCTCTTATCAAGACGCGCCGTAGTGTACGGGCTTATAAATCGGAACCTGTCCCTTCCAAGGCTTTGGACGCTGTACTGGAAGCAGGGACTTACGCTCCTACCGGCGGAGGACATCAATCTCCAACCATCATTGCAATTACAGACCCCAAATATAGGCGGGAGATTGCAAAACTAAACGCAGAAGTGATGGGGAGCAACACAGACCCTTATTATGGCGCACCTGTCGTGATCCTAGTTTTGGCAGATGGCTCCGCAAGTACCTTTGTGGAGGACGGAAGTTGCGTCCTCGAAAACATGATGCTCGCCGCCCATGCCCTTGGGCTGGGAACTGTATGGGTACATCGGGAACGTGAGATTTTTGACAGTGAAAGTGGCAAGGCTCTCCTGCGGGAGTGGAAGCTACCGGAAACCTTGCGTGGCGTCGGGGCGATTGCATTGGGCTATCCGGCCAAGGAAGCCGGTCAACCCGCAGCACGCAAACAAAACTATATCGTTCGGATTTAATGTCCCGCTGTCCGGCGCAATTTTTTGCGCCGGACACTTTGTGGAGAGGAGGGAAAGTATGCAGACCAATAATAAAATGGCGGTCGCTCCTGTTGGAAAACTCATCTGGCAAATGTCGATACCGCCGCTGATTTCCATGTTCCTGCAATATTCCTATAACCTGATAGACAGCGCGTTTGTGGCACGGTTGAGTGAGAATGCACTGATCGCTGTTTCTCTGGCATTCCCGATTACAACATTGATGAATGCAGCGTCTATCTGGATCGGTGTCGGCGTGAATGTGCTGATAGCAGGATATCTTGGACAGAAAAAGCAGGATGATGCAAATACAACCGTCACACATGGATTGTTACTGGCCTTTGGAATTGGTGCTTTGCTCAATCTTCTGGCATTACTGATTATGAAACCCTATTTTCGGGCATTCACCAATAATGAAGAAATTTATCAGCTGAGCATCGCCTATATGAGTGTGTGCTCCTTCATGCAAATTCCCAATATGGTGCATATCGCCATCCAGAAGATGATACAGGCCACCGGGAACATGGTCGCTCCCATGTGGTTCCAGATCGCGGGCGTGGTCGTCAACTTCGTGTTCGACCCCATTCTGATTTTTGGGATTGGTATTTTCCCAGCTATGGGAATCCGCGGCGCTGCGGTAGCTACCGTTGCAGGCTATCTGCTGTCCATGATTTTGGCATTTGCTTTGCTGCTGGGCAAAAAGCAGAAAGTGCAGGTAAAAATCAAAGGCTTTCATTTGCAAAAGCAGATGATCCGCCGTATTTTTGCCTTTGGCCTGCCATCTTTTATTATGAACGCCCTCAGTTCGTTTATGGTGACCTTTGTCAATCTGTTTTTGGTGGCGTATTCCGATACGGCGATCGCTTTCTTCGGCGCATATTTTAAGGTGCAGCAGCTGATTGTTATGACGGTAAACGGCTTGATTCAAGGCTGTTTGCCTGTCATGCGGTTTAACTACGGCGCAGGCAACAGCGAACGGCTACATTCCGCTTTCCGATACGGAACCGCTTTGGTCACTGGTATGATGATACTGGGGACATTGGCCGTCATCCTTTTTCCAGCACAGATTTTGGGATTGTTTACGGCGTCGGAAACCATGCGCTCCTTTGGGATATCCGCTATGCGGATTATGGCGGCAAGCTATCTGTTTTGCGGTCTCTCTACTATGATTTCCACCTATTTTCAGGCTACGGAAAAAGTAGGTTCCAGCATGGCAATCCAATTATGCAGGCAGATGCTTTTCCTTGTTCCCGCCTTATGGTGCCTGGACAAATTGTTCCATCTGAACGGAATCTGGCTTGCATTTCCGGTTGCCGAAACTGCCACTTTGCTCGTTGCTCTTGTGATGATGGCATGGCATCGCCGCAAAAATATCTCATAACGTGTTCCAGGGAGGAAAAATGATGAACGACACTTTCATGAAAGAGAAACCGGTATTACCGCTGATTTTATCCATGTCCTTGCCTATGGTTTTATCTATGCTGGTCAATTCCCTCTACAACATTGTGGACAGTTTTTTCGTCGCGCAGATCAGCGAGGAGGCTATGACGGCATTATCGTTGGTTTACCCGGTTCAAAATTTTATCAATGCTGCCGGAATTGGATTTGGCGTTGGCATCAATGCAGCGATCGCCTTCTATCTGGGCGCGGGGGATCACAGAAAAGCGGATCAGGCAGCCACGCAGGGACTTGTGCTTGCCGTGATTCATGGCGTTGTTATGACAGTCTGCTGTATTACAATCATGCCAGTTTTCCTGCGGATGTTCACTTCATCCGAAGCGGTCATTGAACTTGGCGTTCGCTATTCTGTCGTTGCGTTCGCCTTTACACTCATTGTTACCGTCAGCATGGCGTTTGAGAAATTGTTCCAGACAGTAGGAAACATGAAAACGACCATGATAAGCTTGATGTGCGGGTGCATCATAAACATTGTCTTAGATCCCGTTCTGATTTTTGGCTATGGCCCATTCCCGGAAATGGGAATCAAAGGCGCTGCGCTGGCGACCGGCATCGGACAGGTTCTGACGCTGACGATTTACCTTGTAGTCTATCTTGCGCGGCCAATTCGCGTGCATATCCGCAGGCAGTACATTCTCCCCAGCAAAAAGATGGTAATAAAGCTGTACTCCATTGGCATTCCCGCAACCCTGAATCTCGCGCTTCCGTCTCTTTTGATTTCGGCGCTCAATGTGATTTTGGCGGCATATTCCGAAGTGTATATTCTGGTTTTGGGAATCTATTACAAATTGCAGACATTTGTCTATCTTCCAGCGAATGGCATTGTGCAGGGGATGCGCCCCCTGATCGGCTATAACTACGGCGCGGGGGAACACCAACGGGTCAGCCAGATCTTTAAGATCGTTTTGTGCATGAGTGGTATCATTATGGTGTTTGGGACAGTAATATGTCTGCTGATCCCCGGACAGTTGATGGGGCTGTTTACCCACACAGAAGCGACGATTCAGGCCGGGGAAACCGCCTTACGCATCATCGGGGCCGGGTTTATCGTCTCGGCGGTTTCTGTTACATCTTCCGGCGCATTGGAGGGACTTGGGAAAGGAACTCCCTCCTTACTGATTTCCCTTTGCCGGTATGTAGTGGTCATCATCCCGGCTGCGTTTTTACTCAGCAGGTTTTTCGGAGCGGTTGGCGTCTGGAATGCGTTTTGGATCACGGAAGCGATTACTGCAATCATTTCTATTTGTGTTTACTACAAGGCAATAGTACAAAGCCAGCTGAGCCAGTCAACAGTAAAATGAACGTTGCTTTGCGCCGCCGTTGACAGCCCCGTCTGCCTTTGCAGATAGGCAATCAAGGGGCGACAGCACGGAGTGCTGCCGCCCTCTGCCATTATTCAGAAAGGGGGATTTTCCATGACCGAACACGAAAAGTATCAAGAACATATCCGGCATACACACGATGCCTTTTGCAAGACCGTTATTCGCCACGCTGCCATAGACGCAGCCCGGAGCATACGCAGCCGCCGCAAGCGGGAAATCTCGCTTGAATATCTGATAGAAGAAAAACACTATCCATTCAGCACCACAGATAAATACTTTGCGGAGCAAGCTGCCATGAACAGCTATCCGCTTTTCGTCTGTGGTCAGATGGTGCTTTTGGAAAGTCCAGAGCTTGCCGCAGCGCTGTCCGCACTATCACAGATGGAACAGGAAATCATTTTCCTGTACTACTTCCAACGATTGACGCATAGGGAGATTGGAAGGAGATATGGACGGGCTGGCAACACAACCGGGCGGCGTATTCAGATGATTTTACGGCGGCTACGGGCAGAGTTGGAGGGCTTGTCCTATGAACCAGCTACTTCCCTATGAAACAATCGTTAAGGCAAGCGAGGGGGACCCGGAAGCTGTTGCCGCCGTTCTATCTCATTATGCCGGATATATCCGCTCTTGTGCGAAAATGGACGGACAGATTAACACGGATATGCAGGAGCATATCGTCAGGCAACTGATAGAAAGCCTGTTGAAGTTCCGCTTTGACCGCTAAACAGAAAAGTTGTATAATTAGAGCCTGACAAATTAAACTTCAATGAGGGTAGAGCAAATGGAACAGATTATCAATTATAGAGACATACCCACAGATAAAAGGATTGACATATTAAATGCTCTTGAGCGAATAGGTTTTTTTCCGGCATACGGCGGCGTGAAAACAATGCAGCAAATTATGGAAAAGTCAGTTCCAGGTTCAGGCCCACAATTCTATTTCGTTTTCCGTGAAAATGAGTTGATAGGGTACAATTTTCTCATTGGGGACACTAAGAAATATAAAGCGTTCCCATGGCTTGCTATTAGCAATATGGATGAGCAGAAGTTGACTGTTTGTGAAGAACTGATGAAAATACAAATTTCCTTTTTTGAAGAACTCGGAATGCAAAAGATAGCAGATCATTGCGTTAGGATTATGGAAGATTACAGAAAAGGAATTGGAAAGCGGAAAGAAAGCGATTGCAGATAAATTCCATTTGAAAAACGGCTGACAATTTAATACCGCCGCCCATCACAGCGGCAGATAAGCAGTAAATCTTGAAAAGGTTTACTGCTTTTTTTGCGCCCATTTTCAAAAATCTTTGGCAAACCACACCGCCGGATTGTTGTAGGGAGCAGACAGGGAAAACAAAAAAATTTCCGTGCGTTTGCCAAAACGCCCCCTTTTCACCGTTGTAGTGGTGAACAGCGGGCAGAACACGCCGCCGCAATCGCTATATTGGTGGAGCAAGCCAGTATATCCGCAAACCAGAGCCGCCGAGGAAAGCGGTAGTTTTTTAGAGCAAGATTCTACCACGGTGCCAAAATCCGCATATCTGCGGTTTTGCCCCTTTGGTAAATCTTGTTGGGGAGTGCCTTCCCCAAACCCTGCTCATGCGCCCTGTCGGGCGAGAAAGGAGGTCAACGCTTGAAGAAAAAATACAACACACCCCACCGCTGCCATGTGGTCAAAACCCGCATGACCGAGGAAGAATACGCCGAGTTTGCGGAAAGGCTTTCTGCTTACCACATGAGCCAAGCCGAGTTTATCCGGCAAGCCATAACCGGGGCAGCCATACGCCCCACCATAACCGTTTCCCCCGTCAACGACGAGCTGCTTGCCGCCGTCGGGAAGCTAACCGCCGAATACGGCAGGATCGGCGGCAACTTAAACCAGATAGCCCGGACGCTGAACGAGTGGCACAGTCCCTATCCGCAGCTTGCCGGGGAGGTACGGGCGGCGGTTTCCGACCTTGCCGCCTTGAAGTTTGAAGTCTTGCGAAAGGTAGGTGACGCTGTTGGCAACATTCAAGCATATCAGCTCTAAAAATGCGGACTACGGTGCAGCCGAGCAGTATCTAACCTTTGAGCATGACGAGTTTACCATGAAGCCCACCCTTGACGAAACCGGGCGGCTCATACTCCGGGAGGATTATCGGATAGCCACGCTGAACTGCGGCAAGGAAGATTTTGCCGTTGCCTGTATGCGGGCAAATCTCCGATACGGTAAAAACCAAAAACGGGAAGATGTGAAAAGCCACCACTATATCATTTCCTTTGACCCACGGGACGCAGCGGACAACGGCTTGACCGTAGACCGGGCGCAAGCATTGGGAGAGGAATTTTGTGCCGAGCATTTCCCCGGACACCAAGCCATTGTCTGCACCCACCCGGACGGACACAACCACAGCGGCAATATCCATGTTCATATCGTTATCAATTCTCTGCGTATTGAGGAAGTACCCTTGCTGCCCTACATGGACAGACCGGCAGATACCCGTGCCGGGTGCAAACATCGCTGCACGGACGCTGCTATGGAATACTTCAAAGCCGAGGTCATGGAGATGTGCTACCGGGAAAATCTCTATCAAATCGACCTGCTCCATGGCAGTAAAAACCGCATTACCGAGCGTGAGTATTGGGCGCAGAAGAAAGGACAAGCCAAACTTGACAAGGAAAATGCCACCCTTGCAGCCGAGGGGCAGCCTGCAAAGCAGACCAAGTTTGAAACCGACAAGGCGAAGCTGCGGCAGACCATACGGAACGCCATGAGCGAAGCTACTACTTTTGACGAGTTCTCCGCTTTACTTCTGCGGCAGGGTGTGATCGTCAAAGAGAGCCGAGGGCGGTTGTCCTACCTTACCCCGGACAGGACGAAACCCATTACTGCCCGAAAACTGGGAGATGATTTTAACCGTGCCGCCGTTCTTGCCCTTTTGGAGCAGAACGCCCACAGAGCCGCCGAAAAGACCGCACCCATACCCCAATACCATACCGCTGAAACAAACCGCACAGAGCGAGGAAAAACGCAGAAAATCGCCCCGACAGGCAGCATTCAGAGAATGGTTGACCGTGCGGCGAAGCGAGCCGAGGGAAAAGGTATCGGCTATGACCGTTGGGCGGCTGTCCACAATCTCAAACAGATGGCGGCTACCGTTGCCGCTATGGAGCAATACGGCTTTACCCCGGATGAACTGGACGCAGCCCTTGTGTCTGCCAATGCGGATTTACACAGCAGCACCGCCAAGCTGAAGCCCATTGAAACGGCTATCCGTGAGAAAAAGGACTTGCAGAAACAGGTGCTTGCCTATGCCAAGACAAGAGATGTGCGTGACGGATTGAAAAAGCAGAAAACCGATAAGGCACGCAAAGCCTACCGGGAAAAGCATGAAAGCGACTTTATCATAGCAGACGCAGCCGTAAGATATTTTCGGCAAAAAGGCATTACCAAGCTGCCCACCTATAAATCGTTGCAGGCTGAAATCGAGCAGCTTACCGCCGAGAAGAACGCCCTTTACAACGAGTACCGGGCAAATAAAGAGCGTGTCCGGGAATTGCAGACCATGAAAAGCAATCTTTCCCAAATGCACCACGGCGAGCCGAGCCGACAGAAAAAGCATGAACAGGAGCGTTAAAAACCGCCCCGAAATGATACCGAAACCAAACAAAAACAGGGATATGCCCTTACCCCTATCCGCAATACTCCACGACCTCAAAACAGGGCGTACAGGGCAAAAAATCCCCGAAAATGATACCGAGAAGATACAGTTTTCCCGCCCTATCCGTGATACCCACGGAAACGGCAGAAAGGAGCGTACCAATGCCACGCATGAGCAACAAACGGCGGCTTGAATGGAGCTTTTTCCTCAACCACCGAAACCGAATTACCTATAACGACCTTTGCCGGGGCTGCACCCACGATTGCAAGCAGAGTTTCCGAGCCGTGATTATCCTCTGCCACCGGTATTACTCCAAGCGTTGGAAACCAAAGGAGGACACCGCCTATGGCAGATAACCGCAAATATTACTACCTCAAACTGAAAGAAAGCTATTTTGATGATGACGCTATCGTGCTGTTGGAGAGTATGCCGGACGGTATTCTCTATTCCAACATTCTCTTGAAGCTGCACTTAAAATCGCTGAAAAACGGCGTCAAGTTGCAGCTTGACGAGAATATCCCTTACACAGCACAGATGATCGCCACTCTTACCCGTCAGCAGGTAGGCACGGTGGAACGGGCGTTAGGGATTTTTCAGCAGTTGGGGCTTGTGGAGCAGCTACACGGCGGCTTGCTCTACATGACCGATATTGAACTGATGATAGGGCAATCCTCTACCGAAGCGGAACGAAAACGGGCGGCAAGGCTTGCAAACAAGGCTTTGCCACCACCCCGGACAAACGGCGGACATTTGTCCGACATTCGTCCACCAGAGATAGAGATAAAGAAAGAGATAGATATAGAGATAGAAAAAGAGAGAGAGTTAGAAACGGGACAAGCCCCCGCCCGCAGCTATGGCAGATACAACAATGTTTTTCTTTCCGATACGGAACTGGACGAGCTGAAAGCGGAACTGCCCGACAAATGGGAGTATTATATTGACCGCTTATCTACTCATATAGCGTCCAAAGGAACGAAATACCGCAGTCATGCAGCCACGATATACAAGTGGGCGCAGGAGGACGAAGCCAAGAAACCGCCGAAAAAAGGCATACCCGATTACACCTTTAAGGA
The DNA here is from genome assembly GCF_027698965.1 of Clostridium fessum. Classification (NCBI taxonomy): domain Bacteria; kingdom Bacillati; phylum Bacillota; class Clostridia; order Eubacteriales; family Clostridiaceae; genus Clostridium; species Clostridium fessum. The sequence continues at coordinate 95,654 of NZ_JAQEQF010000006.1, forward strand.
GGGCGAGAGTTTATGACTGAACTTTTTACCGATACCGTTTTGAATATGATGACTACTACCGCAGAGCCGGAGGACTACACGGGCGAGGACGGTCTGCTTTACTGCGGCAAGTGCCGCACGGCGAAAGAAGCCTACTTTCCCAAAGAAACCGCCGCATGGTTGGGGCATGACAAGCACCCGACAGAATGTGACTGCCAACGGGAGAAGCGTTTGGAATGTGAATCCGCCGAGGAACGCAGACGACACCTTGACACCGTTATGGAACTGAAACGCCGGGGCTTTACCGACCTCACCATGCAGGAATGGACTTTTGCACATGACAACGGCAAATGCCCGCAGATGAGCAAGGCACATTTATATGTGGAGCATTGGGAGCAGATGAGAGAAAACAACTATGGTCTGCTCTTGTGGGGCAAGGTAGGCACAGGAAAAAGCTATTTTGCCGGGTGCATTGCCAATGCCCTTATGGAACAGGAAATCTCCGTCCGCATGTCAAACTTTTCTGCGATACTGAATGATTTAACTGCCAGCTTTGAGGGGCGAAACGAATATATCGAGCGTCTTTGCCGTTTCCCTCTGCTGATACTTGATGATTTTGGTATGGAGCGTGGCACAGAGTACGGTTTGGAACAGGTCTACAATGTAATTGACAGCCGATACCGCAGCCGAAAGCCGCTGATTGTCACCACCAATCTAAGCCTTACGGAACTGCAGAATCCACAGGACACCGCCCACGCCCGTATCTATGACCGAGTGCTTGAAATGTGTCTGCCTATCCTCTTTACAGGCGAGAACTTCCGAAAGGAAACGGCACAAGCCAAGCTCAATGGACTAAAAGAACTGTTGAAGTGAAAGGAGTTGCCTATGACAGAAAACAAACAGAATAACAATGACCGCACCGACCGCCGCCCGGACTGTGTGACGGAAATCCGCATGGGCAACTCCGTCCTTACCGTTTCCGGCTTCTTCAAGCAGGGCGCAACCGATACCGCAGCCGACAAGATGATGAAAGTGCTGGAAGCGGAAGCTGCCACACAAAAAACAGCGATTTGACCGACCATAAAGAAGCAGATTTGACGCTTTTGTCGCTATACAGACAGCCGCCCCATGTGGTACAATCAAGGTACGGAATAGTGGGGCTGGCTGTCGGAAACGGAGGATTTTATGTTAAGACAGACCAACCAACAACCAATTACCGCCCTTTACCCAAGACTTTCCCATGAGGACGAGCTGCAAGGCGAGAGCAATTCCATTTCCAACCAGAAGCGTATTCTTGAAACCTATGCAAAGCAGAACGGCTTTTCCAATCTGCGCTGGTACACGGACGACGGTTATTCTGGTGCGAACTTTCAAAGACCCGGTTTTCAAGCCATGCTTGCGGACATTGAAGCCGGAAAAGTCGGGACAGTTATCGTAAAGGATATGTCGAGGTTAGGGCGAAACTACCTGCAAGTGGGAATGTACACGGAAATGATTTTCCCACAGAAAGGTGTCCGCTTCATCGCTATCAATGACGGAGTGGACAGCGCACAGGGCGACAATGACTTTGCCCCGCTGCGGAATATCTTTAACGAATGGCTGGTGAGAGATACGAGCAAGAAAATCAAAGCAGTAAAACGCTCAAAAGGCATGAGTGGCAAGCCCATCACAAGCAAGCCTGTGTATGGCTACCTCATGGACGAGGACGAAAATTTCATTATTGACGAGGAAGCTGCACCCGTAGTCAAGCAGATATACAACCTCTGCCTTGCCGGGAACGGTCCGACTAAGATAGCCCGTATGCTCACAGAGCAGCAAATCCCCACGCCGGGGACGCTGGAATACCGTAGGACGGGCAGCACCCGCCGCTACCACCCCGGCTATGAGTGCAAGTGGGCGACCAATACCGTTGTGCATATCCTTGAAAACCGGGAATACACAGGCTGTCTGGTAAACTTCAAGACAGAAAAGCTCTCTTACAAAGTCAAGCACAGTGTAGAAAATCCCCTGGAAAAGCAAGTGATTTTCGAGAACCACCACGAGCCTATCATAGACACCCAGACATGGGAACGGGTGCAGGAACTTCGCAAGCAGCGCAAACGCCCCAACCGCTATGATGAAGTGGGCTTGTTCTCCGGCATACTGTTCTGTGCGGACTGCGGCAGTGTCATGTATCAGCAGCGATACCAGACGGACAAGCGCAAGCAGGACTGTTATATCTGCGGCAACTACAAGAAACGCACCCATGACTGTACGGCGCACTTTATCCGCACCGACCTCTTGACCGCTGGCGTACTCTCCAATCTGCGGAAAGTGACAAGCTATGCGGCAAAGCATGAAGCTCGGTTTATGAAGCTCTTGATTGAGCAGAACGAGGACGGGGGCAAGCGCAGGAACGCCGCCAAGAAAAAGGAGCTGGAAGCCACCGAGAAACGCATAGCCGAGTTATCCGCTATCTTCAAGCGGCTGTATGAGGACAGCGTGACCGGGCGCATATCAGACGAGCGTTTCACAGAGCTGTCGGCAGACTATGAAGCAGAACAACGGGAGCTGAAAGAAAGAGCCGCTGCTATCCAAGCGGAGCTTTCCAAAGCACAGGAAGCCACCGTGAACGCAGAAAAGTTTATGAATGTTGTCCGGCGGCATACCAGCTTTGAAGAACTTACCCCTACTCTGTTGCGGGAGTTTGTAGAGAAAATTGTTGTGCATGAGTGCAGCTATGACGAGAACAAGACCCGTAGGCAGGACATTGAGATTTATTATTCTTTTGTTGGCAAGGTGGACTTGCCCGAATAACCGCCCGACCTGTCCGACACAATGCGCAAGTGCTGGATAGGAACGGCAAAATTTTTTACACTTCTATTACTTCTTTATCGCACATCAGTAAAGTCGGAAGCATTCCTGTGTTAAAACTTCGAAAAAACTGGACACACCCTTATTTTGCTGTATAATAGGTAATTGTCGGTCCTTTTTAGGGCTGGCAATTACTTTTTATTTAAATTGGGAAGAAAAAGGGAGAGTTTGAGGTATGGAAAAAATACGTCCAATGTTGTTTACAACATTGAAGAAGTATTCCGGCGCACAGCTGATGTCAGATGTGGTAGCGGGTATCATCGTAGCTATCATCGCGCTGCCGCTTTCGATCGCGCTGGCGCTGGCTTCGGGTGTAGGTCCGGAACAGGGTATCTACACGGCGATTGCAGCCGGATTTGTGATCTCATTTTTAGGCGGCAGCCAGGTACAGATTGCAGGTCCAACGGCGGCATTTGCAACGATCGTGGCAGGTATCGTGGCGAAGAGCGGCGTGGAAGGACTGGCAGTTGCGACGATCATGGCAGGTATCATCCTGGTTATCATGGGATTCTGCCATTTTGGTTCACTGATTAAGTTTATTCCGTTTACAATCACGACCGGCTTTACCTCCGGTATCGCGGTGACGATCGTCATCGGTCAGTTGAAGGATTTCTTTGGCGTAACCTATCCGGCAGGCATGGAGACGATCGAGACGATGCAGAAGCTGAAAGCGTTCGCGGCTGGATTCGGAAGTGTCAACCTGCATGCGATCATCGTCGGCGTGGTGTGTCTGGCGATTCTGATCGTGATGCCGATGATCACGGAAAAAATTCCGGGATCGCTGGTAGCGGTTATTGCAGGTATTTTAATGGTAAAATTCCTGCCGCTGCATGTGAATACGATCGGCGACCTTTACACGGTCAGCAACAAGCTTCCGGCGTTCCGTCTGCCGGTGTTTAGCTACGATGTGATTCAGGGTTCCCTGTCGGATGCGTTTACGATTGCAGTTCTGGCGGCGATTGAGTCTCTGCTTTCCTGCGTGGTAGCGGACGGCATGATCGGCGGAAAACACCGTTCCAACACGGAGCTGGTGGCACAGGGCGCGGGTAATATTATTTCCGCCCTGTTTGGCGGTATTCCGGCGACGGGCGCGATCGCGCGTACCGCAGCCAATGTCAAAAATGGCGGCCGTACCCCGGTTGCAGGCATGGTTCATGCGGTTGTCCTGCTTCTGATTCTGGTAGTTCTGATGCCGTGTGCAAGCTGGATCCCGATGCCGACCATCGCGGCAATCCTGTTTATGGTTGCCTACAATATGTGTCAGTGGAGAACCTTCGTCCGTCTGACCAAGACGGCTCCGAAGAGTGATATTGCGGTTCTGGTGATGACCTTCTTCTTAACCGTTATCTTCGATCTGGTTGTAGCGATCGAGATCGGTATGCTGTTATCCTGCCTGCTGTTTATGAAGCGGATGAGCGATGAGACGGGTGTCAGAAGCTGGCTCTATGTCGAAGAAGTAGAGGAGCAGAAGCGCAAAGAGCAGGAAGTAAGAAAAGCGAAAAAAGCCGGAAAAGAGCTTTCAGTGGAAGAGGCACAGCTCTTAGCGGCAGCTGCAGAAGATGAAGAAGCAGCCATGAAAGAACAGGCACGTTTGCGGGAGATTCCGAGAGAACTGGCTGTTTATGAGATTACGGGACCGCTGTTCTTCGGTGCAGCAGACCGCATCAACCAGATTGAAACCCGCGAGGAGACGAAATGCCTGGTTCTTCGTATGCGTGCCGTTCCGGCGGTTGACAGTACAGCGATGAATTCGATGGTTGCCCTCTATGAGCGCTGCCAGAAGAACGGCGTTACATTGATTTTGTCCCATGTCAACGAGCAGCCGATGCACGTGATGGAGAAGGCAGGATTTGTGGATATGATCGGACGCGATCATTTCTGCCCGAATATCGAGGCAGCACTTGATCATGCGGACGAGGTGCTGGGGAAATAATTATGGACATCTATCGGAGAATGGAAGAAGTATTTAGGCGCATTCCGGACGGCTGCGTGACGACTTACGGTCAGGTCGCGCTCCTGTGCGGTGCGCCGCGCCATTCCCGCCAGGTGGGATATGCACTCCGCACCAACCGCCTGGGCGATGTCCCGGCATTCAGGGTGATTAATTCCAAGGGCTTTCTAAGCGGCGCGGCGGCATTCGACTATCCGGGACAGCAGAAAAAACTGCTGGAACAGGATGGAATACGGGTGGACTCCACCGAGGACGGCGACCGCGTCGATTTGAAACAATATGGATGGAAACCTTCGATGGACGAGGCAGAAGAATTGTATGCGTTGTTTCGGAAGTTGGGGATCTGAGTGGGAATCAAGGAAAATGCATCTGAATGAGATGTTGGTAAGCGAAAGAAGTGAAATGAGATGGATAAGATGGCAGACGATAGGGGCTGCATCTTATCCATTTTTAATAGACATTTCTGACCGTTTATTATTAAATTGCCTCCGCGATTTGCCGTGCCACATAGACACCGCTGGCAGATGCATGGGAAAGGGAATGGGTAATACCGCTGCCGTCACCGATGACGTAGAGTCCATCATGACAGGTCATCAGGTTGTGATCCACTTCCACCTCCATGTTGTAGAATTTTACCTCCACTCCATAGAGAAGGGTGTCATCATTCGCCGTACCCGGTGCTACCTTATCCAGGGCATAAATCATCTCGATAATACCGTCCAGAATCCGCTTCGGGAGAACCAGACTCAGATCACCGGCTGCCGCATTGAGGGTTGGAACCGTAAAAGATTCATTGATTCTCTGCTGTGTGCTTCTTTTTCCGCGGATCAGGTCTCCAAAACGCTGCACAATTACACCACCGCCCAGCATGTTGCTGAGTTTTGCAATACTCTCTCCATATTCATTGGAATTCTTGAAGGGCTCTGAAAAATGTTTCGCCACCAGGAGGGCAAAGTTCGTGTTATGGGTCTGCTTTGTAGGATCCTCGTAGCTGTGGCCATTTACCGTTACGATGCCGTTGGTATTTTCATTTACCACAGCTCCCTTGGGATTCATACAGAAGGTGCGCACGTAATCCTCGTATTTTTCCGTGCGATACACGATCTTGCTCTCATAGAGTTCATCTGTAAGATCCGAAAAGATTTCAGCCGGCAGCTCAACCCGGACACCCAGATCCACGCGGTTGGAATTCGTATGGATATCCAGATCCCTGCATACCTTCTGCATCCACTTACTGCCGCTCCGTCCGGCGGAAATGATGCATTTCGTACCCTCAAAGGTTGTATCATCGCTGTAAACCTTGTAACCCTTCTCGGTCTTCTCCACGGTTTCGATGGCACAGTCAAAATAGAAATCTACCTTATCCTTCAGATGATCATAGAGGTGCTCCAGAACAACATAATTAATATCCGTACCCAGATGGCGAACCGAAGCATCCAGAAGATGCAGACCATGCTGCATGCAGGTTTTCTTGAACTTTGTTCCTGCAGTGGAATACAGCTTCGTTCCCTCCCCGCCAAAGCGGAGGTTGATTCCATCTACGTATTTCATCAATTCAATGGCCGTCTTCTTTCCGATATACTCATAGAGAGTACCTCCGAAATCATTGGTAATGTTGTATTTTCCATCAGAAAATGCACCGGCGCCGCCGAATCCGCTCATGATGGAGCAGCATTTGCAGTGAATACAGGACTTGATTTTATCACCATCAATGGGACATTTACGGTGCTCCAGCGGATGTCCTACCTCAAAAACAGCGATCTTTAAATCCGGTTTACGTTCCATCAGCTCATAGGCAGAAAAGATACCGCCGGGACCGGCGCCGATAATTAACACATCATACATATTGAAATTCTCCTTATTTTCCTGAAATTTAATTCCCTCTTTCTGTATTATAGCATAAATTCGAAAAAAGAGGCAGTACGTCATGCGCTGCCCCGAAACAGTATCCCCCATGTCGTCATGGCATCTTCCGTTATCATATCATCACCTCAGAATAAAGCTTTTTTTATGGCTGTAACCATCACCCTGATTCCCTTTGTAAAATTACCGGAGGTGTTTTCGAGCTTGATGACCTCTCCGGCGCTTCTTGGCAAAGGGCTGGCGCTGGGGCTTGTATCTACCTTTTTTCCGTTTGTAAGCTACACACTGGGACTCCGCCAGATGGAGGCAGGAAAAGCTTCGGTTCTGGCGTTTGCTGAGCCGATGGTGGCAGCTGTGGCTGGGATTGTGGTATTTGGAGAAATGCTGCGGGTTGAAAATGTGCTGGGCATTCTTTTGATTTTCACAGCATTGGTGGTGTTGAACAGCCGGAAAATAAAACGGTAAAATCAGGGGCTAATCGATAATGGAACTGTGATGAAAACACGGCTCACAAATCTTAAACGGATATCCAACCGGCAGTATCCGTCCGCAGCGCTGGCAGCGGGCGATGTAGCTTTTTTTGCCCTTGGACAAATACCGCATGATCGTACCCTCAGTGCGGCTGCGTTCCTGTTCGAGCCAGTCCTCGTCGATGATCTTGTCAAAACGGTGGGAGAACTGGTAGTAGAGGTCGAGCTTGCGGTAATACGTTTCGTATTTCTGCAGCCCCAGCTTGGAACCGGCGCCTTTGTCCGGGTGTTTCAGGCGTTTGTCCGCCGGGTAATCCTTGCAGTAGCGCAGCCATTGCAGGACAACCTGATGATCCTTGATATCGATGGGACAGCTGATCATGCGGTAGAGAATCCGTTTGTCATCGAATCCGTAGATATCGTCTCTGTGGCGTTCTGCCTGCGCATAAAGGCTTAAAATCTCATCGACGCTGACCTTTTCAAACGGAGGCGTCGGCTCAACGGATTTCCAGACTTTGATGATAACGTCCAGCGGCTCGTCCAGATCGAGGAGAATCTGCGGGAAACCGAGGCTGACTTTTTCGATCGGTTCCTCCTCCTGAGTAAGCTGTTCCCGGATATAATCGAGGGATTCCTGCCCCATCGCATTGACGTAGCCGGTGTCAAAGAGTCCGAAGCGTCCGGCGCGTCCGGCGATCTGCTTGATCTCCGGTACGGACAGACCGCGCCGGGTGGTGCCGTCAAATTTCTGAGTCTGGACAAATACGATACGCCGGACAGGCAGGTTGAGTCCCATGCCGATCGCGTCGGTGGCGACGACCACCTTGGTTTTGCCGCTGGTAAAAAGCTGCATCTGGCGGCGACGGATCTCCGGCGGCAGGCTTCCGTATATAACACTTGCCTTGATACCTTCTTCTTCCAGACGTCCCGCCACATCCAGCACGGATTTTTTGGAAAATACGACGAGTGCATCGCCGGGAAGAACACTTTCCGGGAAGGAAAATGGCGTGTCCTCACAGATGAGTGCAGTTTTGCGCTGATACCGGCAGATGGCAAGGCTGTCGCCGCATAGATGGATCAGGTGTGTGACAGCAGATTCAGCGGCGGGACTCATGCAGACATGGATTTCGTGGGCTTTCAGCCCCAGAATCGCCTTTGTCCAGCAATGCCCGCGGTCTGGATCGGCGGTCAGCTGCGCCTCATCAATCACGGCAATATCGTATTCCTCTGAGAAATCTGCCATCTCGATCGTCGAAGCTGTGATCCGGCTGTCATCGTCGGCGATACACTCCTGACCGGTCAGCATGGTGCTGGGGACGCCGCAGTCGTGCATTTTTTCATATACCTCAAGTGCCAGAAGGCGCAGCGGACCGAGGTAAGTGCCCGTTTTTGCTGTTTTTAAGCGTTCCAGCGCGTGAAATGTCTTGCCGCTGTTGGTCGGTCCGATGTGGAGAATGAAACGGCGGTTCATCGCCATAGTTTCCGGAAATTCCAGCTCTGGACGGGATGGGACGAGATCCATGATTTTATACTGGATGACGTAGCGCTTATAGATCTGGTAAAGTTCCAGAAGTGTCTGCGTACAGAGCTGACCATCCAGTTCTGTTTCCAGATAATTCAGAAAATCCATGGAAATATCATCGCGCTGGGCGGGCAGAAACATTGCCTCATCCAGGCGGATAAGCTGTGGCAGCAGGCTGCTTTCAATGAGCTTTGTGACAGCATCGTTGTGCGAACGGTACGCAAAATAAGCCAGATTTTTGATCTGGCGGTGCCATTCCTCCAGCGAGAGGCTGGTGACCTGCGTCGGTTTGGTGCGTTTCAATGTTTTTAACAGCCGGTTCGTCCGCTCGTTCAGATCGCGGGGGCGGGAACTGGTCTTTCGTTTTTTCTTGCTTGCCGCCTGATATTGGCGGATATATGTCTGAAGAAGCTGATTTGGCTCGAGCATTTGAACGTCTCCTCTTTATGTAAATATCCTGTCCGATAAATCTTCTGGTTTAAAGCTTCATTTGATATAGGAATGTTTCTATTATCGCAGAAGTTGCATGGATGTGCAAGAACGGGAAATCAGATTGCAGAAAAATATAAAAATATTTGATATAATAAGAACACTTAGTTAAAACAGAAAGGTCAACATCTATATGGCATCAAACTATAAAACGGGCGCCAGCCTGAATTTAACTCCTTTCGAAATGCAGCTTCTAAGCCGCAGCCCCCTGTTTCGAGGCGCGGGCGAATCCGGAATCGGGGAGATGCTGTCCTGTCTGGGGGCGGAGGAACGCAGTTATGAAAAAGAAGAAATGATTTATCGCGCGGGGAATACAGTCACATCTCTGGGTGTGGTGATGCACGGAAGTGTGATGATTGTCAACGATGATCTGTGGGGCAACCGCAGCATTCTGGACCGGGTAGAACCGGGACAGATTTTTGCGGAGACATATGCGTGCGTGCCGGGGGAAAAGCTGCTGGTCGATGTGTTTGCAGCGGAGGTGACGGAAGTGCTGTTTTTAAATGTTGGAAAAATGCTGTCGCAGTGTCCCAATTCTTGCGGACATCACACGCAGCTTATCCGCAACCTGCTTGCAATCTCGGCGCAGAAAAACTTGCAGCTGTCCCGCCGGATCTTCAATACATCGTCGAAATCCATCCGGGGACGGCTTCTGTCGTATCTCTCCGATCAGGCGGTAAAAAATGAGAGCGAGAGATTTGATATCCCATTCAATCGCCAGCAGCTCGCCGACTATCTGGGTGTGGACCGGTCGGCGCTGTCGGCAGAGCTGGGGAAAATGCAGCGGGAAGGGCTTCTGGAATTTAGAAAAAATCACTTTCATTTATATGAAGAGGTTAGAAGCTTGTAGATTACAAACAAAAATACCCTGTCAGGAGCATTAAAATCCGACCGACAGGGTATTTTTAGTGAAAATCCCTATGGGTGTAACAAGACCGGCTGTCCATTCCCTATACTTTCCTGCACCGGCTGTTTCAGCATATCTAGAAATGCCTGTGCCGCCGGCGTCAGCGGGCGCATCGGGTTTTGCAGGACGAGGATCTGGCGCTTCGGGATAGGGATATTTAGGTGAAGCTGGAACACGCGGTAGTTGATCAGGTAGTTCCGGGCAAATTCCGAGGGAACAAAGCCGATTCCCAGATTGTGGGATACGGTCGGGGCGATCAGGTCGTTGGAAGAAACTTCGATGCTCGGGCGCAGATCCAGCCCCTGTTCCTCAAAGAGATTGTCCCAAAAAAGCCGCGTCGTTGTGCCGGACTCCATGCTGACAAGTGGGTGCATACAGAGCTCTTCGAGAGAGAGTGTGCGGTTTTGCAGCTCGGAAAAACGGTTTCCGGCGATGACGATGTCCTGGAACTCGGCAACCGGCATCACGTGAACCAGATCCAGATCCTTCATGATCTCGTGGATCGGAGAAATGATGACGGCAAAGTCATTTTCCCCGGCCTTTAAGGAAGAAGCGGTGATCGGCGCAGAGTTGGAATGAATCTGCACGGTCACATTCGGAAAACGCTGCTGGAATTGTTCAATATAAGGAAGCAGAAAGAAGCGCATTGTCAGCTCGCTCGCACCGATCGAAACCTTGCCGCTCTGACTGTTCGTGTATTCTTTTAAAAGCTCTTCCGCTCGTCCCATCTGCTGGCAGGGACGGTTGATCTGGCGGAACAGGATCCGCCCTTCATCGGTCAGGGTCACGCCTTTTTGGGAGCGGTTGAAAAGTTTGCACTGAAGCATATCTTCTAAATTATGAATGTATTTTGTTACGGTTGGCTGCGTGAGGCAGAGATTCAAAGCCGCCTGGGTAATATTCTGGCATCGAGCCACCTCATAGAAAACCTTGTAGTAGTCGAAACTGATGTCCATGTATGTAGTTGAAATCCTTTCTGTATGTCGGACTGTTTCTGCCTGATTGAAACAGTGTTTATCTGATTTTATATCTGTACGTGTATTTACCAAATATAGTCACACTTTATCGTATTTTTCCAGAAATGTCCAGCCACAATAACGATTACCAATAACTATCACCATTCATTTTATCTATGGATATAGGAAAAAAATATAATTTTACCATTTGTATTTCCGGGAGTAAGATCGGGAACAGACGGGAAGAATGTGGAGACACAGGAGAAAACGTTACTGGGCACGTATGCGTGAACAGTAACTAGAACACGTGGCGGCATCGGGAAATGAAAGAAAAATAGCCGGGGCAGCCGCGGGAGAACAACCCGGAGAGAGGAAGTGACAGTATGGGAGATCTGGGTGCGACCCTGATCAAGGAATTGAACTGTGAGACAGCCTTTACAATTGGCGGGATCGGCATATCAGAATCCGTTGTGGTTACATGGATCATGATGGCAGTGGTGCTCGTGGTTTCACTGATTGTGACGCACGGTCTGAAAGTTGAACATCCCGGACGCGGACAGCTCCTTCTGGAGAACGCTGTTACGTGGCTGCAGGGCATTGGCGAGGGAATCCTCGGAGAGGAAGGAAAAGGCTATGCGCCGTATCTGACATCCGTGCTGATGTATCTGGGCGTGGCGAACCTGCTTGGTATACTGGGATTCAAGCCGCCAACCAAGGATTTGAACGTCACGGCAGCACTGGCGCTGATGAGTATTGTGCTGATTGAGACAGCAGGGATTCGGGTCAAAGGTTTAAAAGGATGGTTAAAGAGCTTTACAGAGCCGATCGCCATCGTGACACCGATCAATATCATGGAGGTATTTATCAAACCGTTGTCGCTGTGTATGCGACTGTTCGGAAACGTGCTGGGCGCGTTCGTCATCATGAAATTGATTGAATACATCCTTCCGGTAGGGCTTCCGGTATTGTTCAGCGCTTACTTTGATATTTTTGACGGTCTGATTCAGGCGTATGTATTTGTCTTTCTGACAGGGCTTTTTATCAAGGAATCAATCGAGTAATAGAAGAGAAATAGAAAATTACAAAAAGGAGACTTTATTATGGGTACAATCATTGCAATCGGAGCAGGTCTGGCAGTTCTTGCAGGCGCAGGAGCCGGAATTGGTATCGGAATCGCCACATCTAAGGCGACTGAGGCAGTCGCAAGACAGCCAGAGGCAGAGGGAAAAATCACAAAGATTCTATTGTTAGGTGCGGCACTTGCCGAGGCAACTGCTATTTATGGTTTCGTTATTGCCCTTTTGATTATTATTCTTTTAAGCTGATACGATAGAAAACGAAAGGTGGGGCAAGGCTATGTTACGGTTGGACATCAACCTGGTTTTTACGATCATCAACCTTTTAATCTGGTATGCGATTATCCGTATTTTCCTCTTTAAGCCGATCAACAAAGTGATCGATAAACGGAATGCAGCCATTCAGGAAAAGTATGATGAGGCAAAAAAGATGCAGGAAGAAGCGCAGGCGGAGAAAGAGAAATACGCAGCCTGCCAGGATGAAATAGAAGTAGAGAAAAACAAGGTGCTGGATGCGGCGCGTGCGAGTGCACGTGAGGAAGGACGCCAGCTGATTGAAAACGCCCAGAAAGAGGCAGATAAAGTCATCCGTAAGGCGGGCGAGGATGCACGCCGGGAGAAGGACAAGATGCTCGAACAGGCGAAGCATGAAATTTTGTCGCTGGTTCTGGACGCGGCGGCTGGTTCGATGAACAAGAAGTCGGATGACAGCGCTCTTTATGATGAGTTTTTGAAGAAAGCGGGTACGACGGAGAATGAAGAAACTTGATGTCTATTTACAAGAAATAAAGAGGCAGAAGATTTCTGTCGATGATCTGCAGCATGCGGCTGAGATACTGGCTGCGACACCGCAGCTTCCGGCAGAGCTTGAAAATCCGGATTTGACCCGTGAGAAGCGGGAAGATCTGGTTCGTAGCCTGTTTCCGCTGGCAGTCCGGGGAATCATCGAGGTGCTGGCACAGGATCAGACAATGAAAATGATGCCGGATCTGATTAAGGAAGCGGAGGCGTTTGAAAAGCCGGATAAATATCTGCGCTGTGTGCTGGAATATGTCAAAGAGCCGGATGAAAAACAGGCAGCCGGAATCCGGAAATTTCTCTCGGAGAAATATCCGGGACGGGAACTCCGGATTGTGAAGGAAGAAAAGCCGGAGCTTGGAAGTGGTTTTATCCTCCGGGTCGGAAGTGAGGAATATGACTGGAGCACGGAGGGAAGAAAACGGGCGCTGGCAGATAAATTAAAGAATCTGGCAAAAGAGCCGGATTCGGGTGATTTCCTTACACAGAAGGGAATCATCGGGATTCTGAAAGGAAATCTGGATGGAATCGACATTTCGGTCCGTGAGATCGGTACGGTCAGCCGGGTGGGCGACGGCATCGCCTATGTGGATGGAATCGACCATGCGATGTACGGTGAGATTGTGGCGTTTGACGGCGATGTGAGAGGCATGGTACAGGATATCCGGTCGAAGGAGATCGGCTGCATCCTCTTTGGGCATGCGAACACCATCGGAGAAGGAAGCCGCGCGATGCGGACCGGCAAGATGGCAGGTATCCCGGTTGGCGAGGGATTCTTAGGGCGTGTTGTAGATGCGCTGGGCAATCCGATCGACAATAAAGGGGAGATTGAGGCAGCCGGATACCGCCCGGTGGAGTCACCGGCGCCGGGTATTATCGAGCGTCAGTCAGTTGATACCCCGATGGAGACCGGTATCCTCTCGATCGATTCGATGTTCCCGATCGGACGCGGACAGCGTGAGCTGATCATTGGCGACCGCCAGACCGGTAAGACCTCGATCGCGGTGGATACGATGCTGAACCAAAAGGGAAAAGACGTGATTTGCATCTATGTGGCGATCGGTCAGAAGGCTTCAACGGTATCGAGACTGGTTCATACACTGGAAAAACACGGGGCGATGGAGTACAGCATCGTGCTGGCAGCGACGGCGAGTGATCCGGCGTCCTTACAGTATATCGCGCCGTATGCAGGAACGGCGTTGGCAGAATATTTCATGCATCAGGGAAAAGATGTTCTGATTGTCTATGACGATTTATCGAAACACGCGGTTGCGTACCGTGCACTGTCTCTTCTGATGGAACGTTCCCCGGGACGTGAGGCATATCCGGGCGATGTATTCTATCTGCATTCCCGTCTGCTGGAGCGCTCGGCGCGGCTTTCGGATGAGCTGGGCGGTGGTTCAATCACAGCGCTGCCGATTGTCGAGACACAGGCGGGCGATGTGTCGGCGTATATCCCGACCAACGTTATTTCCATCACAGATGGACAGATTTTCCTGGAAAGTTCGCTGTTCTTCGAGGGCATGCGCCCGGCGGTCAATGTAGGGCTTTCGGTATCGCGTGTCGGCGGCGCAGCGCAGACCAAGGCGATGAAGAAGGCAGCCGGAAGCGTACGTATCGACCTGGCACAGTACCGCGAGATGGAAGTATTTACACAGTTTAGCTCCGATCTGGATCCGGCGACTAAGGCACAGCTTACCTACGGCAGCGGTCTGATGGAGCTGTTAAAACAGCCGCTTGAGCATCCGCTCTCGATGGAAGAACAGGTTGTGATTCTGTATGCGGCGACGAGCCATCTGCTGGTAGATATTCCGAAGGAAAAGCTGAAGACATTCCAGGGCGGTCTTTACGAATATATGAGAAGCTCCTACCCGCAGGTGGGAGACGCACTCCGCACGACGAAGACACTCAGCGAGGATATCCAGCGCGAGATTGCGAAGGCGGTGGGCGAGTACAAGGCAAAATTCCTGAAAGCACAGGGAAATGCGCTGGAGGCAGCCACAGCGGATGCAAAACTGGATAAGCAGTAAGGCGGTGATGGAAGATGGCAGGACTCAGAGAGATCCAGAACCGGATCCGGAGTATTCAGGATACGCGCAAGATCACGAACGCGATGTACCTGATATCTTCGACGAAATTAAAGAAAGCCAGAAAAGAACTGGCAGAGACGGAGCCGTATTTCTATGCATTGCAAAATGTCATCCGGCGTATCCAGAGGCATCTGCCGAACATGGAAAGTCCCTATTTTGAAAAAGAAGGGCACCAGTCGAAGAAAACGGGGCTGCTGGTTATTTCCGGCGATAAAGGGCTGGCGGGTGCTTATAACCATAACATCATGAAGATGGCGGATACATTTTTAAAGGATCCTTCCCGCGAGGTACATCTGTTTGTCATCGGTGAGACGGGGCGGCAGTTTTTTGCCTCCCAGCACATCCCGATTGAAGAAAATTTCCAGTATACGGCGCAGGATCCGACATTTAACCGGGCAAGGTGGATTGCAGGAATGCTTCTGGAACGATATTTGTCGGGTGATTTGGATGAGATCCATGTCCTGTATACAAGAATGGAAAATGTGATGCAGAGTGTGGCGAAGGATAAAAGGGTGCTTCCGATTACCAAGCCGGATATGCACGGAATGGCGATTCCGGTCGATGTGCGGCTGGAGGAGTTTTCCCTCCGGCCAACGCCGGAGGAAGCGATGAATGCGATCGTTCCGAACTATGTAGCCGGATTTATCTACGGCGCGCTGGTTGAGTCGTTCTGCAGCGAGCAGAATGCCCGTATGATGGCGATGGATGCGGCGACGGATAATGCGGATGCACTTTTAAAAGATTTGAATACGATGTACAACCGGGCGCGGCAGGCGGCGATCACACAGGAGATCACCGAAGTATGCGGCGGCGCGGCTGCACAGAGACGAGAACGAGAAGAGGAGATGAGAGTGTGATGGGAGAACAGGCGGCAGAGACAAAAAAGACTGAAACCAGCCTGCCGGAAGGTAAGATTGTCCAGGTTTCCGGTCCGGTTGTCGATGTGAAATTTGAGAGCGGTCCCCTTCCGGAGATCCGGGACGCGCTCACAGTAGAAAATCAGGGAAAGACGTGTGTGATGGAAGCTGCCAAGCACATGGGAAATAATATCGTCCGCTGCATCATGCTGTCGGCAAGCGAGGGCTTGAGCCGTGACATGAAGGTAACACCGACGGGAGAAGGCATTTCCGTTCCGGTTGGCGAAAAGACGCTTGGACGTTTGTTTAATGTTTTAGGTGAGACGGTAGATGGAGGAGAAAAGCTGGATGGTGAGGAGCACTGGTGTATTCACCGGGATCCGCCGCCATTTGAGGATCAGAGCCCGGTCGCGGAGATTCTGGAGACGGGCATCAAGGTTATTGATCTTCTGGCGCCGTATTCCAAGGGCGGAAAAGTCGGTCTGTTTGGCGGCGCGGGCGTCGGAAAAACAGTCCTGATTCAGGAGCTGATCCGGAATATTGCGATGGAGCAGGGCGGTTATTCTATCTTTACGGGTGTCGGTGAGCGTTCCCGTGAGGGCAATGACCTCTGGAGTGAGATGAAGGCATCCGGTGTTCTGGAAAAGACAGCGCTCGTGTTTGGACAGATGAACGAGCCGCCGGGAGCTCGTATGAGAGTTGCAGAGACCGGGCTTACGATGGCAGAATATTTCCGTGACAAAATGCACCGGAATGTGTTACTATTTATCGATAATATTTTCCGTTATGTACAGGCAGGTTCGGAGGTTTCAGCGCTGCTTGGGCGTATGCCGTCGGCGGTTGGTTATCAGCCAACGTTAGCGAATGAGATGGGCGAGCTGCAGGAGCGGATTGCCTCGACGAAAGATGGTTCGGTCACTTCAATCCAGGCAGTCTATGTACCGGCGGATGACTTAACCGATCCGGCACCGGCGACTACCTTTACCCATCTGGATGCGACTACGGTTCTTTCCAGAAAGATCGTAGAACAGGGTATTTACCCGGCGGTCGATCCGCTGGAATCCTCGTCCCGTATTCTGGAACCGGATGTGGTCGGAGAAGAACACTATGAGACGGCCAGACGGGTGCAGGAGATTTTGCAGAAATACAAGGAATTGCAGGATATCATTGCAATTCTGGGTATGGACGAGTTGTCTGAGGAAGATAAGCTGACCGTCGGCCGCGCAAGAAAGATACAGCGTTTCTTATCCCAGCCGTTCCACGTGGCGGAGAACTTTACCGGTGTACCGGGCAAGTATGTGCCGTTAAAGGATACCGTCAAGGGCTTTAAGGCAATTCTGGATGGTGAGATGGATGCATACCCGGAGGCAGCATTCTTCAATGTCGGAACGATCGAGGATGTAGTGGCAAAGGCGAAGGCTTTAGAGAAACAGGAGGCGTAGGAACGGATGGCAGATTTTCATGTAAAAATCATATCCAGCAACCGGACATTCTATGAGGGAGTCTGCCACTGTCTGATCCTTCCGGCGGTGGACGGTGAGATGGCTGTCATGGCGCACCATGAGAGCGAGATCGTGGCAGTCAAAGCGGGAGAAATGCGTTTCCAGGTGACAGAGGACGGTCCGTGGGAGGCGGCAGTCGTCGGGCAGGGCTTCTGTGAGATCGCCAACAACCGTGTTATGTTGCTGGCAGATACGATCGAGAAACCGGAGGAGATCGACCGGATCCGGGCGCAGGAGGCATTAGAGCGTGCGAAAGAGCGGCTGCGCCAGAAACAGAGTATTTCCGAGTATTACAGCACCCGCGCGGCGATGGCGAGAGCGCTGGTTCGTCTGAAAGAGACGGAAAAATTTGTGGACTAGGTGCGTTAGAGGCGGATTTGAGTCTGATGTAATTCTGTGGCAGATGCGGTTCAGAAAGAAATGACAGAAAATCAGTAAGAATGGAGAACAGGGCATGACATTACTTCAGTTAAAATACGTGGTGGAGGTGGCGGCAGCCGGAACCATCAGCGGGGCGGCAAAAAAACTTTATATTGCACAGCCGAGCCTCACGGCGGCGATCAAGGAACTGGAGCATGAGATTGGATTTTCCCTGTTTACCCGCACGAACAAGGGCGTAGTGATTTCCCCGGACGGGGAAGAATTTCTGGGGTATGCGAGACAGGTGATCGAGCAGGCAAACCTGATCGAGGAGCGCTATTTTGGCGCTGTGCCGCAGAAACGCCAGTTCTGTGTCTCCACCCAGCACTATTCCTTTGCCGTTGAGGCGTTTGTCGATCTGATCCGCGAGTACGGCGGAGAAGAGTACGATTTCCGTATCCGCGAGACGCAGACGTATGAGCTGATTGAGGATGTGGCGAAGCTTAGGAGCGAGGTTGGCGTGCTGTATCTGAACCGTTTTAACGAGACGGTGATCCGCAAGACGCTGCGGGAACACGACCTCAAATTTACGCGGCTTTTTATGGCAAAACCGCATGTATTTATCGGTGCGGCCAATCCGCTTGCAAGCCGCAGTTCCATCACCCTGTCGGATTTGGAACCTTATCCGCGTCTGTCCTATGAGCAGGGCGAGCACAATTCCTTCTATTTCTCCGAGGAGATCCTCAGCACGCTGGACAGCCGCAAGGACATCCTGGTGTCCGACCGCGCGACCCTGTTTAATCTTCTGATCGGGCTGAATGGGTATACGATCTGCAGCGGTGTCATCAATGAGGAACTGAACGGACCGAATATTGTAGCGATTCCGCTTGATGTGGACGATTATATGGAGATCGGTTACATTACCCACAATCGCGTGACACCGGGACGGTTTGCGGGACTGTATATTGAGGCGTTGAAGCGGAGAGTGGGAGTGCCGGTTTCCAAAGTGTCTACCCGTGAACCAATAACCAGAATTCCTGTTTCCGACAGGTGATTTTTTTGGTTTGACTTTTTTTAAAACAGGAAATATAATAATACCGAAACGAGTAGCAAACGAGCGTAAATCCAGTTTTGCTACTCTTTTTTTATTATTCCATAAAGAATGTGCCAAGGTGCATTTTTTATTAAATTTTATAAAAATGCCATTAAAAAGTGTGTTGCAAAATAAATGCTTTTGAAATAAAGTCTTCCGGAATGGGAAAACATGAGTCAATCCGAGAGTTTTACAGAAAATATTCAAGGAATGTGCATAACCTATATTTGCTGTCACAGAAAGATGTGGGGAAAGAGGAAAATTTATTGTTGAAACCGTTTTATTTGCTGCCATTTTTAATGTGACAAATCGAAATCCTTTGCCGAAGATAGATTTGTATGGAAATAGGAACGAAATCGGAAAGAGGATGATAGAATGCGCAGAATAGAGGAATGATTTCATGTCAGCGTCCATAATCGGCACTTCCTTTTTGTAAGAAATGTGGTATACTCGATAGAACATGAAAACCATATTAAAAAAGGTGAAAAGCAGAATGAATCATATTTCAATTACAACCCTGGAAGCGCCGGAACTGGATATCTACGCCCGGCTGAGCGAGGGGCAGTTATTTCATTATAATGAACCAAAGGAAGGTCTTTTCATTGCGGAAAGCCCGAAGGTCATCGGGCGGGCGCTCGACGCGGGATATGAGCCGGTTTCTTTTCTGATGGAAGAACGCCATATTGAGACAGAAGGGCGGGAGATTCTGGAACGCCCGGTGTGTGCGGGAGTGCCTGTGTTTACGGCACCATTTGATGTGCTGACGCGCCTAACCGGCTTTAAACTGACGCGCGGGATGCTGTGTGCAGTGAAACGGAAGAAAATGCCGGGGATCGAGGAAATCTGTGCAGGTGTCAGACGGATCGCGATTCTTGAGAATGTAGAAAATCCTACGAATGTGGGGGCGATTTTCCGGTCAGCGGCGGCGCTCTTTATGGATGCGGTGCTTCTGACACCGGGATGCAGTGACCCGCTGTACCGCCGCGCAAGCCGTGTCAGTATGGGAACAGTGTTTCAGGTGCCGTGGACGTACATTCCGAAGGGCGACTGGGCGGAGAACAGTATGGAAACGCTTAAGAAGCTGGGATTTCGCACGGCGGCGATGGCGCTCAGTGACCGTTCCGTGAGTATCGCGGATCCGGCGCTTTCGCAGGAAGAAAAATTAGCGATCATTCTCGGAACCGAGGGTGACGGGTTGGCGGCATCGACGATCGCGGCGTGCGATTACACCGTGAAAATCCCGATGTCGCACGGCGTGGATTCGCTCAACGTGGCAGCAGCGAGTGCAGTGGCATTCTGGCAGCTGGGCATGGGAAACAGGAAATAAAGTTCTGGCTGTGTAAAAAAAATGTACATTGTTTAAATGCGTTTCAAATGCCAGAAATGAGTGCGGAAATGGATGGAAAGAATCGTTTGGAGGAAGGAGAAAATAGAATGAAGTGTCCAAAATGCGGACAGGAAGCAGTTGGAAATTTTTGCAGTAACTGCGGAACTCCGCTTGTAAATGATACAGTACGCCGAGAACAGGAAACGGTGGGAAGAAAGCCGGAAAATAGCTATGACGACGGTGATTCAGAACAGCGGAATCCAGCTCGGATGGAATCGGATGAGAAAAAGGCGGAATCCGGCTCTGGATCGAAACGAAACAGTCAGGAAAAGCGGAGCAGCCAGAGTCAGGACGCACAGAAGCGTGAGGAAGAGCGCCGCGACAATGAACGCTGCCAATCCCAGGCACAGGAGGATGCCCGCCGTGACCGTGAAGCGGCATCGCGCAGACGACAGGACGCGAGACGTTCTTCTTCCAGCGCGAAAGAGGATAAGCGGGATGCAAAACAGCAGAAGCAGATGGAAAAACGCCTTCATGCTCTGGAGTCGGAGCGGGAGCGCTCAGAGCGTCAGAAAAACCGGATGGAGCGCAGCCACCAGCGGGAACTGGAACGCCAGTCCCGGGAGGCAGAGCGCACCAGACGGGCGGCGGAGCGCAGTGAGGCGCATACGCAGAGTGACTCAAATGACGGTCCGTCCGTGCTGGATGTGACGGCAGCCGGAGTAACCGGCGTGGTTGTGCTGATGGCGCGCGTGATGCAGGCAGCCAGCTTTCTTCTGATGGCGGGAATCACCTGGGCGAATGCGAAGGCATTTCGGTATGGCGGCGACGATCTGGGCTATATCGGAACTATGATTACCGAGGAAAATTATGGTCTGGGGCTGTATGTAGGGATTGGCGTATTTCTGGTACTGATGGGCGCGATCTGGTGCCTGTGGATTCTGTCAGGCAAGCACGCGGGTGGTAAAGTACGGCTGCAAAAATACGATACGGGGCGCGGATTTATCCCGTTTATAATCATCCTTGTTCTGGTATTAGTAGCCGGTCCGGCCGCGTACCTGATGCCGAAGAATGCGGGCAGCTTACAGCCGATTGTGGACGGCGGCTATGCGGCGCTGGAGGCGATCAATGCAAACCACGGATTTCTGCTGTTCTGCAGTATCGGAGGCGCGATCCTTTCGTTTATCCGGAAAATGCTGCTGGTATAATTTTATAATTCATCTAATTGCCCGAACTGATACCCCATTTCCTCCCATTTTGCCAGAAGTTCATCGAGAATCTGAGCGTTGGTCTGCGAAGTGCTGTGCAGAAGGACGATCGCGCCGGGGTGGATGCGCGTCAGAAGCTTGGAAAATGCTTCTTCTTTGGATGGCTGCTGATCCTGCATCCAGTCCACATAGGCGAGACTCCAGAAAAAGGTCTTGTAGCCGAGCTCCTTTGCCATCTGCAGATTCGATTCACTGTATTTGCCCTGCGGCGGACGGTAATATTTTTTCATTGTCTGCCCGGTGACGGACTGGTAGAGTGTTTCCAGGGCAGTCAGCTCCTTTTCAAATGCTGCTTTGTCGGAAATGCGGGACATATCGGGATGGTGATACGTGTGGTTGGCGACGGTGTGACCCTCTGCGATCATCTGTTTTACCAGTTCAGGACTGGTTTCGAGATAGTTGCCGACGACGAAAAAGGTTGCCGGGACATGGTGTTTTTTCAGTGCTTCCAGAATGGCAGGTGTGCAGCCGTTTTCATATCCGGCATCGAAGGTCAGATAGATGACGGGCTTGGAGGTATCGCCTACATAGAAAGCGTCAAAGTTTTTTAAAGTGTCGGCGGAGGCATTGCCGACCGGTGTCTGCCCTGGACTGGGAAATCCAAGTCCCCAGTTTCCATCTGCGGAAACCGGAATCGAGCCGGAATCAAAGGCAGGCGGGAGTGAGCCACAGGCGATAACAGGCGCTGAAACCGTGTGCCCGGATGGACGGCGCAGGAAATGCGCGGCAGTCTGCCCGGCGAAGAAAGAGACGGCAAACAGGGCGGGAACCAGCAGCGGGGAAATGATGTGCCGGAAACGTGATGGAACAAAATGCATGGGAAAATGAATGAACATGATGTGACCTGAAAGATATATTTTCATAAGTATATGAAAGAAGGGGGAACATCATGTTTTTATTATAATTTGGTGTCCGTGAAATGCACCGAATCGGAAAAACCAAGCGGTACCATATAACAAATTTTATGTGCTGACATAACAAATTAATGCTTGTCATGCCCTTTGTACCTATGTTATTATTATAACGATGCTTAGATGAGATGCTCCGAACCCTTGAACAAGGGGAGCTGGATGAAAAGCAGATTATGAAATTATGATGAAATAAATAAGAGAAACAAGGAGGATGTTGAAGGATGAAGCCTTATAGCGAGATGACGAAAGAAGAACTTCTGGAGCTTAAGCGTGATCTGAGCGATCAGTACCGGGAGTTTCAGGGCAAGAATCTGACGCTGGATATGTCACGCGGTAAGCCAAGTGCAGAGCAGCTTGATTTATCGATGGGAATGATGGACGTACTGAGCAGCGACAGTGATCTGACCTGCGAAGATGGGACAGACTGCCGCAATTACGGCGGCCTGGACGGTATCAGCGAGGCGAAGGAGCTGTTAGCGGATATGATCGAGGTCCCGGCTGACAATATCATTATCTATGGAAACTCCAGCCTGAACGTAATGTACGACACCATCTCCCGTTCTATGACTCATGGCGTTATGGGAAATACCCCGTGGTGCAAGCTTGACAAGGTTAAATTCCTGTGCCCGGTACCGGGATATGACAGACATTTCTCTATTACTGAATATTTTGGTATCGAGATGATCAACATTCCGATGACCGCAGATGGTCCGGATATGGATCTGGTGGAGAAGTATGTGACCACCGACCCGACCGTAAAGGGAATCTGGTGTGTTCCAAAATACTCCAACCCGACCGGTAATTCCTATTCCGATCAGACTGTCCGCCGTCTGGCACGCATGCATCCGGCAGCTCCGGATTTCCGTATTTACTGGGACAATGCTTATGGCATCCACCATTTATACGATGATGAGCAGGATCATGTGCTGGAGATTCTGGCAGAATGTAAGAAAGCCGGCAACCCGGATATGGTTTACAAATTCTCTTCAACCTCCAAGATTACGTTCCCGGGTTCCGGTATTGCGGCAATCGCAACCTCCCACAATAACCTGGATGATATCAAGAAACAGTTAAAGATTCAGACTATCGGTCATGATAAAGTGAATCAGCTCCGCCACGTGCGTTTCTTCAAGGATATCCACGGCATGGTAGAGCACATGAGAAAGCATGCCAACATCCTGCGTCCGAAATTCGAGGCAGTTGAGAACATTCTCGACCGCGAGCTGGGTGGACTGGAGATCGGTACCTGGACAAAACCGCACGGCGGCTACTTCATTTCCTTTGATTCACTAAACGGCTGTGCGAAGGAGATCGTTGCGAAGTGCAAGAAAGCAGGCGTTGTCATGACCGGAGCCGGTGCAACTTATCCATATGGCAAGGATCCGGAGGATCGCAACATCCGTATTGCTCCATCTTATCCGCCACTGCAGGATCTGATCACTGCAACCGAGCTGTTTGCACTCTGCGTCAAGCTGGTCAGTGTCAACAAGCTGTTAGAGGAAATGTAATAGCAGGAGTAACTGTAAATGCAGAAGACAGTTACGTTTCAATCATAAAACTGCCGGATCAGAGTCCGGTGCGTTACAGAAAGTACAGGAATTGTATGGGGATGTCGAAGGACCGCTGCCCATACAATTCTTTTTTCGGAGAAAAAGTGATGATAAAGGAAAAGTTATCCCTGATCTGGGGGAAGTTTGTAAACAGGGAGACGATATCGTATCTGATATTCGGCGTTCTGACGACGCTGGTGGACTGGATTTCCTATGCGGTTTTCCGCCACAACGGCATGAACTACCGTATGGCGACGATCTGCTGTCAGGCGGCGGCGATCCTGTTTGCATATGTGACAAACAAGATCTGGGTATTCCGAAGCTACAATTTCCGCCCTGTATATCTTCTTAAGGAAATGGCTTCGTTTTTCTCCTGCCGTATTCTCACATCGGTGTTCACGTATGTGGCGATGATCGTGATGGTAGACGGCATGGGAATCAAACAGGATATGATCTGTAAGATTGTGGTATCAGCGATCTCGCTGGTGCTGAATTATATTTGCAGTAAATTATTTATTTTCAAAAAGAAAGAATCCTCGAAATAGGGCTGTGTGGGGAAATGACAGCGGAAATGGATGCTGAAGACAGACCGGAAAAGCCGGAAAGAGTAGAGAAAACGCCGCCTGAACAGGATTCTGGATGGAGGGAAGATGGAGCAAAGAGAACGAGACGAAAGTTCCAGTAAACTGGAAGAAGCACTCAGGGAGCTTACGGGAGCGGAGACAACGGGGAAAATAGAGGAGTATGAGAACGAGCGGGAAGGTGCGGACGTGGATTCGGAGACCGCCTGTACAGATATGAGACGCGCTGAACGAATGCCGGCCTGGAGACAGGAAGAAGATGCCAGAAAATCTAAACTTTCAGAGTCCAGAGCAGATGTCGTTAATGAGTTGAATGATGATGACTGGGAGCAGGAAGAATTAGATGAATTAGATGAGTGGGATGAACCAGCGAAATCACCCCGCGGAATGGGCCGCCTGGCTGCGGTTTTCCGTCCGTCGGATGATCTCCTGGCGGCATTTTTCCTGCCGGTGGTGATTTTGATCCTGATTTTTGCATACCGCGGTATTTTCCCTTTTGGGCAGGAAAGCTTCCTGCGGACGGATATGTACCACCAGTATGCGCCATTTTTCTCGGAATTCCGGCATAAGCTTTTAAGTGGCGAGAGCCTGCTTTACAGCTGGGATGTCGGCATGGGCGTAAACTTTGCCGCGCTCTATGCGTACTATCTGGCGAGCCCGTTCAACTGGCTGCTGCTGTTATGCCCGTCGTCCCTGATTATCGAATTTATGACCTACATGATCGTGTTCAAGAGCGGTCTGGCGGGTCTTTCGATGGCGTGGTATCTGAAAAAGCACACGGGTTCGCAGAAGTTTGGAGCGTGCTATTTCGGCGTATTCTATGCGCTGTCCGGCTATATGGCGGCGTATAGCTGGAATATCATGTGGCTGGACTGCATCGTGCTGCTGCCGCTGATCCTGCACGGCCTGGAGCGGCTGGTGCGCGAAAAAAAAGGGCTTTTTTACTGCCTGATGCTGGGACTTTCAATCCTGTCCAACTACTATATATCAATTATGATATGTCTCTTCATGGTGATTTACTATGTGGCGCTCTTGTTTCTGGAGAAACGGCCGGGATGGAAAGATTGTCTGCACAGCTTTTTCCTGTTTGGTGTGTATTCGCTTCTGGCGGGTGCGCTGGCGGCTGCGGTGCTTCTTCCGGAGATTGCGGCGCTGCAGAGTACGGCGTCTGGCGATTTTAATTTTCCGACCACACTGGAAATCTACTTCCCGATCTTTGACATGATCGCGCGGCACATCGGAAATGTACAGGTGGAGACGGGACTCGACCATTGGCCGAACCTCTACTGCGGCGTGGCAGTCTACATTTTCATGGGGTTGTATTTTTTGAACCGCCGGATTGCGATCCGGGAAAAGGTTGTGTACGGTGTGCTGCTGCTCTTTTTCTATGCCAGCTTTTCGTTCAACGTGCTGAATTTTATCTGGCATGGCTTCCATTACCCGAACAGCCTGCCGTGCCGCCAGTCGTTTATCTATATCGTGCTGGTGCTGACGATGTGTTTCCGGGCGTATCTATATCTGGATGAAATATCCAAACGGCAGTTTGCCGGGGTGACATCCGCCGCGATTGGCTACGTGATTCTGGCAGAAAAGCTGGTGACGGACGATGCGTTTGAGCCAGTTGTCTGGTATGTGGCAGTGGTGCTTCTGCTGCTGTATCTGGGCGTCTTTTATTTCTATCAAAATAAAGAACATTTCGCGTTCACGGCGGCGCTTCTGGCGATGGCGCTGGTAAGTGTGGAGGCGCTTGCCAATATGGCGGCAACGAGTATTCCGACGACGAGCCGGACTGATTATGTGGCAGACAATCAGGATGTTGCAGCGGTGACAGAGCCGCTCAAAAAGACGGAATTTTACCGGATTGATAAAACGAATGCGCGCACGAAAAATGATGGCGCGTGGATGCATTTTCCATCCGTATCTCTGTTTTCATCGGTGGCAAATGCCGGGGTGACGGATTTCTTCAAACAGATGGGCTGCGAAGGTTCGACGAACGCATACAGCATCGTGGGAAGTACGCCGCTGGTGGATTCGTTATTTTCAATCAAATATGCACTCTATGAGGGCAAGCAGGACAATCCGCGCCTGTCGCTCTATGCATTTTCAGGTGACACGTACCTCTATGAGAATCCGTGGACGCTGCCGCTCGGCTTTATCCTTCCAGATATAGTGGAAACGGGCTGGAAGCGCGATCTTTCTTCGCCAGCGGATGTCCAGAATGATTTATCGGATGTGCTGGGCGTGCCGGAGTGCCTGATTTTCACGGACGGGGAGGAGCAGGGGAATCGTTTTTCCTTTACAGCACCGGAGGATGGGGAGTATTATATAAGTGTCGCAAACCGTCAGATTGATTCGGTTAAACTGGATGTCGGCGGGGAGAGCCGCAGCATTGATACGTTGAAACGCGGGTATCTGGTGGAAACCGGATATGTGAAGGCAGGCACATTGATTCTGCTGGAGAGCAATGACAGTGCCGGAAGCATGGACGCGAGCGCGTACCGCTTTGACGAAGCCGGGCTGCGTGCGCTCTATGAGCGCCTCAACCAGCATCCATTTGAACTGGAAACATTGGGCGAGGAGGCGATGAAGGGCACGATCGACGCGGGCGAGGGCGGAACGCTGTTCCTCACGATCCCGTATGACGAGGGCTGGACGGTCACGGTGGATGGAAAAGAAGCTATCACGCGTCCGGTCTGGAAGGCATTTACCGGCGTGGAACTGACGGCGGGAACCCATACGGTGGAACTCAGGTATTATCCGCAGGGACTGCATGAGGGACTGCTGATCAGCGGAGGTGCGCTGTTTGTGCTGGTGGTGATTGTGGCTTCTATGTATATAAGGAAGAAGAAGCATGGGAAAACTTCTGCAAAATGAGAAGAACGGTGGAAAAAGAGCCGGATGGCGATTTAAAACTGAGAAATTGAGATACAAAATTTATAGAAAAGAGGTTAAAATCATGAAAAAGCTGGAAGAATATGTAAGAAGCATTCCGGACTTCCCGGAGCCGGGTATTATTTTCCGCGATATTACTACGATTTTACAGGATGCAGACGGACTGCAGCTTGCGATCGACGGAATCCAGAAATCCTTAGAGGGCGTGGATTATGATATCGTGGTTGGTCCGGAGTCCCGCGGGTTTATTTTCGGTGTGCCGGTTGCATATGCGATGCACAAGGGATTCGTGCCGATCCGCAAGAAAGGCAAACTGCCGTGCAAGACGGTATCTGTAAGTTACGATCTGGAGTATGGCAGCGCGGTGCTGGAGATGCATGAGGATGCCATTAAACCGGGGCAGAAGGTAGTCATTGTTGACGACCTGATCGCAACCGGCGGAACGACCGAGGCGATTATCAAGCTCATCGAGAAGCTGGGCGGCGAGGTTGTAAAAATCTGCTGCGTGATGGAGCTGGCAGGCTTAAAGGGACGCGAAAAACTGAACGGATATGCGGTAGATGCCCTGATTACCTATGAGGGAAAATAGGTAACGGTTCACGGGCAGGCACTTTTGGAACCGAAAGTGCCGTAAGAAAACGTGGTGGCAGCAGGAATTTGCCGTATTAAAATGCGAAGCCACGGCAAATTCCGTTACTGGGCACGTATGCGTGAACAGTAACAAAATAGTTTGCCGTTGCATTTTTTGTCAAATATTCGTATAATAGGGATATTCTATATAATATTTTATTTCATTTGCGTGAACCGCTTTCCGGATTCCGAACGGCAGGCGTTTCAGTTATCTACGGAAGGGTCAGGAGGCATATATGGGAAATTTGGATAAAATAAAAAAGCTGGATCAGGAAATTGAAGCGCCGGCGGATTTTACGAGTCCGGAGGTACTGTATAATGAGTTGATTGCCGCCATTCGCAAGTACCATCCGTCGGATGACATCAGCATGATTGAGAAAGCGTACCAGATCGCGTATGACGCACACAAGGACCAGAGGCGTAAATCAGGTGAACCGTATATCATTCATCCGCTTTGTGTGGCGATCATTCTGGCGGATCTGGAGCTGGATAAAGAGACTCTGGTGGCGGGTATCCTGCACGATGTCGTGGAAGATACGGTCATGACAGAGGAGGAGATCACGGCGATCTTTGGCGAGGAGGTAGCGCTTTTAGTAGACGGCGTTACCAAGCTGACCCAGATCTCGTGGACGATCGATAAAGTAGAGATTCAGGCGGAAAACCTGCGTAAGATGTTCTTAGCGATGGCGAAGGACATCCGGGTTATTCTGATTAAGCTGGCAGACCGTCTGCACAATATGCGGACGCTTCAATATATGAAGCCGGAAAAACAGAAAGAAAAGGCGCGTGAAACGATGGATATCTACGCGCCTATTGCTGATCGTCTCGGTATTTCCAAGATCAAGACCGAGCTGGATGATTTGTCTCTCAAATATCTCCAGCCGGAGGTTTACAAAGAATTGTCCGAAAAACTGGCGCTCCGTAAGGACACCAGGGAGGCGTTTATCCATAAGATTATGGATGAAGTCAAGAAACATATGGACGATGCGGGCATCGAAGCCAAGGTAGACGGCCGTGTGAAACATTTCTTCAGCATCTATAAAAAGATGGTAAACCAGGACAAGACGCTGGATCAGATCTATGATATTTTTGCGGTCCGGATTATCGTGGAGAGCGTGAAAGACTGTTATGCGGCGCTCGGTGTCATCCATGAGATGTACAAACCGATTCCGGGACGTTTTAAAGATTATATTGCCATGCCGAAACCGAATATGTACCAGTCGCTGCATACGACTCTGATTGGCAGCAGTGGACAGCCGTTTGAGATTCAGATCCGCACCTATGAGATGCACCGTACCGCTGAGTATGGTATCGCGGCACACTGGAAATATAAGGAGAGCGGCAGCAGCAAGGCGGCGATCGACAGCGCCGAGGCAAAGCTTTCCTGGCTGCGTGAGATCCTGGAATGGCAGCGGGATATGTCCGATAATAAAGAGTTCTTAAGTCTCTTAAAGAGTGATCTGGACCTCTTTACGGATGATGTATACTGCTTTACCCCGACGGGTGATGTCAAGAACCTGCCGAGCGGTTCCACACCGATCGATTTTGCGTATTCGATCCACAGTGCGGTCGGCAACAAGATGGTTGGTGCCCGTGTCAACGGAAAACTGGTCAACATCGATTATGTCATTAAAAATGGTGACCGTGTCGAGATTATTACCTCCCAGAATTCCAAGGGACCGAGCCGCGACTGGCTGAAACTGGTTAAGAGTACACAGGCGAAGAATAAGATCAACCAGTGGTTCAAGAGCGAGCTGAAAGAGGACAATATCCTGCGCGGCCGTGCGCTTCTGGATAAATATTGTAAGGCGAAGGACATCAATTATTCGGAGTTAAATAAACCGGAATATATGGAAAAGGTCATGAAGCGCTATGCGTACCGTGACTGGGATTCCGTTCTGGCATCGATCGGACATGGCGCTCTCAAAGAGGGACAGGTCATCAACAAGATGCTGGATGAGCGCAACAAGAAGTTAAAGAAAGAAGTAACCGACACGACGATCCTCGATAACATGGCGTCGGATGGAAACAAGGTTCCGGTGATCGCAGCCGGGAAGTCGAAGAGTGGTATCGTTGTCAAGGGAATCCACGATCTGGCGGTTCGTTTTTCGAAGTGCTGCAGCCCGGTTCCGGGCGATGAGATCGTCGGATTTGTCACAAGGGGACGCGGTATCTCGATCCACCGGACGGACTGCATCAATGTGATGAATCTGCCGCAGGAAGAGCGTGAGCGCCTGATTGAAGCCGAGTGGCAGCAGCCGGAAGCACAGACGGGCACGGAAAAATACTCCACCGAAATCAAGATCTATGCGAACAACCGCATCGGTATGTTTGTGGATATTTCCAAGGTATTTACCGAGCGCCAGATCAATATTACCTCGATGAATGTGCGGACAAGCAAGCAGGGCAAGGCGACGATCGTCATGACGTTCGATATTCACGGAATTGAGGAATTAAATAAATTATCTGATAAACTCAGACAGATTGAAGGAGTATTAGATATAGAGAGAACTGCCGGATAAGCGGTTCTCTCTATATTTCACAGGTACTTACACCCTGTGAAAGTTTCACATATTATTAGGAGGAAAAGATGGAGATAAAACGGCTGATCGTGGGAATGGTCCAGACGAACTGTTATATTGCGGTGCATCCGGAGACGAAAGAAGCTGTGATTGTCGATCCGGGCGATGAGGCGGCGCGGATCGAGGATGCACTGGCGCAGACCGGAGCGAAGGCAAAGGCGATTCTGCTGACTCATGGACATTTTGACCATGTGACGGCGATGGAAGAGCTGAGACGGGATCTGGGCGTGCCGGTCTATGCCTGTGAGCAGGAGCAGGCGGTCTTGGCGGATCCGGATAAGAACCTGTCCGTCCAGTTTCAGGGCGGCGGTCTGCATCTGAAAGCGGATATGCTTTTGAAGGATGGAGAGACGTTCGAGGCAGCGGGCTACACGTTCCAGATGCTTCATACACCGGGACATACAGAAGGTTCCTGTTGTTATTATGTAAAATCAGAGAAGGTGCTGTTTTCGGGAGATACCTTATTTGAAGGTTCTTACGGACGCATCGATTTCCCGACTGGAAGCGGACGTCAGATGATTCATTCGGTGGCAGATATCCTTCTGAACCTGCCGGATGATACGAATGTATATCCGGGACATATGGGATATACGACGATCGCCGACGAAAAACAGTACAATCCGCTGGCGGGATACAGGGGGCGCGAAGCATGATAGCGATTTTGTTAAATGACGCGTCCTTTGAACAGGATATCCGTGAACTCCTGATGGCATTTTATCCGGGCGAGACATTTACGCACAAGGAGGAGGAAGCCGGGGAGGCGGATCTGATTGTGCGGGGAGTCCGGGACGGAAACTCGTTTTCCCTGGATGTGACGCCGGTGAAGAAAGAAGCTGTTCACTTTGCTTTGATTTATCCGGATTTTTCCAACCGTTTTGAGACGAAAAATGAGATCAAACAGACGTTATACCGTCTTTTGAGTGCCCAGACCGGCAGAGAGCTTCCGTGGGGAACGCTTACCGGTATCCGTCCGACGAAGATTGCGCTCACGAAGCTGTATGATGGATGGACGGACGAGCAGATCGAGACCTATATGCGCGAGACGTATTTTACCAGCAAGGAAAAGATCGATCTGAGCATCGACGTGGCGGAGCGCGAGAGACGCCTGCTGTCCACGATCGATTATGAGAATGGGTATAGCCTGTATGTGGGAATCCCGTTCTGTCCGACGACCTGCCTGTACTGTTCGTTTACGTCGTTTCCGATTGTGAAATGGGAAAAACGGATGGACCTCTACAAAGAGGCGCTTTTTAAGGAAATGGAATATGTGGCGGAGCAGATGAAGGATCGCCCGCTTTCGACCATCTATTTTGGAGGCGGCACACCGACCTCGTTAAATCCGCAGGATCTGGATGAGATCCTGACAAAGGTGGAAGAATTATTCCCGGTGGAACAGGCAGTTGAATTTACCGTTGAGTCGGGACGTCCGGACAGCATCACGCGCGAAAAGCTGCAGGTGCTCCGGAATCACGGCATTTCCCGTATTTCCATCAATCCGCAGACGATGAAGCAGGCGACGCTTGACCTCATCGGACGCCGTCATACGGTGGAGGATGTGAAGGAAAAATTCCTGCTGGCGCGGGAGCTGGGATTTGACAATATCAATATGGACCTGATCGTGGGTCTGCCGGAGGAGACGATCGACGATGTCCGCCAGACAATGGAGGAGATCAAGGCACTCAGACCGGACAGCGTGACGGTGCATTCGCTGGCGATCAAGCGCGCGGCGCGCCTGAATATCTATAAGGAGCGCTACGGAAATCTGAAGATTGTCAATACACAGGAGATGATTGACCTGACCGCGCAGTATGCCGAGGAGATGGGACTGAAACCGTACTATCTCTACCGCCAGAAAAATATGGCGGGCAATTTTGAAAATGTCGGTTATGCGGTTCCGGGCAAGGAATGTCTCTATAATATATTGATTATGGAAGAAAAACAGACGATCGCCGCCTGCGGTGCGGGAACGACCACCAAGGTTTATTTCCCGGCAGAAAACCGGATTGAGAGGGCGGAGAACGTCAAGGAAGTTGAGCAGTATATCGACCGGATCGATGAGATGATCGGGCGGAAAGAGAAGCTGCTTGGCGGAAAAAAGTAAAAATTTACAGATACTCACAAAGACTATAGAAGGAGTTTGACACATGGCTTTAAAGAAAAAACCAGTTACAGGCATGAAGGACATTCTTCCGGGCGAGATGGAGATCCGGGATTATGTGCTGAATATCATCAAAGATACCTACCGCGGATACGGCTTCTCGGCGATCGAGACTCCGTGCGTGGAGCACATTGAGAACCTGACCAGCAAGCAGGGCGGCGACAATGAGAAGCTGATCTTCAAGATTTTAAAGAGAGGCGAGAAGCTGAACGTCGAGGCAGCACAGACAGAGGCAGATGTCGTAGACGGTGGTCTCCGCTATGACTTAACTCTGCCGCTCAGCCGTTATTATGCAAACAATTCTGCTAATTTATCAGCGCCGTTCAAGGCGCTGCAGGTCGGAAGCGTATGGCGTGCCGATCGTCCGCAGAAGGGACGTTTCCGTCAGTTTGTACAGTGTGATATCGATATTTTAGGTGATGCGACAAACCTGGCTGAGATCGAGGAGATTCTGGCGCTTACCAAGGCGCTGAAGCGCATCTGCCCGGACA
Source organism: Clostridium fessum (assembly GCF_027698965.1). NCBI lineage: Bacteria > Bacillati > Bacillota > Clostridia > Eubacteriales > Clostridiaceae > Clostridium > Clostridium fessum. The sequence goes on from NZ_JAQEQF010000006.1 coordinate 128,810, forward strand.
AGGCATACACTGTCCGCGTCAATGACCGTGCGATCTTAAAGGGCATGGCAGATTACAGCGGATTTCCGGAAAATGAGACCGATAAGGTATTTATCATTCTCGATAAGATGGATAAGATCGGTCTGGACGGTGTCCGCGAAGAGCTGCTTGCAGAAGGTTATGCGCCAGAGGCGGTTGAGAAATACACCGGACTTCTGGCAGAGATTCAGAACGATGCGGCAGGCGTCCGCGCGCTGGGCGAGAAGCTCTCCGGCGTGATGGATCCGGCAAAGGCAGAGAATCTGGCAACGATCATGGAGACAGTTAAAGCGGTTGCAGACATCGAATTCGGTCTTGAATTTGACCCGACGCTGGTGCGCGGCATGGGCTACTATACCGGAACGATTTTTGAGGTTTCCATGGAAGGCTTCGGCGGCTCCGTTGCAGGCGGCGGACGTTACGACAAGCTGATCGGCAAATTTACCGGCGTCGATACACCGGCGTGCGGATTCTCCATCGGTTTTGAGCGTATCATCACGATCCTGATGGATTCCGGTTTCAAAGTACCGGAGGCAGCCGGCAAGAAAGCATTCCTGTATGAGAAAGGTTTAAGCGGCGAGCAGTTCCGTGCCGTCTTAAAGAAAGCACAGGAAGAGCGCGCTAACGGCACCCGCGTGGCAGTCGCACAGATGAACAAGAACAAGAAATTCCAGAAGGAGCAGCTGGCGAAGGACGGCTACGAGGAGATCGTGGAATTTTACAAAGACAGTTTGAAGTGATTCAGTTTTTGAATTTTTCAGATAAAACTATAATAAACGGAGGAAATACTATCATGGCAGAATCTATGGCAGGACTGAAACGTTCCCATCGCTGTACCGAGCTGGGAACTGCCAATATCGGTGAGAAAGTAACCGTTATGGGCTGGGTTCAGAAGAGCAGAAATAAAGGCGGCATTATTTTCGTGGATCTGCGGGATCGTTCTGGTATCCTGCAGCTGATCTTCGAGGAAGCTGACTGTGGCGCTGAGAGCTTTGCAAAGGCAGAAAAGCTGAGAAGCGAGTTCGTTATCGCCGTAACCGGACGCGTAGAGGCACGTTCCGGTGCAGTAAATGAAAACTTAAAGACAGGTGCGATTGAGATCCGCGCGGATTACCTCCGCATTTTGGCAGAGTCTGAGACACCGCCGTTCCCGATCGAGGAGAACTCCAAAACCAAAGAGGATCTTCGCCTGAAATACCGTTACCTGGATCTGAGACGTCCGGATATCCAGAGAAACCTGATGACAAGAAGCCGCGTGGCTATCCTGACCCGTGCATTCTTAGCAGAGGAAGGCTTCCTTGAGATTGAGACTCCGACTCTGATTAAAAGTACTCCGGAGGGCGCGAGAGACTATCTGGTACCGAGCCGTGTACATCCGGGCAGCTTCTATGCACTGCCGCAGTCTCCGCAGCTGTTAAAACAGCTTCTGATGTGTTCTGGATATGACCGCTACTTCCAGCTGGCACGCTGCTATCGTGACGAGGACTTAAGAGCCGATCGTCAGCCTGAGTTTACCCAGATCGATATGGAGCTTTCCTTCGTTGACGTTGAGGACGTTCTGGATGTCAATGAGCGTCTGTTAAAGAAGCTCTTCAAGGAGATCTGCAATTACGATCTGCAGCTTCCGATCCAGCGTATGACCTGGCGCGAGGCAATGGATCGTTTCGGTTCCGATAAGCCGGATCTGCGTTTCGGCATGGAGTTGAAAAACGTATCGGATGTAGTAAAAGACTGCGAGTTCGTTGTATTTAAGAGTGCACTGGAAAATGGCGGCTCTGTCCGCGGTATCAACGCAGAAGGACAGGGCGCTATGCCGAGAAAGAAGATCGATGCGCTGGTTGAGTACGCAAAAGGCTTTGGTGCAAAAGGTCTTGCATATCTGGCAATCCATGAGGACGGTACCTACAAGTGCTCCTTCTCCAAGTTCATGAAGCCGGAAGAGCTGGATGCACTGGTGGCTGCTATGGGCGGTAAGCCGGGCGATCTGCTTCTGTTCGCAGCTGACAAGGATAAAGTTGTATTTGATGTACTTGGAAACTTACGTCTGGAGATCGCTAGACAGCTTGACCTCTTAAAGAAGGATGATTTCAAGTTCCTGTGGGTAACCGAGTTCCCGCTGCTTGAATATTCAGAGGAAGAGGATCGCTACGTAGCTATGCACCATCCATTTACCATGCCGATGGAAGAGGATCTTCCGCTGATTGATACTGATCCGGGCAAGGTACGTGCAAAAGCATACGATATCGTCCTGAACGGTACCGAGATGGGCGGCGGTTCTGTCCGTATCCATCAGGCAGACATCCAGGAGAAGATGTTTGAGGTTCTTGGATTCACGAAGGAGAAAGCACAGGAGCAGTTCGGCTTCCTGTTAGACGCATTCAAATACGGAGTACCGCCGCACGCTGGTCTGGCTTACGGTATGGACCGTATGGTTATGCTGATGGTCGGCGCAGACAGCATCCGCGACGTCATCGCATTCCCGAAGGTAAAAGATGCTTCCTGCCTGATGATGGAAGCACCGTCTCAGGTTGATCCGAAACAGCTTGAAGATCTTTCCATTGGTGTGGTCGAGAGCGATGAAGCGGAGAAGACCGAAGAATAAAATATAAGATATGGAACAGCCTGGGAAGACTGTGAAATAGAAAGCAAACAGGGCTGGATGAGAAATGCAGGGAAATACTGGATTTTGTCGGACAGTCCTGTTTTGCGTGTGAGATGAAAAAGTTCCATTTGTCCTTGGCAACTGAATATATAAATTGCTTGCATTGGGGAACTCAGGAGGATGGAAAAGGACTCTCTTTTCTATATGTGGCAGAAACTATGAATCTTTTGTGAACCTATGGAATCTCCCACCCGAATCTGCTAAAATACAGACAGATTGAGAATGTAATCAGGATATGACAGCGTGGAAAAAGGTTCTGTCATACACGGCAGAGTAAAATAAATGAGGTGAAGATTTTATGGATAAGATTAAAATACTGGTCGTGGACGATGAGGCGAGGATGCGGAAGCTGGTGAAGGACTTCCTTTCGATTAAAGGGTATCAGGTGCTGGAAGCCGGGGACGGCGAGGAGGCGGTGGATCTGTTTTTCCAGCAGAAGGACATTGCGCTGATTCTTCTGGATGTGATGATGCCGAAGATGGACGGCTGGGAGGTTGTGAAGACGATCCGCAAGTATTCGCAGGTGCCGATCATCATGCTGACGGCGAGAGGCGAGGAGAGCGACGAGCTGCAGGGCTTTAATCTGGGCGTGGATGAGTATATTTCCAAACCGTTCAGTCCGAAGATCCTGGTCGCACGTGTGGAGGCGATCCTGCGCCGCAGCAACGGCGGCAGCCAGGATGTGATCGATGTGGGCGGCATCCACATTGATAAGACGGCACATCAGGTCAGCGTGGATGGAAAACCGGTGGATTTAAGCTACAAGGAATTTGAGCTGATGACGTATTTTGCAGAGAATCAGGGAATTGCGCTTTCGAGAGAAAAAATTCTGAATAATGTATGGAATTATGATTATTTCGGCGATGCGCGGACGATAGATACGCATGTGAAGAAGCTTCGGAGTAAGCTGGGCGAGAAAGGCGAGTACATCAAGACGATCTGGGGCATGGGCTACAAATTTGAGGTAAGCGAATGAAACGTTCGGTCCGATGGAAATTTACAATCATATTTGCCGGGTTGATGACGGTTGCAATCGCGCTTATCTGGTGTATCAATAACTGGTTTCTGTCCGGATATTACCAGAATTATAAGATTCATACGCTGGAAAAGGGATATCGGGCGATTGACGCGATTATCCAGGATGAGGTCCGGAATGGCGAGAGTTCGCTGGAGGACGCACAGGCGGAGCTGAATTCGGGTTGGAAAGAGTACCAGAAGTCGAAAGATGGAAGTTCTGATATGGACAGTGCGGATGGCGGTTCGGCTCAGTCTGGTAAAAATGGAACCGGTGATAGGGCTGGCGATGAGACACAGGATGCGTTGGGTGAATATGCGGAAGGTGACACGGTGGTGCTGGAGGATGACTCGGAGGATGCATCGGCGGATGCATCGGCGGATGCACTGGATGGGGAGGAAGCTTCGAGCGGCGGTGTCCGGCTGGCAAATGTGATCCGCGAGCTGCGTGACCGGTCGAATATTTCCCTGCTTTTATATGACAGCGAGAGTGACCAGACACTCGTCTCCTCGGCGCGGGATGTGGAAGTCATGCGTGACCGGGTGCGGCGCTATATCGTCGGTCATGCGGGGGCGAAGCGGGATGTATTGCGGGAATATGACAACTACATGATTCAGAAGACGTTTGACCCGCTCAGCAAGACGTTTTATCTGGAAAGCTGGGGATTTTTCTCGGATAATGCGACCATTTTCATCATGACGATGCCGATGGAGAGCATCCATGAGAGCGCGGCTATCTCAAACCGGTTTCTGATGTTTGTTGGAATCGTGGTAATTCTGGCGGGAAGTATTCTGATTTATTTTATTACCCGGCACATTACGATGCCGATCAAACGGCTGTCGGAGCTGTCGGAAAAGATGTCGAACCTGGATTTTGATGCCCGCTATGAGACAAGCCGCCGCTCGACGGAGGAAATTGATACGCTTGGAAACAGCATGAATGTGCTTTCGGAGCGCCTCAAGACAACGATCGGGGAACTGAAAGAGGCGAATGCACAGCTTAAAAAGGATATTGACGAGAAAGTGCAGATCGATGAGATGCGGAAGGAGTTCATTGCGAATGTGTCGCATGAGTTAAAGACGCCGATCGCGCTGATTCAGGGCTATGCGGAAGGACTCGTCGAGGGCATGGCGGAGGACAAGGAGAACCGCGATTATTACTGCGGCGTTATCATGGACGAGGCTGGGAAAATGAATCGGATGGTGCGCCAGCTTCTGACCTTGACGGCGCTGGAATTTGGGGGAGAACGGCTGTCTGTGGAGCGGTTTGACCTGACGGAGCTGATTGCCAGTGTGATTTCTTCTTCCGGTGTGCTGCTTAAGCAGAATGAGCTGACTGTGGATTTTGACGGGAAGGAACCAGTCTACGTCATGGGCGATGAATTTAAAATAGAGGAAGTCATCACCAATTATCTGACGAACGCGATTCATCATGTGGGCGGCGGGGAGAAGAAGATTCAGATCCGGATTGACCACCGGCGCGATGGAAAAGAGGTCTGCGTGGAAGTGTTTAACACGGGAAATCCGATCCCGGACGAAGCACTTCCGAACCTCTGGACGAAGTTTTACAAGGTAGATAAAGCGAGAACGCGGGAATATGGCGGCAGCGGCATCGGGCTTTCGATCGTCAAGGCGATCATGGAGATGCACCATAAGGCGTGCGGTGTGAAGAAACATGAGAACGGTGTGGAGTTCTGGTTTACGCTGGACACGGCTGGTGAAAAATGAAAATAAAATTTTGCCAGAGACAGAATCTTAGAATTATGAAATATGTTTCAGAATCGTGATTTGCATTATATATGAGATGATATAAAAAACACTTGAAAATACAGGGAATTTCGGCAGCCTGGGGCAAAAATATTTTGTCCCAATATGGTTGAAATTCCCTGTATTTTTGCGTTTTTTTGTCCGAAATTAAAATCTTAAATAAATATAAAAGATCCGTCATTTCCTTGACAACGAAAAGAAAAGAAAATATAATAACAACGTAACAAGATTTAATAATTATGTAACATTTCGACCGATAGATAACACCACAGCGATTGGGACTCGATTCTTTTGTTTCAGCAATATCTGCGGGAATCACAAAATCTAATTAAGGAGTTTTGAAGCATGAATTTAAATAGAACAAAGAAACTTTTCAGTATGGTATGCGTGTGCTCAATGCTGACCATTGGCAGCGCGCAGGCAGCTTTTGCGGGGCCGTCTACAGGTTATGAGAGCGACATGGTGGCAACCGTGGCAGCAGACCTTTCGATCTATGCGGATGAGGATGAAAACTCAGAAGTAGTAGCGATGGCTGAAAAGGGCGAGTCCTATGACGTAGTTGGAAAGGCAGATGACAGCTGGATCAAGGTAGCGGCCGGTGAGATGGAAGGCTATTTGAAGGTTCAGAGTAGCGTTATGCTCAGCAAGGCAGAGGAAGCAGCTGCAGTCGCAGATGCATTTGTCGCAGAGCAGAGCAATCTCTCGACCAGAGAGCAGTTAGTCAATTATGCACTGCAGTTTGTAGGTGGACGTTATAAATTTGGCGGCAGCGACCCGCACACAGGGGTTGACTGTTCTGGTTTTACGAAATATGTGATGCAGCACGGTGCCGGTGTGAGCCTGAACCGTTCTTCAACTTCCCAGTCCAAGCAGGGTACAGCAATCAGTGCTGACCAGATGCAGCCGGGCGACCTGATTTTCTACGGAAGCGGAAGAGGTATCAACCATGTAGCGATGTATATCGGCGACGGCAAAGTGGTACATGCTTCAACTGAAAGGACCGGCATCAAGACTTCCCCATGGAACTACCGCACACCGGTTAAGATTGTGAACGTGCTGGGTTAAGAATGAATTTACGAAACATCTGCATTGAACCTTTTCATGAAAAAAGGGTTGGATGCAGATGTTTTTTGATTTCATAGGAAATTGCGTCCGATGAAACAAAAAAATATTACTGGCATAAAAAGTAAGAATTACCCTGCATACTTTCGCAGTAAAATTCCATACTAAGACCTGTAACAAGAAAGTGACGGTTAAGCGGCTGTTCACAGGAAGCCGGAACCGACACGTAGAAAACCTGACAGGGCAGGAATTTAGGAGGAATGACTTATGTCAAGCAAAAACAGTTACAGCAACTATGATAACAGTGCCGAGAAAAACAGCACCAAAAATGCATCCAAGAACAGCTCTAATTATGGTTCCAACCAGAGCCAGAACCGCATGCAGAACCAGAGCCAGAACCGTTCCAGAAATAGCTCTAAAAACCAGTATCAGGACAAGACAGAGGATGATTACAGCGATTGTGACTGATGAGACAGGCAGATAAGAGAAAAAATAGTGAATGCCGGGAATGCGGAATATCCACCGTTTCCCGGCATTTGTTCGTCTTTTGTACTTTCGTGCCAATGGAAGAGGCTGCCGCATCTCCTCTGACACCTGTCCGCCGGACAAAGCATATATTAATATTACATAGAGGTAAAAAAGAAATCGGGTTCTGTCAGAAACCGTTTTTGTATAAAATGAGGAGGGATGACGGATGTATCAGACCATACCGGTGCGGTATCTGGACGCGTGGCTGGAGCAAGGGTACACGGGACGGCTGATTGACCTTCGGACGCCGGAAGAATATAATGTGTCTCACCTCTGCGAGGCGGAAAATATTCCATTTTTATGGCTTCAGGATAACCGGCAGACACTTACAGGTGAACGTCCGCTTCTGTTTTACTGTGCGCGGGGGAGTGAAAGCCTTCTGGTGTGCGGCTGGTATGACCGGATGGGATATGAGGTTTATAATCTGGGCGGCGGTTACCGCTTTTATCAGGGGAAGTATCAGTGCAGCCTGAGATAGACACTTTTGCCGCGGCTTTTCATTGACAGATGCAGACCAGTCAACTAGAATAAAAATGGTGAAGACTGTAATGAAAATAAAAGGATTCTTTGCATGAAATGATTTGGCAATGAATCCACAGAGAGATAAGAGGAAAAAAGATTGGAACGATATGAACTGATTGCTCCCTGTCATTTTGGACTGGAAGCAGTGTTAAAAAAAGAGGTAGTGGATCTGGGCTATGAGGTTACCGAGGTGGAAAATGGCCGCGTAACCTTTATCGGCGATGCGGAGGCGATCTGCCGTGCGAATATTTTTCTGCGGACGGCGGAGCGCGTCCTTTTAAAAGTGGGAAGCTTCAAGGCAGTGACCTTTGACGAGCTGTTTGAGGCGACCCGTGCGATTCCGTGGGAGAAATATCTTCCGAAGGACGGTAAATGCTGGGTTAAAAAGGCGTCGTCTATTTCGAGTAAGCTGTTCAGCCCGTCAGATATCCAGAGAATTATGAAAAAGGCGATTGCCCGTCATATGCAGGAATATTACGATCTGGACCGGATGCCGGAGACGGGCAATGAATATCCGCTGCGCGTCTTTTTCTATAAGGATCAGGTGACAGTCGGTATCGATACGAGCGGCGAGTCGCTGCACAAGCGCGGTTACCGTCAGATGACGAGTAAGGCGCCGATCACGGAAACACTGGCAGCGGCGCTGATTCTTCTGACTCCGTGGAAAGCGGACCGGATTCTGGTCGATCCGTTCTGCGGAAGCGGTACTTTCCCAATCGAGGCGGCGATGATCGCGGCAAATATGGCACCGGGCATGAACCGTTCCTTCCTGTCGGAGAGCTGGACAAACCTGATTCCGAAGAAATGCTGGTACGACGCGATCGATGAAGCGACCGAGATGGTGGATGATACCGTAAAGGTAGACATTCAGGGCTACGATATTGACGGAGAGGTAATCAAGGCGGCGCGGGAAAATGCGGAGAGAGCCGGAGTGGATCACATGATTCATTTCCAGGAGCGCCCGGTGGCGCAGCTGAGCCATCCGAAGAAATATGGCTTTATTATCACAAACCCGCCTTACGGCGAGCGTATCGAGGAGAAAAAGAACCTTCCAGCGCTCTATAAGACGATCGGTGAACGGTTTAAGGCGCTGGATTCCTGGTCGATGTACCTGATTACCGCGTATGAGGACGCAGAGCGCTATATTGGCAGGAAAGCGGACAAGAACCGGAAAATCTACAATGGTATGATGAAGACGTATTATTATCAGTTTATGGGTCCGAAGCCGCCGAGAAGAAAAACGGGGGATCAGGTTGAAGCGTAATGTTTTCTATGGGGCGCTTCTGGTGCTTCTGCTGGGATTTCTGGTACGCGAGAACCGTCTGATTCATATTCCGAAGCAGGTGGAAAAGACGGAGGAGAGCGCCGAGTGGCAGCCGGAGTGGTATGAGCAGATGGCCGAGGAGATTAATGACAGCCCGATCACGCTGGAAGTCGATGGAACAATGGTCGATCCGCAGCTTGGAAGCTTGAGAATGTCGCAGGACGGGCAGTTTATGATACCGTATGGGATGCTGCCGGACGCGCTTTCCTGTGCGGCGCTTCTCTACGATGGAAACCGGCTTGTGATGGAGCGCGGCAATACTCATGCGGAGATGACGGTCGGAAGCCCGGAACTTTTGCTTGGGGAGGAGAGCCAGACGATTGCAGCACCCCCAGAGTGGGAAAATGGAATCCTGTATGTGCCGCTTGAGGCGGTGACGGAGGTATTTTCCTATGAAGAAAATTGGGATGCAGAGAACCGGAAAATGGAACTGACCGGGTCAGAGGATCCAGCCACGTTTTTGCCGGAATCCTATGATTACCGGAAGGCTGGCCGGGCACCGGCGGTTAAAAACCAGGGGAGTCTCGGAACGTGCTGGGCGTTTGCATCGGTGATGGCGCTGGAAAGTCGTGTCCGGCCGGAGTGGAATGTCAGCTTTTCGGAGGATCATATGTCCCTCCGGAACAGCTTCCATTTTTCACAGAATGCCGGGGGTGAGTATACGATGTCGATGGCGTATCTGCTGGCGTGGCAGGGGCCGGTGCTGGAAGAACAGGATCCATACGGCGACGGCTATTCGCCTGACGGTTTAAGCCCTGCTTGTCATGTGCAGGAGATACAGGTGTTGCCGGAGAAGGATTATGAGGCGGTTAAACGGGCGGTTTATCTGTACGGAGGCGTTCAGAGCTCCCTGTATACGGCGATGGTCAGTGACCGCGACGATACGCATTATTACCGGAAAGAGACAGGGGCGTACTGGTATAATGGCGATGAGAAGCCAAATCATGACGTTGTGATCATCGGCTGGGATGACCACTATTCGAGAGACAATTTTAACCAGCCTCCGGAGGGGGATGGCGCGTTTATCTGCGCCAACAGCTGGGGCGGCGAATTTGGGGACGATGGGTATTTTTACGTATCCTACTATGATACAAATATTGGGATCCACAACATTCTCTATTCCGGTATCGAGTCGGCAGATAATTACGACCACATTTACCAGGCAGATCTGTGCGGCTGGGTCGGGCAGCTCGGTTACGGAAAAGAATCGGCATTTTTTGCCAATATTTATACGGCAGAGGAGAAAGAAGAGCTGGAGGCAGTCGGCTTCTATGCAACCGGGGAAAATACATCGTATCAGGTATATACCGTGACGGACGCCGAGGGCAGCTCCCAGTTCGGGCGGCGCAGAAAGGTGGCTTCCGGGGAGGTTGCGAACGCCGGATATTATACGGTTTTGCTGGATAAGACGGTGACGCTGGAGGCAGGCGAACGGTTTGCCGTGATTGTCGAGATCACGACGCCGGGAGCGATTCATCCGGTGGCGATCGAGTACAGTTCGCCGGATAAGGGACTGACGGTCGATTTAAGCGACGGTGAAGGCTATATCAGTTACCGCGGTTCCTCCTGGGAGCGCGTGGAGGCGGAGCAAAACTGCAATGTGTGTTTGAAAGCGTATACGAGAAATGTGGATTCCTGGAATTGATTGCTGGTACGGATGTGAAGGTATGGCGGAAGCCGTTTTTGAAGAACGGTGATTCGGAATGTCGGGATATGAAAAGCCATGCTGTTTGAGGATAAAGGAGCGAGGAAAAGTGAGCGAGAAAATTATATTTGCGACGGGAAATGCGGGAAAGCTGAAAGAGATCCGTGAGATTTTAAAGGATTTAAACCGTGAGATTGTTACGATGCGCGAGGCTGGATTTGAAGGCGAGATCGAGGAAAATGGAACCACCTTCCGCGAGAATGCAGAGATCAAGGCGAAGGCAGTCTGGGAGAAGACGGGCGGCATTGTGCTGGCAGATGATTCCGGACTGGTGATAGATTATTTAAACGGCGAGCCGGGCGTTTATTCAGCGCGGTATTTAGGGGACACACCGTATGAGGAAAAGAACCGGATTTTGATTGAGCGCGTGAAGGATGCAAAAGGAAAAGAGCGGAGCGCCCGTTTTATGTGCAATATCGCGGCAGTGCTGCCGGATGGCAGAGTGCTTCACACAGAAGCGGCGATGGAGGGCGAGATTGCAAAGGAAGCGGCTGGAAACGGCGGATTTGGATATGATCCGATTCTCTGGCTGCCGGAGTACGGCAAAACGTCAGCAGAGCTCACGATGGAGGAAAAAAACCGTATCAGCCACCGGGGCAAGGCGCTGGAGCGGATGAAAGATGCGCTGAAGGAGGCGCTTGGCGAGTGATGAAAAAAATATTAATTACAAGCGACACCCACCGTCGGGATGGTAATCTGCTGGAAGTCATCCAGAATGAAGCACCGTTTGACATGTTCATTCATCTGGGTGACGCCGAGGGAAGTGAGGACATGATTACGTCGTGGTGTAAGGAGCAGAACCCGGACTGCGAGGTCTATATGGTGCTGGGAAATAATGATTTTTTCTCCCATCTGGACCGTGAGAAGGAGATTTCGATTGGAAAATACCGCACATTTCTAACCCACGGTCATTTTTATAGCGTATCGGTTGGGACGGAGCGCCTGATCGATGAGGCACAGGATCGCGGCGTGCAGATTGCGATGTTTGGACATACCCACAAGCCGTATCTGGAGCGGCGCGGGGATCTGACTGTGTTGAATCCGGGCAGTCTTTCGTTTCCGCGCCAGGAGGGCAGACGCCCGAGCTACATGCTCATGGATCTGGATGACGAGGGCGAGGCGCATTTTACGACCTGCTATTTGTAGAGGTCTGTTACTGGGCACATATGTGTGTCACTGTACACGCATATGTGCCCAGTAACTATGCGTGTACAGAAACCGAAAAAGCAAATATCCGCATATTGACGCATTTTCGGTAAATTGTTATAATGAGAGAGATTGTGAAAAAGGTACTTATCAATGATTCAATCGACCCAATAAAGATGCCGGGGACGGAGGTTTCGTTTCCGAGGCAGGAGTATGACATGAGACTGGAAGCTTTAATTCAAAATATGACGGATCAGATCAAAGAGGCGCAGCTAAAACTTGGTTATGCCAGGGAGACGATGCGCCTTTATTATCCGCTTTCTTCCCTGAATGCGATGCTGGAGATACAGGAGACGGATATCCGGGAGCTGGCGAAGAAGATACGGCATGAGCTGGAGGCGAAGAAGGAGAAAATGGGAGATACCCAGATTCGGATCCACGCCGATCGGATCGTCTTTACGATCCCGCCGGATTTTGTGGAGTATGTCCATGAGCAGGTTCCGGAACCGCCGTTTTTAAAGGAGCTGATCCAGTTGTTTCGGGAAAAGCACGCCTGCACAAAGGAAGAGATTACCGCTGTGTTTGAAAAATTCGGTGCGTATGAGTGTCGGCAGATGCCGGACGGCATGGATTTTGATTATGTCATTTATTTTACAGACAGCAGCATCGATGCATATGATTACTGCATCCGTGAGGAGATGGGGCACACGATTTACCACCGATTTGCACGGGCTGATTTTGAGGCATTGATGACGATTCAATAAAAAGGAGATTAGACGGATGGAAAACGAGACAAAGCAGACAAATACGAATGAACAGGAGCCGGATATCTTCGCACAGAAGTTAAGAGAGGCAGATTCCTTATATGCCATTCTTTCCGGATGTACGAAAGAGCCGTATGTATACTGTGATCCGGAAACAATGGATGATGCCATCCTGCTGTTTACGGACGAAGAGGGCGCAAAGGCAGGCGCACAGAAGCTGGCAGAGCAGCAGATTCCGGTAGGAATCGCGAAGGTAGACAGAAAGAGCCTTCTGCTTTTCTATACCAGCCTTTACACGATGGGTGTCAATGCTATCCAGGTACACGTGGGCGAGGAGCAGAAGATGATTCAGCTGACCGAGTTTGTAAGACGCAAAGACCCGGAGGAGAGCAAGAATGGAAAAGTCTGGGTGGAGAACCCGGAGCTGCACCTGACGATGCTTTACTATATGCAGGATCTGCGCCGTCAGCCAAATCAGGAGATTACGCCGGAATTAAACGATTTACAGGAGGAGATCGGCGCGCACTTCACGAAGGGCCGCTATATCGTGCCGCTTCCAGAGGAAGGAAATGGCATTCCGCTGGTTAAATTAAAGAGCGGAGATATTTTCCAGCCGATCTTTACGGATGTGATCGAGTTCCAGCGTTTCAACCGTGAGAAGAAATTCCGCCCGGTTGTCGTAGATGCGCTCAAGCTGGCTCAGGTACTCCCGGAGGAGGCAAAGGGCATCGTTCTCAATCCGCTGGGCGTTAATATGCCGCTGACCGTACAGAAAGTAAAGAAGCAGCCGGAAGCACCGGTCCAGAAGCCGGTATCCGTAGAGGCACAGATCGACGCAGCTATCCGCGAGGTTCAGGCAGAGGCTGGACGGGAGTAGGAAAGGAAAGAGTATATGTATCAGGCAGCAGACGCAAGATATGATGGAATGACCTACAACCGCTGCGGCAGCAGCGGACTCAGACTCCCGGCAGTTTCGCTGGGATTCTGGCATAATTTTGGCAGCACCGGCGTCTATGAGACAATGCGGAAGCTGTGTTTTACCGCTTTTGACAATGGCGTCACGCACTTTGACCTTGCCAACAATTATGGACCGGAGCCGGGAAGTGCTGAGGAAAATCTGGGACGGATTGTAAAGGAAAATTTCATGCCATATCGAGACGAGCTGATCATCAGCACGAAAGCCGGATACGAGATGTGGAACGGCCCTTATGGAAACTGGGGCAGCCGTAAATACCTGCTTGCAAGCCTCGATCAGAGCCTTACACGCCTGGGACTTCCGTATGTAGACATTTTCTACCATCACCGGATGGACCCGGAGACGCCGCTTGAGGAGACGATGGGAGCACTCGATCAGGCAGTTAAGAGCGGAAAAGCTCTCTATGCAGGACTTTCCAACTACAATGGACAAAAAATGCAGGAAGCCGCTGCGATCCTGCGTGATCTGAAATGCCCGTTCGTCATCAATCAGAACCGCTACAGCATCTTTGACCGCACGATCGAAAACAACGGCTTAAAAGAAGCCGCTGTCAAAGAAAAGAAAGGTCTGATTGCATTCAGCCCGCTTGCACAGGGAACTTTAACCGACCGTTATCTGTACGGTATCCCAGCCGACAGCCGCGTCATGACCGACGGCAGATTTCTCAAAAAAGACCAGCTCACCGAAGAAAAAATCAGCCAGATCCGCGCCCTCAACGAGATGGCCGGACAGAGAGGCGAAAAACTCTCCCAGATGGCGCTCAAATGGGTCATGAAGGATCCTGTGGTAACCAGCGTTCTCATCGGTGCGTCCAAACCGGAGCAGATATTAGATAATCTGAAAATGTTGGATGGGGCACCGTTGAGCGAGGAAGAGCTGCTTAAAATCGATCAAATTTGTGGAATAAAATAAACAGAAAACGCCCAGCGGCGCAATTATGCGTACCCGCTGGGCGTTTCTTCCGTCCGTGTTGGCAAACCATATCTATTTAACCGCCACAACCACCCTATTCGGCAGGCAAACCAGCGATTCCCCACTCTCTGAAACGGTTCCCTGCTTCACACAGAGCTTGTCCGGGCAGTCTGCCTCTTCGATCCGGGCACATCCATCTTGAATCACCAGATGATTTTGTCCCCCCTGATACCCATCGATCCAGGTGTCTATCTCCTCATCCAGCCGGTAGGTGGCGACGGTTGTTCCATTGACACTGACATCAACGGTAAAAGCATCCTTCTGGCGCTGCAAGCGCACAACCAGAAAACCGATGAGTATGACGGCTAGAAGAACCAGAATCAAAACAAAATCATTTCTATTTTTCTTTGATTTCATCAATAAATGCCTCCGCTCCATCCGAGTAAATCAGTTTATAATCATCCGTGATAAAATAAGCATAAATGCCATCCATTGAATTGATGAGTTCCAGGCCCTTATCCAGTCCCATCGAGAAACAGGTCGTGCTGAGTACATCGCCGTCCACCGAACGCGGGGAGACGATCGTCACGGAAACCAGTCCGTTCTGGTACGGATAGCCTGTTTTCGGGTTTAACAGGTGATGGTAATTGACACCGTTTTTTTCAAAATGGCGCTCATAGACGCCGGAGGAGACAACGGACATGTCATCAATATTCAGATCGGCAAAGACCGTTGCATAGTCGGCAAACGGTTTCTGCAGCCCGATGCGGAACGGCTGGTGGTTTGTGCGCTCACCGACACAGAGTACGTTGCCGCCCAGGTTGATGATGGCGCTTTCGACGCCGGATTCGGTCAGATAGTCTTTCATGCGGTCGGCAATGTAGCCCTTGGCGATGGAGCCGAGGTCAATCGTCGTGTCCGGGGAGAGGAAGGTTAAAGTATTTCCGTCAAGTTTCACATTTTTCCAGTTGACGCGTTCTGCCGCCGCTGTTATGTCATCCTCCGCCGGGATCACGTGCTCGTCGCTGGTAAAATTCCAGAGAGAACTGAGCGGTTCGATCGTCAGGTCGTAGGCACCATGGGAAACCTCACTGTAATGCAGTCCTTCAGAAATCATCGCCGCCATATCGTCGGAGACGGTAAAAGTCGTCTCGTCGGCGCTGCGGTGGTTTAACTTGTAAAGCTCGCTGCCCTCGATCGTCTTGCTGAAACGGTTTTCGTACTCCTGGCACATGTCCACACAGTGGTCAAGGATCGCTTCATCCTGCGAATCATAGAGTGTGATGTTGACAAATGTATTCAGCAGAAACGCGGAACGGCTGATCGGCTCCCGGCGGGATTTGCTGAAAAGAAGCGCCGCGCCGCAGCCAAAAAATACGACGGCAAGAAGTGTCAGAAGCGCGGATAAATCCTTTTTTTTCATAAAGAGCTCCATTCTTAAAAATATCGAAAATTCGGTTTGAAACTATGTTTGCAAAAATGTCTGCAACTACTCTAACAAAGGTTGATAGGAAAGTCAAGATTACGGCCCAGAAACTAAATGCACCGGCAGCCAGAACGTTACTGGGCACGTATGCGTGAACAGTAACGCCAGAACTGTATCGTACGGAATTTTTAGTTCAGAAAATTCCTATCTGTGAACAGTTACGCGCTTTACAAAACTAAAAATTTTTACTAATATATTTATAGAGGTATACAGAGGAGGAAGAAATGCAGAAAAAAGGACGAGCAGGCACATCCAGAGCCGGAAAAATCGCTTTATATGGAATGATGACAGCGCTGGCATTTCTGCTGAGCTATGTCGAGACCCTGATACCGCTCAACCTGGGCGTTCCGGGGATCAAGCTGGGATTGGCGAATCTGGCGTCGATCGTGAGCCTGTATCTGCTGGGAGCCGGTGCGGCAGCGGCGATTGCATTGGTGCGTATCGTGCTGGTAGGATTTACGTTTGGAAACCTGTCGATGATGCTGTATAGTCTGGCAGGTGCTGCGGTCAGCCTTCTTCTGATGGTGGTGTTCCGCCGGTTGGACTGGTTCGGCGTGACCGGTGTCAGCATCCTGGGTGGTGCGGGACACAACATCGGGCAGCTTATCGTGGCGGCGCTGGTGGTGGAAAATGCGAGTCTGTTCTACTATCTTCCGGTGCTTCTGGCAGCCGGAACGGCAGCGGGGGCGCTGATTGGGCTTCTCGGAGGAATCCTGGTAAACCGCTTAAAATGTCTGGATTTGACAAAATTTATGTAAATGGAAGCCACAAGAGTAAGAGGATGTACAGTGACTGTTCATATGCAGGCATTTTTGGAACCGAAAATGCCATGAGATAAGGTGGCGCAGTGGTAGATGGGCAGATAAAGTGTTACTGTTCACAGGTAGGCACTTTTGGAACCGAAAGTGCCGTAAGAAAACGTGGTGGCAGCAGGAATTTGCCGTATTTAAATGCGAAGCCACGGCAAATTCCGTTACTGGGCACGTATGCGTGAACAGTAACGATAAAGTTATAATGATAAAAGGATAAGAATGAAACAGCAAGGTTGTTTTTCAGTCAGGAGGATGGGGTATGGCAGTATATGAAGCAATCAGAAATTTAGTACAGTACGGAGTCAATACGGGGCTTCTTCAGGAGTCGGATCGCATTTACGTGACGAATCAGATTCTCGAGGTTCTGGGACTGGATGAATATGAAGAACCACAGGGCGCATGCAGGGAGATTTCACTGGAAGAGACGTTGAATGCCCTGCTTGATTATGCACATGAGACGGGCGTTTTGAAGGAGAACGGCGTGGTGTACCGCGATCTGTTCGACACGAAGCTGATGAACTGCCTGATGCCGCGCCCGAGCGAGGTGATTGGACATTTCTGGAAATTGTATGAGGAATCGCCGGAGGCGGCAACCAATTATTATTACAAATTGAGCCAGGATTCCAATTACATCCGCCGTTACCGTGTTTCCAAGGATATGAAATGGAAAACGGATACAAAATACGGGGAGCTGGACATTACGGTTAATTTATCCAAGCCGGAGAAAGATCCGAAGGCAATCGCGGCAGCCAAACTGGCAAAGCAGAGCGGTTATCCGAAATGCCTCTTATGCAAGGAAAATGAAGGCTATGCCGGACGTGTCAACCATCCGGCGCGCAATAACCACCGCATTATTCCGATCACGGTCAATGACAGCCAGTGGGGCTTTCAGTATTCGCCGTATGTGTATTACAATGAGCACTGCATCGTGTTCAACGGTGTGCACACGCCGATGAAGATCGAACGGGCAACGTTTGTCAAATTGTTTGATTTTGTGAAATTGTTCCCGCACTATTTCCTGGGGTCCAATGCGGATCTGCCGATCGTCGGCGGTTCGATTTTAAGTCACGACCATTTCCAGGGCGGACATTACACGTTTGCGATGGCAAAAGCGCCGATTGAACAGAAATTTGAGATGGAAGGCTTCGAGGATGTGGAAGCTGGAATCGTTAAATGGCCGATGTCAGTTCTGCGGACCCGTTCCAAGAATCCGGACCGCCTGATTGCTCTTGGCGAAAAAGTGCTGTGTGCATGGCGCAGCTATACGGATGAGGATGCCTTTATTTATGCTGAGACGGACGGAGAACCGCACAACACGATCACGCCGATTGCCAGAAAGAATGGCGATTTCTATGAGCTGGATCTGGTGCTCCGCAATAACATCACGACGGATGAGTATCCGCTTGGTGTTTACCATCCGCACGCGAAGCTGCATCACATCAAGAAAGAAAATATCGGTCTGATCGAGGTCATGGGTCTGGCGGTGCTCCCGTCCAGATTGAAACAGGAGCTTGCCGATCTGGCGGAGGCGATCCTTTCCGGAGGCGATATCCGTTCCAATCCAGAGCTTGAAAAGCATGCGGACTGGGTGGATGAGTTCCTGCCGAAGTATGAGCATATAACAAGTGAAAATATAAACGAAATCCTGCAAAAAGAGGTAGGTCTTGTCTTTGAGCAGGTACTGGAAGACGCGGGCGTATATAAGTGTACGCCGGAAGGCAGGGAGGCATTTGCCCGGTTCCTGCGCTCAGTGGGCTTCCGATAAAGAGGAGATAATGGAGAGAGATTTATTTTTAAGAAAATATCGGATCGAACAGGAAGACTTTGACGCGGCGGGCGTTTCCTGGGAGGAATTGACTGCGATCGCGGATCATTATGCGACGATCGAGGGAAAGCTGCGGGAGATTGGCAAGGATTTTGTAGATAAGTATCTGTATGATATTGAAAAAGCGGGGATCCATTCCTACCGTTACCGTACCAAGGCACAGGGGCATCTGCTGGAGAAGATCATCCGCAAGAAAAAAGAGCAGCCGGAGAAATTTGCCCAGCTGGGAGTTGATAATTACTGGAAATACGTGACGGACCTTATCGGTATCCGTGTATTCTTCCTGTACCGTGAGGATTGGCGTCATTTCCATGAATACATCACATCGGCGTTTGAAAATGCCCCGGAGCAGTATGTAAAAGACCGTGAGCGCGATTTTGACAACGATGAGACACACTGCTACATTGCAGAGCGTCCGAAGGTATACCGCCGAAACGGGGACAGCCGGATCTACGATGAAAATGTGATCGAAATCAAGTCAGGCGGTATCTACCGTTCCCTTCACTACATCATCAAATACCGCGGTTACTACGTCGAGATTCAGGCGAGAACGCTGTTCGAGGAGGGGTGGAGTGAGGTTGACCACGACATTGTTTATCCGTACCACAAGGACGACGTGATGCTGCGCGATTTCTCCCGTCTGTTAAACCGGCTCTCCGGCATGGCGGATGAAATGAGCTCGTATTTCCGCCGGATGAAGGTGGAGAAGGAGTTTGAAGAGGTCCTGCTCGGAGAATATAAGGAAGACAAAGAGGCGAAGCTGCTCGCAAGTATGCGGGAGCTGCTGGGGAAAGAAGAACGATAAGGAATAGGGAAAAGATAACTGGATCAAAAAAACGGGCATTGGAATGCTTGCTATCCACACAGTGGTGGATGAAGAGCATTTCAATGCCTGTTTTATGGAGCTATAATTATAGATCCAGTTTCAAATCGCCTTCCTTGATCCATCCAGCTTTCCGGCAAAGTGCGCCGAAGAACAGGGTCAAAACAGCCGGAAGCACGAAGCAGATGAGCAGGATGCCCGGCCACATCATCGAATTTCCACTTCCCTGCATGGCGGTGTAGATGCCGATCGGTCCGACGAGACCGCAGGTTCCCATGCCGGAACCGGCTGGAATATTTTCCAGATGGAAGACCATCGTGGAGAGCGGACCGGTGACCATCGAGGCGAGTGTCGGTGGAATCCAGATTTTCGGGTTCCGGACGATATTTCCCATCTGGAGCATCGAGGTTCCGAGTCCCTGTGCCAGAAGACCACCCCATTTATTTTCACAGAAGCTTAAAACGGCAAATCCGACCATCTGCGCGCAGCAGCCTGCGGTGGCGGCACCGCCTGCCAGACCGTCGAGGCTTAACATGATGCAGATTGCCGCACTGCTGATCGGAAGCGTCAGGGCGATGCCGATCAGGGCAGAAACCAGAATACCCATGAAAAGCGGCTGCATAACGGTCGCTGTCTTCACCAGATTTCCGAAAGCGGTCATGAATGCAGAGACGCCCGGACCGACAAACTGTGCGGCCAGGATACCGGAGATGATGGTGACGCCCGGGGTGACGAGAATATCAACTGGTGTCTCTTTGGAGACGATTTTTCCAAGCTCGGCTGCGATGATGGTGGCAACGAGCGCGCCGACCGGACCGCCGAGTTCATTGCCCGCGATGCCGACGGTAGCGGCGGAGAAAAGGACGAGCGTCGGTGCCTTTAAGGCGTAGGCAATCGAGACGCCGAGCGCCGCACCGGTCGCGCTCTTGGCGTAGCCTGCGATCGTAGTAAAAATTACAACGCCTGTTTTTTCCCCCAGCGTGCCGAAAATGGTACCGATCAGAAGAGAAGCAAACAGACCAAATGCCATCGCGCCCAGCGCATCGATGAGATACGTCTGAACGGAGATGACAACCTGCTTCCGTTTCAGAAAAGCTTTCACACGTTCCATGTTGATAGAACCTCCCAGAGTAAAATAATTGTGAACGGAATGAATCGTTTCAGCCATTCCGGTCAAATAAATGGCTTACACCTGTCTTGACAGGTGTAATGGACGTTTGTATTTTAACACGAAATGGAGAAAATACAAGAGAAAATATAGAAAAAAGTAAAAAAGTTATGATACAATAAAAAATAATTGACGAGGTGTTTTCGAAAAAGTATGTTCGATTCGAGGGGAGGTATTTCATGCAGAGACGAATTTGTCCGATTTGCGACCATCCGATCAAGTATGGTCATTATTGTTCTTTTTGTAAACAGTGGATCCGGAATCCTAACTATGTCAATGCAACTTATTATCTGAATGAGCGTCACCCGGCGCATGAGACGGACTGTGAGTATCACAATGCGGGATCTGCCTCGTGGGAAACGAGTGCAAGGGCAGGAACAGATGCCATCCGCACGCTTGCGGACCGGGCGAAGGCATATTCCCAGACGCAGAAAGCAGCAGGCGCAGGCAGACAGGCATCCGTCCGGACACAGAACCAGAACAGTATGTCGTATCAGACAACGCAGAGACGAAGCGCGGTGCAGCAAGGAAAAAATCAGAAAAAGAAGGGGAAAATGAGCCTTGTGCTGGTGATTTTGCTGATTTTGTTTGCTTTGTCTGGAATTAATTATCTGTATCGTATGTTTATGTATTTTATTTGGTTCCTATAGATTTTTCCTATGGCAAGATATAGAAAATCAATCCAGAAGATAGCTGTCGGAAGTCTGGCGTTCATTGGGGAAATATGGTATACTGAGCAAAAATCATATAGAATACATAGGCAATAGAGGTCCGGGGCAGAACCGGACGAAATGATGAGAACAGGAGATAAATACGATGAAGATTAAGGATATTTTAGCCAAAGGACAGCCGACGCTTTCGTTTGAAGTGTTCCCGCCGAAGGAGGAGAGCAACTTCGCTTCCGTTGAGAAAGCGGCGCTTGAGATTGCAAAGTTAAATCCATCATTTATGAGCGTGACCTACGGAGCAGGCGGCGGCACAAGCCAGTATACGGTCCAGATCGCATCGGATATCCAGAGCACCTGCCAGGTGCCGGCGCTGTCACATCTGACCTGCGTCTCCTCGACCCGTGAGAAGGTGCACAGTGTCCTGCGCGAGATTCAGGCACACGGAATTGAGAATGTCCTGGCACTTCGCGGCGATATTCCGAAAGACGGCAAGGTAGAAAAAGATTATCAGTATGCATCCCAGCTGATCCGCGAGATCCGTGAGACCTGCCCGGATCTGTGCATCGGCGCAGCCTGCTATCCGGAGGGACATGTGGAATCGGTCAACAAGACGGTGGATATCGGGCATCTGAAAGAAAAAGTGGAAGCGGGCTGTGATTTTGTGACGACCCAGATGTTCTTTGATAATAATATCCTTTATAATTACCTGTACCGTATCCGAGAAAAAGGAATCACGGTTCCGGTTGTCGCAGGCATCATGCCGGTGACAAACATAAGTCAGATTAAGCGCATCTGCAGCATGTCCGGCACCTACCTTCCGGCACGCTTCAAGGCGATCGTAGATCGTTTTGGTGATAACCCGGCAGCGATGAAGCAGGCAGGTATCGCCTATGCAACTGAGCAGATCATCGATCTGATTGCAAACCATGTAAATGGAATCCATGTATATTCAATGAATAAACCGGATGTAGCGGCGCAGATTAAGAACAACCTGTCGGAGATTCTGTAATGGCGGAAGTCAATCGGAGAGAAATATATCGGTATTTAGGAATTAAAGGGCAGCAGGAGCCGGATCCGCAGACGAAAGATCTGGTGGAGGACTGTCTGGGAGAATTAGAGCGGTCCGTCAACTGCCGGAGCTTTTACAGACGCTATCCGCTGACGCTGCTGCCAGATTCAGAACTTGATTTTACGTGTTTTAAAGTAAAAAGCCGGGCGCTCAGCCGCAATTTAAAGGACTGCCAGGAGGTCATCCTTTTTGCGGCGACGCTGGGTGCTGGTGTGGATCTGCTTCTGCGCCGATACAGCCGTCTTTCGATGAGCCGGGCGGTTGTCTTGCAGGCGTGCGCGGCGGCACGGATTGAGAGTTACTGCAATGAAATCAATGACAAATTAAAAGCGGAGGCAGCAGAAGAAGGACTCTATCTGCGTCCCCGCTTTTCGCCAGGTTATGGAGATCTGCCGCTTTCGTGCCAGCCGGATTTCTGCCGGGTACTGGAAGCGGAAAAGACGGTGGGGATTACATTGACGGAAAGTTTTTTGATGATGCCGTCCAAGTCGGTGACGGCGGTCATCGGAGTATCGAAGATAGCGGCGGGCTGTGTGAAAGAGGGCTGTGAGGTCTGTTCAAACAAAAACTGCCTGTACCGGAGAGATAAATAAGTAAGAAACAAAAAACAGAGAGGAAGCTGACATGGGTATACGGGAAGATTGGAACGATAAAATACTGGTATTTGACGGAGGAATGGGAAGTCTTCTGCAGGGAGCCGGGCTGAAACCGGGCGAACTGCCGGAAACCTGGAATATCAAGCATCCGGAGGTTCTGGTAAAGATCCATGAGGATTATCTGAACGCGGGCGCGAATATTATTTTATCGAATACATTCGGCGCGAACCGCCTGAAATACAATGAGGCAGCCGAGTTTAATCTGGATGAGATCGTGGATGCGGCGATGAAAAATGCCCGGACAGCGGTAGAACACTGCGGCCGTGGTTATGTAGCGCTGGATCTGGGACCGACCGGACGCCTTTTAAAGCCAATGGGTGATCTGGACTTTGAGGAGGCGGTCTCCATCTATACCGAGGTGGTAAAGGCAGGCGTGCGAGGCGGCGCGGATCTGATTCTGATCGAGACGATGAGCGACACGTATGAACTCAAGGCAGCGGTTCTGGCGGCAAAGGAAAATTCCGATCTTCCAATCTTTGCAACCACAATTTTCGATGGAAAAGGCAAACTTTTAACCGGCGGAACACCGAAGTCCGTTGTGGCACTTTTGGAAGGTCTGGGCGTGGATGCGCTCGGAATCAATTGTGGATTAGGTCCGGTTCAGATGAAGCCGATTGTGGAAGAACTGCTTCGGTATGCGTCGATCCCGGTGGTTGTCAATCCAAATGCGGGACTTCCGCGAAGCGAGGGAGGAAAGACCGTATATGATATTGATCCGCCAGAATTTGTCGAGGAAATGAAAGGAATGCTGGAGATGGGCGTTTCGGCAGTCGGGGGCTGCTGTGGTACGACCCCGGAGCACATCCGTCTGCTGGCAGAGATGTGTAAGGGCAGAACGAGAAAGCCGATCGAGCCGAAAAATGACACTCTCATCACTTCCTACGCGTCGGTAGTTGAGATGGGAACCGATCCGGTCATTATTGGCGAGCGCATCAATCCGACCGGAAAATCAAAATTCAAACAGGCGCTGCGCGATCACAACCTGGAATATATCCTGCGCGAGGCGATCACCCAGCAGGAAAATGGCGCTGCGGTGCTTGACGTCAACGTGGGACTGCCGGAGATCGATGAAGTGGCGATGATGCGCGAGGTCGTACAGGAATTGCAGGCGGTGACCGAGCTTCCGCTGCAGATTGATACGACTGACACAGAGGCGATGGAACAGGCGCTGCGTATTTATAATGGAAAGGCACTGATTAACTCTGTCAATGGCAAACAGGAGGTCATGGACGCTGTATTTCCGCTGGTAAAACATTACGGCGGCACGGTGGTTGCGCTGACGATCGACGAGGAAGGCATTCCGGCGACGGCGGACGGACGTATGGCGATCGCGCGGAAAATCTGTGCGGAGGCGGAAAAGTATGGCATCCAGAAAAAAGACATCGTGATCGATGCGCTCTGTATGACGATCAGCTCCGAGCCGACCGGCGCGCTGGTGACGCTGGAGACGGTGCGCCGTGTCCGTCAGGAACTTGGCTGCAATACGATTCTCGGTGTTTCCAATATTTCCTTCGGATTACCGCAGCGTGAGATTGTCAACTCCAATTTCTTTACGATGGCGATGCAGAGCGGTCTGACCGCGGCGATCATCAATCCAAATTCGGCGGCAATGATGCGTTCTTATTATAGCTACCGGGCCCTGGCAGCACTGGATGAACACTGCGGCGATTATATTGAGCAGGCAGCGCGGCTGGCGATTCCAAAGGCAGGTGCGGGCGGAGCTTCCGGCGCAGGTGCAGCAGGCAGCGCAGGTTCGGGTGCCCCGGCGGCAGGTGCAGCTGGAGCTTCCGGCAGTGCGGACACTGGCAGCCAGGCATCCGGTCCGGAGCATCAGCTTACGGTCAGTGTGGAGAGAGGTTTAAAAGAGCAGGCGGCATCGGCAGCCGGGGAACTCTTAAAGACCATGGATTCCTTGACCGTCATCAATTCCTGCATGATCCCGGCACTCGATAAGGTCGGAAAGGGTTTTGAGGCAGGCACCGTCTTTTTGCCGCAGCTTCTGATGAGTGCGGAGGCGGCAAAATCGGCGTTTGAGGTCATCAAAAACCAGATGGAGTCCTCCGGGGAAGCAGGAGAGAAGAAGGACAAGATCGTGCTGGCGACCGTCAAGGGCGATATTCATGACATTGGAAAAAATATCGTAAAAGTATTATTGGAGAATTACAGCTATGATGTGCTGGATTTAGGTAAGGACGTAGCTCCGGAGGAGATCGTGGAAGAGACGATCAAGAACCATGTAAGACTGGTCGGTCTGTCCGCCCTGATGACGACCACCGTGCCGAGCATGGAGGAGACGATCAAGCAGCTCCGCAAGGAAGCACCGTGGGCGAAAGTCATGGTCGGCGGCGCGGTTCTGACCCAGGAATACGCGGATATGATAGGAGCGGATGCGTATTGCCGCGATGCGATGGCGTCTGTTAATTACGCGCAGCAGGTGCTGGTCTAACGCTTGACAGTCTGCCCTACTTAGACTAAAATTAGAGTAATTAAAACTAAGAATTGACGAGGGAGGGACAGCTATGGTATCGAAGAAAGTGAAAGTGGTTAATCCATCGGGACTTCACCTGCGGCCGGCTGGCGTGCTTTCGCAGACCGCGATGAAATTTAAGAGCCGGACTCTGATTGAGTGCGGGGAGAAACATATTGTGGCAAAGAGCGTGCTGAACGTGATGGCAGCGGGTATCAAGTGCGGCACCGAGATCACGGTTGCCTGCGACGGACCGGATGAGGAAGAAGCACTGAAGACGATTACCGAGGCGATCGAGAGCGGACTCGGAGAAGAACTGGAACAGTAAGATATCAGCCATCTCCTGCACAGTGTGCGGGCGGTGACACACATATCAGAACCAGAGGGGGATATTGCAGAACGGCAGAAATTGCAGTTGTGCAGGTATCCCTTTTTAGATGGAAAAGAGGGGTTTTTATGGAACTGAAAATTTACGAACACAAAGCGCAGTATTATGAAACCGACCAGATGGGAATCATTCACCATGCAAATTACCTGCACTGGTTTGAGGAAGCGCGGATCGACATGATGGAGCAGATGGGAATGGGATATGACATCATGGAAAAACAGGGGATCATAAGCCCGGTGCTGTCGGTTCACTGCGATTATAAGAGCATGGCGCGGTTTGGCGAGACGGTGCAGGTGCTGGTTCAGATGAAGGAATACAACGGCATCCGCATGACGCTGGAATACACGGTTTTTGACAAGGAAACGGGCGCAATCCGCTGCGTGGGCGAGAGCCGCCATTGTTTCCTGACCCGCGACGGAAAGCCGGTTTCCCTGAAACGCAACTATATCGAGATGGATCGTGCATTTAGGGAATACAGCGAACAGAGCCAAAAAGAAGAGTAAATGCTGACTGGTTCGAAAATGACAGATGCGCTTATAAAGTGCTTGAAAAGCGGGAAAATTGTGGTATGATGTAAAAGATAAAAAAAAACGCAGAGTAGGAATACAGGCGTTAAGTGCCGGTTGAACAGGGAGTTGTCAGCCGGACGAAGAGACCCTCCGGGGTTTCGCGGTCAGTATTCCGCATCCCGCTGCATCGTTGATACAATCTATCTCCTGATGTGGTTCGAGAGATCTGCAGAAAAGGAGGTATTTTTTTATGAAAAAATTTGCAGTATGTTATCAGGCATCCTTTCAGGAACTGAAACACGTGAAAACACTCACGACTGCCGCCATGCTGATGGCTGTCTCCGTTGTTCTGGGATACTTCACGATTGAGGCTGGTCCGTATTTGAAAATCGGATTCGGCGGTGTAGTCAACCAGTTTGTCTACTACCTCTTCGGTCCGGTGGCTGGAGCGGTCTATGGCGGAGTCTTGGACCTGGTCAAATATGTCGTAAAGCCGACGGGGGCATTTTTTCCGGGATTTACGCTGAATGCGATGCTGGGCGGCGTGCTATATGGCACAATTCTGTATCGGAAACCGCTTACCTTCCGCCGGGCGCTCTGGGCGGATCTGGTGGTGGCGCTGATCTGCAACATATTTTTGAACACACTCTGGCTTAGCATGATGTCTGGAAAAGCAATGATGGTGCTTCTGCCGATGCGTGTGCTTAAGAATCTCATCAAGTGGCCGGTGGATGCAGCACTCTTTTACCTGATTGCAAAACGGATGGAGAGTCTTGGGCTTGTGCGGATGATCCGTAAATTCCAGGCGGAGTGATGCTGGAGGATTCGTTTTGAGCAAAAGGAAACATACATGGACAGCGAAAGTCTGCGGGCACGGTGGCTGCATGCCATGAAAGGAACCGTTTATGAAAAAATGCATCATGCATGATGGAGGAAAACAGATGAGAGAAAAAGCAGTTTCGCGGAGCCGGGAACATTCGAAGGATGTGGCGCTTTGCGGTCTGTTTGCGGCGCTGGTCGCCGTGGGGGCATTTATCAAGGTTGTCATTCCGACCGGCGCAGATACCATGAACTTCACCTTGCAGTGGTTTTTCGTGATGCTGGCAGCATTTCTGCTGGGCTCCAGACGGGCATTTACCAGTGTGGGTGTCTATTTGCTGATTGGACTTGCGGGCGTCCCGATCTTTGCACGCGGCGGCGGTCCGGCGTATCTGCTGCGCCCGACCTTTGGTTTTCTGCTGGGATTTCTCCTTGCGGCGTGGGTCATGGGAAAGGTCTGTGAATGTTTGAATTCCTGGAAAATGGGAGCGCTGATGATGGCGGCGACGGCTGGATATGTGGTATATTATGGAATGGGAATGGTTTATTTCTATCTGATTACCCATCTCGTAACCCTGCAGCCGATCGGCTGGAAAGCGATTGTGCTGGTTTACTGCCTGCCGGAGATGCCGGCGGATTATATTCTCTGCATTCTGGCGGCGATCATGGCAAGACGGCTGCGCCCGATGGTACAGGCGTATCTGTAGAGAAAAATGAATAGGATATAAAAAAGACAGACAGTCTGAATGCAGTGCAGCAAACGGGCTGTCTGTTTTTGTCTCATAGAAAACGTTACTGTTCACGCATACGTGTACAGTAACGGCACATTCTTTTGTAACGCTGCCAGTTGTGTTTGCCCCCTATCATTTTTGCAGAAAATATGGTAAAATGTACGGAGATTACGACAGGGGAGGATTTGGGCGTTACAGGTTTTTGGTCTTGGAAAACGTCTGAAGAGGATGCAAAAACGAAAACCAGCGAACGATCAGAATCCAACCTGATAAAAAGGAGAAGTATGTATGAGTGAGAATTGCAGTCATAATTGTTCAAGCTGCGGCGAAACGTGTGCCAGCCGGACGATGGAGAGTTTCCGGGTGTCGTTAAATCCACAGAGTTCAGTTAAAAAAGTAATTGGTGTAGTCAGCGGCAAGGGCGGCGTCGGAAAATCCCTGGTGACATCCCTGATGGCATGTAAGATGCGTGCGAGAAACAACCGCGTTGGCATTCTTGATGCAGATATTACAGGACCGTCGATCCCGAAGGCATTTGGCATTCACGGCATGGTAGGTGTGACAGCGGATCAGCTGATGCTGCCGCGCACGACCTCGACGGGGATAGAGATTCTTTCTTCGAACCTGATTCTGGAGCATGAGACGGATCCGGTAATTTGGCGTGGACCGGTTGTGGGCGGCGTGATTAAGCAGTTCTGGAGCGAGGCACTCTGGAAGGACATTGATTATATGTTTGTCGATATGCCTCCGGGAACCGGCGATGTGCCGCTGACTGTATTTCAGTCCCTGCCGCTGGCAGGTATTATCATTGTGACTTCCCCGCAGGAGCTGGTTTCGATGATCGTGGCAAAAGCGGTCAACATGGCGAAGAAGATGGATATCCCGATTCTGGGACTGGTTGAAAACATGAGTTATCTGGAATGTCCGGACTGCGGAAAGAAGATTTCTGTGTTCGGTGAAAGCCATATCGAGGAGACGGCAGACGAGTATGAGATTCCGGTGCTTGCGAAGATTCCGATCGATCCGTCGATTGCGTCCAAGGTGGACGAGGGGCTGGTTGAGTATGTGGAATCCCCATGGCTGGATGCGGCGGCTGACGCAGTGGAGAAGGCATAAAAGAATATAGATATATAGAAGAGGTGGAAGAATACAAATGAATATTGCTCAGAATCCCAACAGCGAGCTGAGCCATTTCGCGGTCAATACGCCTCAGGTGTTTGAGATTCCTGAGACATTCCGGGAGACGGCAAGGCAGTTTCAGGAAGCGATGATGCAGTACAGCTGCGCGATTCGAGAGTTTAAGACGAAGCTGGAAGTGCTCAACGATGAGCTTTCCATGCGGAATGCAAGAAACCCGATCGAGATGATCAAGGCGAGAGTGAAGAAGCCGAAGAGTATTGTAGAAAAACTGCAGCGGCGCGGACTTCCGCTTTCGATCGAATCGATGGAGTCCAACCTGGATGATATAGCGGGTGTCCGTGTGATATGTTCGTTTGTGGACGATATTTACGAGATCAGCCGGATGCTGGAACGCCAGGATGATGTGACCATCATTGCGATCAAGGATTATATCAAGGCGCCGAAGGAAAACGGCTACCGCAGCTACCACATGATCGTGGAAGTACCGGTATTCTTTTCAAGCAGTAAGAAAAATATCCGTGTGGAAGTCCAGATCCGCACGATCGCCATGGATTTCTGGGCGAGTCTGGATCACCAGCTCAAGTATAAAAAGCAGCTGGATGCCCAGGAAGCCGCAGAGATCGGTGCGGAGCTGAAAAAGTGCGCGGATGTCATCGCGGAGACGGATTGCAAGATGTTAAGCATCCGTCAGAAGATTGAGGAAAAACATCCGACGCAGGAAGAATAGTCGTGATGTAAACGAATAGACCATGTATCATCCATTAAAAATTGCCTGCGGCAACGGGATTTTTGCCTGCTGGCTCATGTTTTCGTACGGTCAGCGCAGTAAATGCGCAGATCTACTGAAACGTTACCTTTAATACATAAAATAGGACAGGGTTTCGGTAATTCGGAACCCTGCTTTTTTATAGATCGAGAGTGCCGGATAATTGTCACTGCTGACGTGAAGAACAATCCGGGTGCAGCCGCGCGCGATCAGATCGTTTAAGACCAGACAGAAAGCAGCTTCACCGATTCCTAGTCCGCGGCAGAGGTCATGGACCCGGAAACCGTAGAAACAGGCATGAAATGTGCCGGGAACGTCCGGGACGGGCTGCATACGCGCCATGCACACGGCAGCCGGAGAGCACATCGGATCCGGCGGAGTCTCTAAAAATTCATAGGTCAGAATTGTAACGGCCGGATCTGGATCATCGGCGCTGTGGAAGCAGTCCCAGCAACTGTCGGGATCAACACTTTCGTTGACGTCACCTTCCGGTGCAGAAGTGCAGGTAAAGGTAAGCGGGCGTTTTTCAACCATGGGAGAGTCAAAGCGTTCGGCCGCCGGGTCAAAGTCCCATTTCATCTGATATTCCTGATCAACGCGGTCAGCGTGAATGGCTTTCATCGTGGCAGCCGTATCAGCAGATTCCGGGTCAACCGGAAATAGAATATCGTGCTCACCGGAGATGTCGCAGGCTTTTTCTAAGAGTGCGGCAAAATATCCGCGTCGGCGCAGGGAAGGGCGGGTGAAGGCGATGCATTCGACGGGTTCCTCGTCCGAAGAGCCATCCGGTGGAAGGATCATTCCCATGATGGCTGCAAGTGTCTCTGATTCATCCAGAAGAAGCAGGAAACAATTTCCGTCTTCAAATGGAAAAGAAATGTGGATCGGCTGCGTCTTCTGGCATTCATTCAACAGTGCCAGGATCTGTTCTGCCTGTCTGGCAGAGAGAGAGTTTGTCTGAATTAAATTCATAACTTCTAATCCTTTCTTTCTTGCAATACAAAGTGTACCAGCTACAAAAGCAGCTGAGAAGATAAGTCTTTCATAAAGATAAACGTATTTGCGGATAAAAACTTCACGTTTTTTGGATCGAAAATGTCTGGATTTTACGAATCGGAAAAGCTTACCTGTATCGTATAAAAAAGACGCAAAAAATTCAAGGAAATTGACAGAATTTATGCTAATTTTCATATTGTCCTATAAATTTGGGAGTGATAGAATAGAGGCATTAAATACGAAAGGTGAAGACATCATGAAGTACTTGAAAGAAGTGACAATTATTTTTGGCATCACAATGCTGGGAGAGTTTTTGAACTATCTGCTTCCGTTTCCGGTTCCGTCCGGCGTATACGGATTGTTCATTCTTCTGCTTCTGCTTTGCACAGGTGCATTACATACAGAAGATGTGGCGGAAGTGGGAGATTTCTTCCTGGATACGATGCCGATTATGTTTATACCGGCAGGTGTAGGTCTGCTTGACAGCGTGCAGGAGGCGGAGTCCATCCTGGTGCCGCTGACAGTGATTACCGTGATTTCGACGGTATTTGTTATGGTTGCGACCGGGTGCGTGGCGCAGAGCATCATCCGCAGAAAGAATAAAGGAGGTGCGAAAGCATGAATGGACTGATTCATTCTTCTCTTTATTTTGGAATGCTGGTCAGCGTTGGCGCGTATATGTTGGGCGTCTGGCTGAAAAAGAAGACCGGCTGGGCGATTTTAAATCCGCTGCTGGTTGCAATTATAGTTGTGATTGCATTTTTATCTGTTTTTCATATAGAATATAAGGAGTATAACCGCGGTGCGGTGTATCTGGGCTATTTCCTGACACCGGCAACGGTCTGTCTGGCGATTCCGCTGTATAAGCAGCTGGAGCTTTTGCGTCAGCACCTGATTGCGGTTGCTTCTGCAATTGTGGCAGGGGTAGCGGGAAGTGTCGGCAGTATCTATGTGATGTGCCGTTTCTTTCAACTGGAGCATACGCACTATGTGACATTGCTTCCGAAGTCCATTACGACGGCGATTGGCATGGGCGTCAGCGAGGAAGCGGGAGGTATCGTGACGCTGACGGTTATCAGCATTATAATTACAGGAATTTTGGGAAATATTATAGCCGACTGGCTGTTTCAGATATTTAAAATTGAAGAGCCAATCGCGAAGGGTCTGGCACTTGGAACAGCAGCCCATGCGATTGGAACGGCAAAGGCGCTGGAATTAGGCGAGATCGAGGGTGCGATGAGCAGCTTGTCAATTGCGGTCGCCGGTCTTTTGACCGTAGTGGTAGTACCACTGATGTCGGGACTGATTTAAAGGTGGTGCTGAAACGGTCGGAATTTGTATAGAAATTGGAATGCACATAGAGAGGCAGAGAAAAAGATACTGCGGGTCATGCGCATGATAACGGCAGCAAAAAGATAGGAGGGGAGCAGGTATGATGAATTTGTATGAGGCGATAGGATGTCGCCATTCAGTTCGAAAATACACCGATCGGGAGGTCACGGAGAAGCTGCGTGGGCAGATCCTGTCCTATTTTGATAAGACCTCCCGGTTAAATGACCGGATCCGGGTTGAGGCAGTGATATTCGACAATACAAAGAAAAAAGCCGATGTCCACGGACTCTGGAAGGTGGATGCTCCCTACTATCTGGCGATCTATTCGGACCAGGAGGAAGGCTGCGAGCGCAATGCCGGTTATCTGATGGAGCAGATGGTGCTCTATATGACGGCAAAAGGGCTTGGAACCTGCTATTTGGGCAGCGTGCAGCCGGCGCAGAAGGTGCGCGGCGGCAAACGCTGCCTGATGATGGTCGCATTCGGCTACCCGGAGGGCAAGCTCTACCGTGAAAGCCCGCTGGCAAAGCGCCTCCCGCTCAATGAACTCTGTATTTTCAAGGAAGAAGCCGGAGAGCAGATGAAGACGATTCTCCGTGCGGCGCGTCTCGCACCGTCCGCGATGAACACCCAGCCGTGGCGCTTCATCGTCTATTCCGACCGAATCTATGTGTTCGCCCTAAAAACCCGCTTTCCGGGCAAAAGCTTCCATGCGATGCGCGAATTCAGCATCGGCATTATGCTCTCCCACATTATGCTCGCCGCCGAAGAACTCTGGATGGAACTTCAGACGGAGACGGAGGAACATTTTGCGGCTAAAAGTTACAAAAATGGAGATTATGTGGCGACGTTGACGCTGCATTAGATGCATTGATTCATTGTGTTAAATGTTGAAATAGTTTATATTTAAGCAAGAAAAACTAATTTTGTAATTTTAAAACCAATTATTCAAAGAAACGATACACTCAAGAGAGAAGCGCGCCAGCCGTCCGATGTCGTGACAGCTGGCGCGCTTCTTTCGGGGCAATCAAAAGGGCATAAGCAAAAACCCTTTTTTCCTTGCTCCGTGCCCTTGAAAGCGCCCTCCACTTATGATAAAATAAGTTGATTATTTATGAGAGATACTCTGGAGGAGAACGTGATGGTTAGTAAATTGATTGAGAAGATTCAGAAGACAAAGGCACCGATCTGTGTAGGACTGGATCCGATGCTTGGATATATTCCGGAGCACGTGAAGGAAAAAGCATTTGCGGAGTTCGGAGAGACCCTGGAAGGAGCGGCAGAGGCGATCTGGCAGTTTAACTGTGCGATCGTGGATGCGACGGCTGATCTGATTCCGGCGGTCAAACCGCAGATTGCGATGTATGAGCAGTTTGGCATCGAAGGCCTGAAAGCGTATGACCGGACTGTCAAATACTGCCAGCAGAAGGGCTTAATTGTCATCGGAGACATCAAGCGCGGCGACATCGGTTCCACATCGGCTGCCTACGCAACCGGTCATCTCGGCAGCGTGAAGGTTGGAAATACGACCTGTTCCGCGTTCAATACCGAGTATGTGACGGTCAATCCGTATCTGGGAACCGACGGCGTGAAACCATTTGTGGACGAGTGCAACGCATCCGACCGCGGTATCTTTGTACTGGTAAAGACTTCTAACCCATCCAGCGGCGAGTTCCAGGATCGTCTGGTGGACGGCCGCCCGCTTTATGAGCTGGTAGCGGAGAAGGTCGTTGAGTGGGGGGAGGCTTCCATGGATGGCGACTATAGTAATGTAGGCGCAGTTGTGGGCGCAACTTACCCGGAGATGAGCAAGATTCTGCGTAAGCTGATGCCGAAGACTTACTTTCTGGTTCCGGGTTATGGCGCACAGGGCGGTACGGCAGAAGACTTAAAATACTGCTTCAACGAGGATGGACTGGGCGCGATCGTCAATTCTTCCCGCGGTATCATCGCAGCATACAAGAAAGACGCATACGCCAAATTCGGTCCGGAGCATTTTGCGGACGCATCGAGACAGGCTGTCATCGATATGATTGCGGACATTGGACGCGTACTGTAAGGAGGAGCTCATGGCACAGAAGAAAGAGACAGCAGTTGTATATAGTCAGGAAGAACTGGCACCTGGCATTTTCAGTATGTGGATCGTGACGGACATAGCGGATGAGGCAAGACCGGGACAGTTTATCTCGGTCTACAGCCAGGACGGTTCCAGACTTCTTCCGCGCCCGATCAGTATCTGCGAGGCAGATCCGGATGAAGGACGCCTGCGGATCGTATACCGGATTGCCGGTAAAGGAACGGATGAATTTTCCAAATATGTTTCCGGAGACTCGATCGACATCATGGGACCTCTGGGAAATGGTTTCCCGCAGGAGGGCGAAAATGTATTTCTGATCGGCGGCGGTATCGGTGTTCCGCCGATGCTTGAGATGGCGAAACAGTTAAACTGCGAAAAACAGATCATTTTAGGATACCGGGATGAAAATCTCTTCCTCCGGGATGAATTTGAGGCATATGGAGAAGTCTTTGTGGCGACCGAGGACGGAAGCGCCGGCACGAAGGGCAATGTCCTGGACGCGATCCGGGAGCAGAACCTGACGGCGGATGTGATCTACGCCTGCGGACCGACCCCGATGCTGCGCGCCATCAAGGAGTATGCGGCAGAAAAGGGAATCAAGTGCTATATTTCCCTGGAGGAGAAGATGGCATGTGGAATCGGCGCCTGTCTGGCATGTGTCTGCCAGTCGAAGAATGTAGACCACCACAGCAATGTACACAACAAGCGGATCTGCAAGGATGGTCCCGTATTTTTAGCCGAGGAGGTAGAATTATGAGACAGATGGCAGTCAATCTTGCGGGTGTAGAGCTTAAAAACCCGGTCATGACGGCATCCGGAACCTTTGGTTCAGGGGCAGAGTACGGCGAGATGGTCGATCTGAACAAGCTCGGCGCGGTTGTGACCAAGGGTGTGGCAAATGTGCCGTGGCCAGGCAATCCGACCCCGCGTATTGCGGAGGTGTACGGCGGCATGATCAACGCGATCGGCTTACAGAATCCGGGGTATGATTTATTTGCATCGAGGGATATCCCGTTTTTACGTCAGTATGATACGAAGATTATCGTCAATGTATGTGGAAAAACGACGGAAGATTACGTCGATGTAGTGGAAAAACTGGCGAGCCAGCCGGTCGATATGCTGGAGATCAACATTTCCTGCCCGAACGTCAAGGAGGGCGGCATCGCATTTGGACAGGATCCGAAAGCAGTGGAGGCGATCACCCGCGAGGTAAAACGCCATGCGAAACAGCCGATTATCATGAAGCTCAGTCCGAATGTTACCGACATCACGGAGATGGCGAAGGCAGCCGAGGCAGGCGGTGCGGATGTGCTGTCCCTGATCAACACACTGACTGGCATGAAGATCGATATTAACCGGAGAACTTTTGCGGTAGCCAACCGTACCGGCGGTCTGTCCGGCCCGGCAGTGAAACCAGTGGCAGTCCGCATGGTTTACCAGGTGGCGCAGGCGGTCAAGCTTCCGATCATCGGCATGGGCGGTATCATGAATGCGGACGATGCGATCGAATTTATTCTGGCAGGCGCAAGCGCGGTGGCAGTCGGTACGGCGAATTTCCATAATCCGTATGCGACGGAGGAGATCGTGAAGGGCATCGACGCCTATATGGCAAAATATGGCATTGAAGATATACATGAACTGATTGGTGCGGTTCGGTAAGATAGGAGAGTATGATGGAACAGTATAAGCAGGAATTTATCAATTTCATGGTAGAGAGCGAAGTGCTCAAGTTTGGCGAATTTACCTTAAAGAGCGGACGTAAATCTCCGTTCTTCATGAACGCGGGTGCATATGTAACCGGTACGCAGCTGCGCCGTCTGGGCGAGTATTACGCAAAGGCGATTCATGACAACTATGGTCTGGATTTCGATGTCCTGTTTGGACCGGCTTACAAGGGAATCCCGCTGGCAGTTGCCACCTCGATGGCGATCAGTGAGCTGTACGGCAAAGAAGTACGTTACTGCTCCAACCGGAAAGAGGTCAAGGATCACGGCGATACCGGCATCCTTCTGGGAAGCAAGTTAAAGGACGGCGACCGCGTCGTTATCATCGAGGATGTAACCACTTCCGGTAAATCCATCGAGGAGACTTTCCCGATCCTCAAATCCCAGGCAGATGTGGAGATCAAAGGCCTGATGGTATCTTTAAACCGTATGGAGCGCGGCAAGGGAGAAAAGTGTGCGCTGGATGAGATCAAGGAACTGTACGGCTTCCCAACCGCAGCGATCGTATCGATGTCAGATGTCGTAGAGTGCCTGTACAACAAGGAGTGCCAGGGCAAGGTCGTGATCGATGATACACTGAAAGCAGCGATCGACGCATACTATGAGCAGTACGGTGCAAAATAGAGATTTGGTTCACGGAGCGGCATGCTTGAAATGGGAAATGCCATGCGACGGAGTGTAAGAAGGAGCGGATCGATATGGAAAAGATCTACAAAACGATGCAGGGAACCGGTGTGATTAATATCGTGATTGGAAGCGTGATCATCACGGTAGGGTTGGCAGCCGGTGTGATGGCGATCGTCAGCGGTGCGTTTTTACTGAAACGCAAATCAGATATTACATTCTAAAAATTGGATTTGAAACAGGGCAGATATGCCCAGTCGAAAGAGAAAAACCGTATGACCGGGGACGGTGTACGGTTTTTCTCATTTCTGGCAGTTTATGTGGGGAATTATGTGGAAACGGACAAAAACGCATCAGAAGGTGTGCTGGATATTCTTTGTCGCATACCTGGTGCTTCTTATATATTTTATGTTTTTTTCGGACGGATTCGGGCGCGCGCCGCATGTGGAGTATGCCTATAATCTCGTTTTATTTAAGGAAATCAAACGGTTTTATATTTATCGTGATATAGTGGGGACGGAAGCGTTCCTGTTAAATACGGCTGGCAACGTGGTGTGCTTCATGCCGTTTGGATTTTTCCTGCCGATCATCAGTCCGAGATTTGGAAAATGGTACCTGATGTTGATTCTGAGCTTCCTTCTGACTTTGAGCATCGAGACGATTCAGCTCGTATTCAAGGTGGGAAGTTTTGATGTGGATGATATGTTTTTAAATACGTTAGGTGGAATTGCTGGCTACCTCTGCCAGTGGATTACACGTGCAATTGGGAGGTGTCTGCATGGGACGTCAAACAGATAACCGGATTTCTTATATCCGCAAGCCGATGGCGGAACACGGCTATCTCTGTCTGGGACTGGCGGGAGTCGGTCTGCTGCTGTGCGTGGCAGGGATGGCATTCAGTGTCCGCAGCCAGGGCAATACGCCGGTCGGTGCGCTGTCGATGTGCTTTTCGAGCATATTATTTTCCGTGGCGTCGCTGATGTACGGATGGAAATCTTTTAAAGAAGAAGAAAAAAATTATATATTCGCGAAAATTGGTACGATTTTGTCGGGGCTTCTGGTCATCTGGTGGATTGTGACGATTTTGATTGGCATCCGGGGCTAAGAATGAATGGTTTTTATGCGTGGCTTGCCTGGAATGCCGGACCAATGGAACGCCGGTAAGAGCCTTTGCGGCGGGCGTGGTTTGAAAGTGAAATTTGGCGATGGCAGAAGGAGGGAAATATCTGAACATGAAATATTGGGAACTTTTGAAAGAAGAAAATGAGGCGGTTGCGGAGCGCCATGAGCTCGCGATGGAGCGCATCGGCCATATGAAAGAAGAAGCGACGGTTGGCGAGCCATACCGGGCATTTTTTGAGCGCACCGTCCAGTTTATCGAGCTGATAGAAGAAACCTTCCAGAAACAGATGGATGGGACGCTGGCGGCGATGAGCCAGAAAGAGGCAACAGAATTTAACCGGACGCTTTATGCGGATATACTTCCTGGGGCGTATGGAAAGAGCTTTGCGAACCCGGACTATGCGGCAAAAGAGCTGGGAGAGGACTATGGTCCGTGGCTGTCATTTCTCTATACGGAGATCCGCAGCGCGATCGTTTACGCCTATGAGAGCCGTCTGGTGGATGTGACGGTGTTGGAGGAACTGTTTATTGAGGTTTACAACCTGTTTGAGGACGGGACGCCGGAGGTGGCGGAGCTTCGCGAGCCGCTCTACTATTTTGTCAGTGATTATTGTGACAGGATGCTTCCGTGGCGGGTGCGTGAGACGCTGGATCCGTCGCTGGATTTCGGAAAATCGATCATCATGGACAGTGATTTAAACGATCTGCGTTATCTGTACCGGTTTGGCGAATATATCTCGGAGACAGAGCTTGCGACGGCACGTTTTATGAATGAGCTGCCGGAGGAGACGGTACGCCGGATGGCAGATACCTACACAGAAGGCTACCGCAAGGGATTTGCGGCGACCGGACGCAGCTATGAGGGCAAGAAAACGGTGCAGATCCGTTACCACATCGGATTTGAGCGCATGATCCGGATGGCAGTGGAAAATTTCCGCGAACTCGGTCTGGAGCCGATCATTGCCCGCGCCTCCATCGGCACGGTGAACCGGATGGCGGCGCGCACGAACGGTTACTATGGCACACCGGCGAACCGCCAGTACGAGTATGATCACCGCTACGACAATGCGGTTTACCTGGACAAGGCCTTTCGTGAGCGGAAACTGTCTATTTTGAAGGTGGCATATGAGACATACAAGGATCTGGCGTC
Source organism: Clostridium fessum (assembly GCF_027698965.1). NCBI lineage: Bacteria > Bacillati > Bacillota > Clostridia > Eubacteriales > Clostridiaceae > Clostridium > Clostridium fessum. The sequence goes on from NZ_JAQEQF010000006.1 coordinate 167,562, forward strand.
GGTATATGCCGGTCCGGCAGTTGTGGAAACCTTCGGCGAGGCCGGATTTGAGCCGGTCAATGCAGCAGCAGCCTTTTCTTTAAGTGAAAAACAGGAGAAACTGCTGTTATCCTACAGCAATGAGGCGATGCAGATTGTGGACGCGTATATTCCGGGAACGGAGACGAGCTTCACAATCATTGCATTCCCGCTTCCGGAGATCGGAGCGGAGTTTGAGGCGATTTTTAAGGAGACGATCCGCATCAATACGCTGGACTATGAGCTGTACCGCGACATCCAGCAGATCATGATCAACGAACTGGATCAGGCATCGCAAGTCCACATCAGCGGACGCGGCGGCAACCGCACCGATCTGACCGTACAGCTTCACACGCTTGCTGAGCCGACGAAACAGTCGAATTTCGAAAACTGCGTGGCGGATGTAAATATTCCGGTTGGAGAAGTCTTTACCTCCCCGCAGCTTGCTGGGACAAACGGGCTTCTGCATGTCGGCAGCGTCTATATCGGGGAATTTCAGTTCAAAGATCTGGAAATCCGGTTTGAAAATGGTATCGCTGTCTCCTATACCTGCAAAAACTTTGAGACGGAAGAGGAAAATAAGGCGTTAGTGAAACAGATGATCCTCAAAAACCATGAGACGCTGCCGATGGGCGAGTTTGCGATTGGCACCAACACAACTGCGTATGAGGTAGCGCTGCGCTACGGCATTCTCGACAAATTCCCGATTCTGATTGCCGAGAAGATGGGACCGCACTTTGCGGTAGGCGATACCTGCTACAGCTGGATGGAGGACTGCCCGGTCTTCAACCCGGATGGACGCGAGATGGTGGCGCGTGAGAATGAGATTTCAGCAAAACGCAAAGAAAACCCGCAGGAGGCATATTTTGGCTGCCATACGGACATTACAATCCCGTACTCCGAGCTGGATACGATCGAGGCGATTCATCCAGATGGAACGAGTGTAAAGATCATCGCGGGCGGACGGTTTGCGCTGTCGGGGACGGAGAAGCTGAATGAGCCGCTGGAAAAATAAAAAGAAAAAGTCATAGAAAACAGGTTTATTCTCATATAATCTCCTGAAAAGGGATTCCGGAGCAGCCGGATGGGAGATAGAATCAGAAAATGGATAGCCGTTCTGCTGGCAGGAAGTATACTGGCGATGATTCAGTTGGTTCCGGTCGGCGGGGCGGTTTTTGTTCGTGAAAACATAGAAAATAAAGAGATTCTGGGAGAGAAAGAGACTTCTCTACAACAGACCCTTCACGCCCGCGCCTGGGTTCTCATGGATGCGGACAGTGGGCGTATTCTGGCGGAGAAAGATGCGGATACCGCTTATCCGATGGCAAGCACGACGAAGATTCTGACCTGCATTCTCGCACTGGAACAGGGAAATCCCGATGACTGGGTCGGGGTATCAGAGAAAGCGGCCTCCATGCCGGATGTCCAGCTCAATATGCGAGCGGGGGAGCGGTACCACCTATCGGATCTACTCTATTCCCTGATGCTGGAATCCCACAACGACAGCGCCGTGGCGGTGGCGGAGCACATCGGGGGAAGTGTGGAAGGATTTGCGGAGAAAATGAACCGGAAAGCGCGGGAGATAGGATGTAAGAATGTTTGTTTCGTGACACCGAACGGTCTGGACGTTGCGGATGCGGATGGAAACGAACACAGCGCTTCGGCGGCGGATATGGCGCGGATCATGCGCTACTGCGCGTTCCAGTCGCCGTGCCGCGAAACATTTCTGGAAATTACCCGTACGGCATCACGGACGATTCAGGATGAGTCGGGAAACCGTTCATTTTACCTGGCAAACCACAACGCGCTTTTAAGCCAGTGCGCGGAGGTGCTGTCGGGCAAGACAGGATTTACCGGGAAAGCCGGGTACTGTTATGTGGCGGCGTTAAAAAAAGAGGGAAAAGCATTTACGGTGGCGCTTCTCGGCTGCGGGTGGCCGCCGCACAAGACGTACAAATGGGCGGATATGCGGAAACTCGATCAGTATGCATTTGATACATATAACTGGTATGATATATTTGACCGGGAGAAAACATTTCCGGAGGTGGAGGTGAGGCGGGGCGTGAAAGGAACGACGGCGCTCACACTGAATCTGCCATCGGAAAAACAGACGTTTCTGATGCTTCTGCGCGCGGACGAGAAGCCAGACATCCGTTATGAGTACCCGACCGAGCTGGAAGCACCGGTTCATGAAGGACAGGAGGTCGGGCAGGCATCCTATTATATTAATGACGAGCAGGTGGCTGCTTATCCGATCTATGCGGCAGAAACAGTGGAGAAGATTGATTATGGGTGGTGTTTAAGACGATGCGTAACTTATTTTGAAAGAGAATTTCAGTCAATGTGGCAGACATGGGGAGTTTGAGTTGTTATTACTGGGCACGTATGCGTGAACAGCAACGACTTGTTCACAATACTTTTACAAAAATCTGCTTTATTTTGCTGGTTAATTTTGTTATAACTATAGATAGTGTGAATTACTGAGAATCAAGGATCCGGACACGGAAACGTGGAAAGAGAAAGAGAGGCACGGAGGATGAAACAGACATCACTGAGCAGGGAACAGGGGCTTGCGCTCCTTCGCAAGTATAATAAAGAACCATTTCATATTTTACATGGACTGACCGTGGAGGGCGTCATGGAGTGGTATGCCGAGCAGCTGGGATACGGGGACGAAAAAGCATTCTGGGGCATGGCAGGACTGCTGCATGACATTGATTTTGAACTTTATCCGGAAGAACACTGCGAGCGGGCACCGGAGCTTCTGCGCGACGGAGGCGCAGAGGAAGATTTAGTCCATGCGGTTGTCAGCCACGGCTACGGCATACGGGTGGATGTGGCTCCGGAACATGAGATGGAAAAGGTGTTGTTTGCAGCCGATGAGCTGACAGGGCTTATCTGGGCGGCGGCGAAGATGCGCCCGTCCAAGAGCACCAAGGACATGGAGCTTTCAAGTCTTAAGAAGAAATTTAAGGACAAGAAATTTGCAGCTGGATGTTCCAGAGACGTGATCCGACGCGGGGCTGATCAGCTTGGCTGGGAATTAGACAAACTGATGGAACAGACGATTCTTGCCATGCGCTCCTGTGAGGATCGGGTCAACAAAGAGATGGAGGAACTGGAGTTTTGAGAGAAAATAAACCAATGAAACTGTTGTCGGTAGCGATTCCGTGCTACAATTCGGCGGCATATATGCGTAACTGCATCGAATCCCTGCTGCCGGGCGGCGATGAGGTGGAGATCCTGATCGTGGATGACGGTTCCACAAAAGATAATACGGCGGAGATTGCCGATGAGTATGAGAGAAACTATCCGGGAATTTGCCGGGCGATTCATCAGGAAAACGGTGGTCACGGCGAGGCCGTCAATGCGGGACTGCGCAATGCGACGGGCGTCTATTATAAGGTCGTGGACAGCGATGACTGGGTCAACGAAGAGGCATATATGGAGGTTCTGGATACGCTGCGCAAATTTGTCCATGACAATGTGACGCTGGATATGCTGATTACCAACTTCGTTTATGAAAAACAGGGCGCAAAACACAAAAAGGTCATGAACTACAACATGGCGCTCCCAAAACGCCAGCTCATCGACTGGAACGGTGCAAGAGGCTTCCGCCTGGGACAGTATATCCTGATGCACTCGGTCATTTACCGTGTGGAAATGCTTCGGAACTGCGGCTTGGAACTGCCAAAGCATACGTTCTACGTGGATAATATTTTTGTATATCAGCCGCTTCCACACGTAAAATCCATGTACTACCTGGATGTGAATTTCTACCGCTATTTCATCGGACGCGACGATCAGTCGGTCAATGAAAAAGTCATGATCAGCCGTATTGATCAGCAGATACTCGTCACGAAGCTGATGCTGGGATATTACGATGTGACCAAGATCAAGAATCCAAAGCTGCGCCACTACATGGTCCGCTATCTGGAGATCATGATGACAGTTACTTCAATTCTGGCGATTCGCTCGGAGACAGAGGAGAATCTGAAGAAGAAAAAAGAACTGTGGCAGTATCTGAAACAGCAGAATTTCACGCTGTATATGCGCCTGCGCTGGGGCTTCCTCGGACAGGGCGTAAACCTGCCGGGAAAAGGCGGACGGAAGGTGTCGATCGCCTGCTATAAGATTTCGCAGAAGTTTTATGGGTTTAACTAGAAATTCATTATAAAAATTGAAATAATATGGATTAGAAAACGAAATCAAATCTATCATAAAAGTGAAATTAAAAGATCCGATCGTCTGGAAAGTCGAGTGTTTCCAGATGGTCGGATTTTCTGATTCTATGTCAATCACTTAGATATGATTCGATAAGGGATTACCACGTGATGAATGTTAGAGACCTAGTTTTCGTAATGGCTGCGGCAGGGGGATTTATCGCAGATAAAAAGCTGGCACCTGTCATACTTTGGCGCCAGCTTATGTTTACTTGTCTTGAGAAATCCTTTATCGAATATATTCCGGTTCGTTCTCTGTCTCTTCCTGCGTGCTTCCCGCATATACTAACGGATAGATAGCTGCGCTTAAAAGAATCGCGCCTGCGACATCCAGAATCGAGTGCTGCTTCAGCGAGACAGTTGCCATGCAGATAGCGGCCATCAGGATACCGGAAAGAATCCGGATTACTTTGTGCTTTTTCAGAGACTCACTCTTCATGACCGCGATGTGGGTTCCGATGGAATTGTACACGTGGATGCTTGGAAATACATTCGTGTTCGTGTCAGCCTGGTGGAGCATATAGACCAGACGGGAACAGAGGTTCTTGTCCGGGTCTACGGCGGTCCGCAGGTCAGTTCCATTCGGGAACAGGGTGCAGATTAAGAGTGACAGCGTCATGCCGGTAAATAAAAATGCACATAACCGGTAATATTCTTCCTTGTTCTTGAAGAACAGGTATGCAATCGCAGCGGTCACGTAGGCGAACCACAGTAAATATGGGATGACGAAGTATTCATTAAACGGAATCATATCATCCAGCGATGAGTGCATGATATGGTAATTGGAGGTCACGGTTTTTTCCAGATGCATAAACCACGGAAGATAGATAAATCCGTATCCCAGAATCCATATATGCCCGTATTTCTTCAGGAGTTCCTTCAGAAAATGTTTCATATCAATCAACCTCGATTTTCTTTTTATCATAAATAAATTAACATTATTTTAACATCTCTCCAAGTTCGTCTGATTATAGCACACTCACCCGCCAACTTCAAGGCTAAATAGGGATTGTTATAAATATTAAGAAAAAGGTTATGGAATGTGAAATTTGTTAAACAAAAATTTTATGGATGGACAGGGACTTTAAGTAAAATAAAAACAGCTTGCTCAACTGCAAGCTGCTTCATCAATAGCGAGAGGGGGATTCGAACCCTCGACACCGCGGGTATGAACCGCGTGCTCTAGCCAACTGAGCTATCTCGCCATATTAAATTTAGAAAAGTGGGACCTACAGGGCTCGAACCTGTGACCCTCTGCTTGTAAGGCAGATGCTCTCCCAGCTGAGCTAAGATCCCAGATAAAATAGCGAGAGGGGGATTCGAACCCTCGACACCGCGGGTATGAACCGCGTGCTCTAGCCAACTGAGCTATCTCGCCATATTAAATTTAGAAAAGTGGGACCTACAGGGCTCGAACCTGTGACCCTCTGCTTGTAAGGCAGATGCTCTCCCAGCTGAGCTAAGATCCCGCTGACACTCGCACAAATCACGACTGCTTTGCAAGTATAATATAAATTTTCAAGATTGTCAACACTTTTGAGAAAATAATTTATAGAAATTTTCTTATCATTTAAAAGGAAGTATGGTATACTTATCTCATGCAAAATTGTAATGGCGCTGTATCCTGTGACAGGTATTCTGGCAGGGTAAAAGATAAAATATAACGGCCCAGCAGGGGAGTTTCTGTATTTTCGGAAAGCAGGGGACGTTATGGCAAAATATGAGGATGGAGTAATGTATTATTTCATTATTAATCCCGCTTCACAGAGTGACCGCGGCTATAAGATATGGAAGAAAATAGAGCAGCGGCTTGTGCGGGACGGGGTTGAGTATCAGGCATATTTGACAGAATATGCGGGGCAGGCGACAGAGTATGCAAGGAAGCTGACGTCCCACTGCAAGGAGGCACGGGTGATTGTGGTCGTGGGCGGTGACGGGACGATGAATGAGGTCGTGGACGGAATCGTTTCCTGCGACATGGTGACGCTGGGCTATATTCCGGTGGGGACAGGCAGTGATCTGGCGCGCGGGCTCCGGCTTTCGAGAAGACCGATGCGTGGACTGCGCCGGATTTTTAAGGCGCGGCGGATCCGGCAGATCGATTATGGTGTGATTGCATATGGCGATGATGTGCTCCGACATCGGCGTTTTATCGTCAGCGCGGGGATCGGGCTGGATGCGGAGGTATGCCAGCATATGCAGCGTTCGGCGATCAAAAATATCTGCAACCGGATTCATCTGCGGCGATTGTCGTACCGGATACTGGGATTTATACAGTATTTGAAGGCGAAACCGATCCGGGGATATATTTTGCTCGATGGAACGCGCCGGGTGGAATTTAATTATATTTATTTTATCAGTGCACAGATTCAACCCTGCGAGGGTGGCGGATTCTGGTTTGCGCCGAAGGCGGACAGCAGCGACGGCAACCTGGAGGTCTGCATTGTCAGCCATGCCTCGAAGCGGCAGGTGCTTGGAACTCTGCTCCGGGCGTTGTTCCGGCGCTCCCACAACCGGGGGCTTCGGTGCTTCAGCTGCCGGGAGGTCCAGATCTACACGGAACGCCCGATGGCAGTTCACGTGGACGGCGAGAGCTGTCAGTACCAGAGCAATCTGGAAGTCCGCTGTATTGAGCGAAAATTAAAAATTGTTGGATAAGTGTATATTTTTCAAAAGTATAAAATAATTTATCAAATAAAGTAACTGCGGGCAGTCCGGACAGTTACAAAATGACCAAGAAAGGAACTGGAATACGATGAGAATAGGACAGGGATATGATGTGCATAAACTTGTTCCGGATCGGGAACTGATTTTAGGCGGCGTGACGATCCCGTATGAGAAGGGGCTGTTGGGACATTCGGATGCGGATGTGCTGGTGCATGCGGTGATGGATGCGCTCTTAGGGGCGGCGGCACTGGGCGACATCGGACAGCATTTTCCGGACACGGATCCGGAATATGAGGGTGCGTCGAGCATCGAGCTTCTGAAAAAGGTAGGGAAACTTCTGCAGGAACGCGGCTATGTGATTGAAAATATCGATGCCACGATCATTGCGCAGCGCCCGAAGCTGGCTGCATACCGCCCACAGATGGCAGAAAATATTGCAGATGCGCTGGGGCTTCCGGTCAGCCGCGTGAGTGTCAAGGCGACGACCGAGGAAGGGCTTGGTTTTACAGGCAGCGGCGAGGGCATTTCCTCACAGGCGATTACCCTGTTGACGGAAGTGGAGAATTACTGTTATGATAGTGAAATGATGACGCAGGCAGCGGCTTGCGGTGGATGCGGCGGCTGTGGCGGCTGTCAGGCAGCACCGGAAGCAGATTTAAAATAGAAGAGGAGTAATGAGGTTATGAAAATTTTCAACACATTGTCCCGCAGAAAAGAGGAGTTTGTGCCGATCGAACCGGGCAAGGTTAAGATGTATGTGTGCGGACCGACCGTTTACAATTTTATTCATATTGGAAATGCAAGACCGATGATCGTATTTGATACGGTCCGCCGGTATTTTGAGTACAAAGGATACGAAGTAAACTATGTATCTAACTTTACTGATGTGGATGACAAGATCATCAGGAAAGCCATTGAGGAGGGCGTGGATGCGGAGACGATCTCCAAGCGCTATATCGCAGAGTGCAAAAAAGATATGGAGATGATGAACGTCAAACCGGCGACGAAGAATCCGCAGGCGACTCAGGAGATCGGCGGTATGATCGAGATGATCAATACGCTGATCGAAAAAGGACATGCGTATGTGGCAGCTGACGGCACGGTTTATTTCCGCACCAAATCCTTTAAAGAGTACGGAAAACTGTCCCATAAAAATCTGGACGATCTGCAGTCCGGCTTCCGTGAGATCAAGGTAACCGGCGAGGAAGGCAAGGAAGATCCGACCGATTTCGTTCTCTGGAAACCGAAAAAAGAAGGAGAGCCGTTCTGGGAGTCTCCGTGGTGCCAGGGCCGTCCAGGCTGGCATATCGAGTGCTCCGAGATGTCCAAGAAATACCTTGGCGAGTCCATCGATATCCATGCAGGCGGAGAGGATCTGATCTTCCCGCACCATGAAAATGAGATCGCGCAGAGCGAGTGCGCGAACGGCAAGACTTTTGCCAACTACTGGATGCACAACGCATTCTTAAATATCGATAACCGCAAGATGTCCAAATCTCTTGGAAACTTCTTTACCGTGCGTGAGATCAGTGAGAAATACGATTTGCAGGTTCTGCGTTTCTTCATGCTGAGCGCCCAGTACCGCAGCCCGCTCAATTTCAGCGCGGATTTGATGGAAGCTTCGAAAAACAGCTTAGAGCGCATCCGCACTGCGGCAGAGCATCAGGCAGACTGCCTGAAAGCAGCGAAAGAGGGCGAGATGACGGCGGAGGAGAAGCAGAATCAGGCAGCAGTCGAGGAGTTGGTTCAGAAGTTCGAGACGGCGATGGACGATGATTTCAACACCGCAGATGCGATTTCAGCCATTTTTGAGATTGTACGCCTGAGCAACTCCACGATTTCGGAAGCATCGACGAAGGCATACGTTTCCTATGTCAAAGAGACGATGGACAAACTCTGCGATGTGCTCGGTATTATCACGGAGAAGAAGGAAGAGATTCTGGACAGCGAAGTAGAAGACTTGATCGCAAAACGCCAGCAGGCGAGAAAAGACAAGAATTTCGCACTGGCGGATGAGATCCGTGGACAGCTTCTCGATATGGGAATTATTCTGGAAGATACGAGAGAGGGCGTCAAATGGAAACGGGCTTAAATGCGTTTAAGGAAGCGCTGCATTTAAAACATGTTGAGGCGGGGGAGTATTCCCCGCTGGCGCTGGCGTATATCGGCGATGCGGTCTATGAGCTGGCGATCCGCACCCTTGTCATGAACCGCGGCAATATGCAGGTCAACAAGATGCACAAGAAGACGGCGAACCTGGTCAAGGCGGACGCACAGGCACATTTTTATCTGCTTCTGGAGGAAGAGCTGACGGATGCGGAGAAGGCGGCATACCGACGCGGACGCAATGCGAAATCTTTTACGATGCCGAAGCACGCGACGATGAAGGATTACCGGATGGCGACCGGATTTGAGGCGCTGATGGGCTATCTCTATCTGACCGAGCAGTTTGACAGGATGGCAGAACTTCTGGGAAAAGGGCTGGAACAGATGGGAGAATTAATATCGTTATAAATCATGATGAGGAAGATAGATGGAACAGGAAAATAAGCAGGAAAATAGATTTGAAGAGACGATGATCGAAGGCAGAAACGCCGTTTTAGAGGCATTCCGTTCGGGCAAGACGGTGGATAAGCTGTTTGTGCTGGATGGCTGCCAGGATGGACCGGTCAAGACGATCACGAGAGAGGCAAAAAAGCAGAATACGATCATCCACTATGTGGCGAAGGAGAGACTCGACCAGCTTTCTGAGACCGGCAAGCATCAGGGCGTGATTGCACAGGCAGCGGCATACCGCTATGCAGAGGTGGAAGATATGCTAAAGCTGGCAGAAGAGAAAGGCGAGCCGCCGTTTCTCTTTATTCTGGATGGCATTGAGGATCCGCATAATCTGGGTGCGATCATCCGTACTGCCAATCTGGCAGGCGCACATGGCGTGATCATCCCGAAACGCCGCGCAGTGGGACTGACATCGACGGTTGCTAAGACCTCGGCGGGAGCGCTGAATTATACGCCGGTGGCGAAGGTAACCAATATTTCAGCCACGATCGAGGAGCTGAAAGAGAGAGGACTCTGGTTTGTTTGCGCCGATATGGGCGGAGAGAGCATGTACCGCCTCGACTTAAAAGGACCGATCGGTCTGGTGATTGGCAATGAGGGCGAAGGTGTCAGCCGTCTGGTGCGGGAAAAATGTGATTTCATCGCATCGATCCCGATGAAGGGAGATATCGACTCCCTGAACGCATCGGTGGCAGCTGGTGTGCTGGCATATGAGATTGTGCGTCAGAGAATGATGTAGGGTAAGTGAAAGGTATCGGGCAACCGATTCCGCTACTCCCCTCCCCGTTGGAATCATATAAAAATATGAAAAGATAGGAAATGAGAATCGGATGTCTGCGAATGAAAACGGAGGCATCCGATGAAAAAAACGGGAAATTTAAAAAAATAAAAAAAATTCAAAAAAACCGTTGACAAAACGATTGTATCATGATAAACTAATCGAGGCTTAGAGATGAGCCGAAAACAAAAAGATGCTGCTGTAGCACAGTCGGTAGTGCGTCGCATTGGTAGTGCGGAGGTCACGGGTCCGATTCCCGTCAGCAGCTCTGCTAGAAAAGAACGGAAGCCTTTGATTTACAAGGGTTTCCGTTTTTTTTATTCTCTACTTGCAATTCATTCCAGTTGTGCTATAATGATAACAGTTTGGACGGGGACATAGCTCAGCTGGGAGAGCGTTGCGTTCGCAACGCAAAGGTCGCGGGTTCGAATCCCGTTGTCTCCATGATAGAGAAAGCTTAGAAAATGAGGATTTTTCCTTTGTTTTTTAGGCTTTCTTGTTTTTTTTGGAAAGTTTAAAACGAAACAAAGGAGCCGGCTTTAGGAATATGTTTTCAGGAAAAGTATTATACGAAATAACACACGGACTTTCAGAATGGATGAATTTGCCGCACATTTTTTTCTAAAAGAACTTTCAAAAAAATTCAAAAAAATAAAAAAAGCTCTTCCATTTTGAACTACCCTATGTTATAATAAATTCACTTGTGAGTCAGAAAGACAAGCAAGCGGGCATGGCGGAATTGGCAGACGCGCCAGATTTAGGTTCTGGTACGAGAGTGTGCAGGTTCAAGTCCTGTTGCCCGCACTAGAAATTACGCAGAAGTGGCGGAATTGGCAGACGCGCACGGTTCAGGTCCGTGTGATGGCAACATCATGAGGGTTCAAGTCCCTTCTTCTGCATGATTAGCTGCAGAACCTGAGTGCAGCGTGGAACTCCCAGAGATGATTTCTCCGGGAGTTTTTCTTTTTCTATAAAAGGAATCAAAAAGGGGCAGACGCGCAAGCGAAAGCCCCTTTTGTAATTCGGATTTGTAATATAAATCAAAAAATTAGAATTTCTGAAATTCTTCTACATTTATTACAAATACGGTTGCTCCGCCGACTTTCATGTTCATCGGAACGGTCATATTGACGGTCGGGCAGCAGTTTCCGGCCATGGTCGGCGGCGTGTATACAAGCTGCTCGCGGGCACCGGACATTTTTTTGATGATGGAGATGGCGTCCTCGACGCGTTCATCTTCGACACCGAGCATCAGGGTTGTACTTTTCTTTTTCAGAAAGCCGCCCATCGTGGAAAGCTTGGTGACAAAGAAGGAGTGCTGGTTTAATTCATATACTAAATCATCGGCGTCCTCACTGCCAATGATTGCGATAATCATTTTCATAAGCGGTACCTCCTGAAAAATTTTCTATTATTGTACCATTAATTTATGAAAATGGAAATAAAAAAATGAGAAATTTATGTTAAAATATAAATGATTATGATTGCTTGCAGGTGAGAATTTTTTGGACTGAAAATTCCATCTGCCGCAGGAATGGTGGCAGATTTGCGGGATGAGAGAAAGGCAGAAGTATGATTCGAAATATAGTATTTGATATGGGAATGGTTTTACTGGAGTATGATCCGGTCAAGGTGTGCTGGGAGTACACAGATAATCCGGAGGATGTGGAGTGGATGCGCCGCGAATTGTTTGATTCGAAGGAGTGGTCGCTTTTAGACGAGGGAACGCTGACGGATGCACAGGCGCTGGAGCGGGTGCAGAAACGCCTGCCAAATGAACATTTGCGCTGGCTGGCGAAGGAAAGTCTGGAACACTGGCATGAGTACAACATCTGGGCAAAGCCGGGGATGGGAGAGCTGGTGAAGGAACTGAAAGAAAAGGGCTGCGGCATCTACCTCTGCTCGAATTGTTCCGTGCGCCTGCGTGTGTTCGAGTATGAGATTCCGGGCATTGAATATTTTGATGGCACGCTTGTCTCAGCGGAGGAGAAGCTGGCGAAGCCGAATCCGGCGATCTATGAGAGATTGTTTGAAAAATTTCATCTCAAAGCGGAAGAATGCTTTTTCATCGATGACCGTCAGGATAACATCGATAGCGCGAAGGGCTGCGGCATGGATGGTTACTGTTTTGCGGACGGGAATGTGGAGAGGCTGCGGGCGTACATGGAGGAGATGGAAATATTATAGAAAAGCAGTGCAAGGTGGCCGATAAAAAGATTATTTTCCTAAAAAACACCGGGAGAGTCATAAGCTGATGAAAAGAAAGTGAAAAGGTTTTGGAATCAGGCACTTATGGTCTAAAAAAAATACAAAATCAGCAAGAAATTTGATTGATAATAATATCACAATATGAGATAATGAAGAAGAATGGGGAAAGATGCATTTTTAGTAAATTCCCCTGGAAGATGCATGTGAACAGGCAGTTTTTTGACCGGGAATCTCCGGTGAAAGGCTGCGTCTGTTTTATAACGGATAGTGAGGAGGTCATTATATGAGAGTATCGATTTGTATCGGAAGTGCCTGTCATCTGAAAGGATCCCGTGAGGTAATCCAGAAGCTGCAGAAGCTGGTTTCAGAGAATCATCTGGACAGTGAGGTAGATTTAAATGGAGATTTCTGCAGCGGCAACTGCCGTAAAGGTGTCTGTGTGACGATAGACGGAGAACTGTATTCCGTAAAACCGGAGACAACCGAAGAATTTTTCCAGAAGGAGATTCTGGGACGCCTGAACGCGTAATCGTTTACATATAACGGCAAAAAGAGAGGGAGAGTCTATGCCGATTATTGATTTTAAGGCGACGATGTGTAAGCATTGTTATAAATGTGTGCGGGGCTGCGAAGTGAAATCAATCATGATCCGGGATGGTCATGCATATATCATGCCAAATCGCTGTATTCTCTGTGGGCAGTGCCTTTTGAACTGCCCACAGTCGGCAAAACGTGTTCCGAGCGAACTTTCCAAGGTCAAAAAGCTGATTGAGAGCGGCGCACCGGTCATTGCATCGCTGTCGTCTTCCTATATGGGGGTTCTGCCGTATAAAAAGCGGGGGCAGGTCAAGTCAGCATTAAAAAAGCTGGGATTTACGAATGTTTGTGATGCGGCGGAGGGCGCCGCGCTGGCGACGGAAGAGTATGTCCGTTTATTAGAGCAGGGCGAGATGAAAAATATCATCACAACTGCCTGTCCGAGTATCGTGAACCTGATTGAGATTCATTATCCGGAACTCATCAAATATCTGGCACCGGTGCTGATTCCGTCGGGGATCCATACGCGCATGCTGTATGCGGAGTTTGGCGAGGCGGCGAAGGTAGTCGTGATCGGACCGTGTATCGCGGAAAAAGAGAAAAACAGGGTTGTGAAGCCGGATGCAGTCCTCACATTTGAGGATTTAAAACAGTGGCTGTCAGAGGAACAGATCGAGATCGAAGCATGTGAGGAAGAACCGTTCGAGGATCGTGAACCGGGCGCGAACCTGCGTTATCCGGTCAGCGGCGGACTGCTCACGGCGGTGACGGCGACCCAGAAGAAACCGGACAAATATCGCAAGTTCTACGTCAGCGGCGTGAAGGACTGCCTGGATGTCTGTGAGGCGATGAAAACCGGCGAGGTGGCTGGCTGTTTCATCGAGATGAATGCCTGTCATGGAGGCTGTGTCAATGGACCATCCACGGCGACCTCAGTGTCGAGTTTTAAAGTTAAGCTGGATCTGGAAGCGATGCTTCCGAAGGAACCGGCAGATCTATCCCTGATGCATGAGGCGGCGCGCCAGGTGGAGGTTCACCGGACGTTTGCGGATCGTTCCCAGAAGGAGCCGATTCCGACCGAGGAAGAGATCCGGGAGATCTTGAAAAAGACGGGCAAGACGACACCAGAGCAGGAATTAAACTGCGGTGCGTGCGGTTATCCGACCTGCCGGGAGAAGGCGATCGCCGTTTTCCAGAAAAAGGCGGAGGTCGATATGTGTATTCCGTACCTGCATGACCGGGCTCAGTCGCTGTCTCATCTGGTGATGGATACGTCCCCGAACCTGATCATGATCATCGACGATGATATGCGGATCCGGGAGTGCTCTGTGGCAGCAGAAATGTATTTCGGCGTCAAACCGGAGGCGATCAAGGGAAAACCGCTGGAGGACTTTATCAACGCCGAGGATGTCCGCGAGGTATTCCGGACGCACACAAGCGTCCACAGCCGGAAGGTGATCTATCCGGATCGGAATCTTGTGACGCTTCAAAACATTGCGTATATCGATGACGGCAATTTTGTCATTGCCACGATCATTGATGTGACGCGCGAGGAAAAACAGGCAAAACAGGAATATGCCAAGAAAAAGGCGACCATTGATCTGGCACAGAATGTCATTTACAAACAGATGATGGTTGCACAGAATATTGCCGGACTCCTGGGTGAGACGACGGCGGAGACGAAGACAACCCTGATGAAGCTTTGTTCCCTGATTGACGATGAGAGCGAAAGTGAGGTCCGATAAATGGGAGTAACCGTAGATGTCACGTTTAAAAGTCTGAATAAGTATTCAGAGATCCTGTGCGGCGATACGGTAGAGTGCCTGAAAACGGAAGATTCGGACGTTATCATTCTGGCGGATGGCATGGGAAGCGGCGTCAAGGCGAATATTCTTTCGACGCTTACGGCAAAGATTCTGGGTACGATGTTTTTAAATGGAGCCACGCTGGAGGAATGTGTGGAGACGATTGTGCAGACGCTTCCGATCTGTCAGACGAGACAGGTGGCGTATGCGACGTTCTCGATTCTCCAGATTTTCAACAACGGCGAGGTATATTTAGTTGAATATGATAACCCGCGATGCATTTTTTTGCGCTGTGGTCATGTGGTGGAGCTGCAGAAATACAAGCGTCTCGTCAAGGACAAGGAGATCAGCGAGTGCCGGTTCCAGGTTCAGAAGGGTGATGCGCTGGTACTTGTCAGCGACGGCGTGACGCACGCGGGAGTCGGAAAGAGCGGCAAATATAAATTTGGCTGGCCGTGGGAGTCGGTGGCAGAGTTTGTTTCGGAACAATGCCTGACCTCTCTTTCGTCGGCACGTATGGCGGCGGCACTCTGTGCGGAATGCAGCCAGATTTACGAGGGAAAACCGGGCGATGATACGACGGTTGTGGTAGCTCGGATCATTGACCGGAAACCGGTCAACCTGATGACGGGACCGCCGCTCGACCGCAACGACGATGAGACGATCACGGCGGATTTTATGAAAGATGAGTCGGCAAAGCACATTGTATCGGGCGGAACCAGCGCGACGATCCTGTCGCGGGAGCTGGGACGACCGCTGCGGGTATCAATGGATTACAGCGACCCGGATATTCCGCCGATCGCTTTTATGGAAGGCATCGATCTGGTGACGGAGGGAGTCCTGACGCTGCGGAAAGCGATCGAACTTCTGAAACGCTATCTGATCGAATGCGATTTAAGTTCTGAGTTTTTCAGCGAGTTGGACAAGAAAAATGGTGCGTCCATGATCGCGAAGATTTTGATAGAAGACTGCACGGAATTACATATGTTTGTGGGAACGGCGGCGAACAGCGCCTACCAGAATCCAGGGCTGGCGTTTGATCTGGGAATCCGCCAGAACCTGGTCAAACAGCTAAAAGAAGCAGTCGAAGGTATGGGAAAGAAAGTTACGGTAACGTATTATTAATAAGGAGGATAAAACATGGTAACGAATGACGCGACAATTCTGCGCATCAAACATGAGATACTTTATGAGGTAGCAAAGCTTGCCTGGAATGATCAGTTAGAGGACGGAAGAGACGATATTCCGTACAAAATCAGCCCTGGTCCGCAGGCACAGTACCGCTGCTGTGTATACAAGGAGAGAGAGATTGTCCGCCAGAGAATCCGTCTGGCAGAAGGTAAATGTCCGTCTGACCGCAATACAAACAACGTCGTACAGGTTATCAATGCAGCCTGTGAGGAGTGCCCGATTGCGTCCTACACAGTCACCGATAACTGCCGTAAATGTATGGGTAAAGCCTGCCAGAACTCCTGTCCGTTTGGAGCGATCAGCATGGGAAATACCAAGGCGCACATCGACCCGGATAAATGCCGCGAGTGCGGAAAGTGTTCCCAGGCATGCCCATACAATGCGATTGCCCATCTGGAGCGCCCGTGTAAGAAGGTCTGCCCAGTGGATGCGATTACCTACGATGAGTATGGTGTATGTGTGATCGATGAGAAAAAATGTATCCAGTGTGGCGCCTGCATCCATTCCTGCCCGTTCGGTGCGATCGGTTCCAAGACCTTCATGGTCGATGTGATCCGCCTGATCAACGCAGGCAAAAAGGTCGTAGCGATGCTGGCACCGGCGACCGAAGGCCAGTTTGGACCGGACATCACGTTTGCAAGCTGGAAAACAGCTTTAAAGAAGATTGGATTTGCAGATATGATCGAGGTTGGTCTGGGCGGCGATATGACCGCGGCAGCCGAGGCAGAAGAGTGGGCGGAAGCTTACAAAGAGGGCAAGAAGATGACGACCTCCTGCTGTCCGGCATTTGTCAACATGATCAAACAGCATTTCCCACAGCTGCTTGACAATATGTCCACGACGGTTTCCCCGATGTGTGCGGTCTCCCGTATGCTGAAGGCGCAGGATCCGGAGGTTGTCACTGTCTTTATCGGACCGTGTATCGCGAAGAAGAGCGAGACGCTGGATCTGAATATCCAGGGCAATGCGGACTATGCGATGACTTACGGAGAGATCCGTGCGATGATGCGGGCGAAAGATGTAAATCTGGAGCCGGAAGAGAACAGTATGCAGGAAGCCAGTGTATTTGGAAAACGCTTCGGCAACGGCGGCGGCGTAACAGCGGCGGTATTAGAATGTCTGAAGGAGTCTGGTGAGAATACCGATATCAAGGTAGCGCGCTGCAACGGTGCGGCTGAGTGTAAGAAAGCCCTTCTTCTTCTGAAAGTGGGACGTCTGCCGGAGGACTTCATCGAGGGTATGGCGTGCGTCGGCGGCTGTGTCGGCGGACCGAGCAAGCACAAAGCCGAGCTGGAGGCGAAGAAGTCGAGAGACAAACTCATCGCCGAGGCAGATGCAAGAGAAGTACATGAGAACCTGAAGGCGTATGATATGTCGTCGTTCTCGATGCATCGGCATTGATGTGGGATACCCTTGGGAGAATGTGGCTGAGATAAAATAAATAGGAATTTATATATGAGTTAGTGGGAAAGTGCCTGCTCTGGAAAATGAAATTTCGGATATGAATTTTATTTTCTGGGGCGGGCGTTTTTCGTTGTGAAAATTCCAAAAGAGTTCTTGCATTTAGAGAATAGATGTGTTAGACTTAATATATCTTATCGAAATGAACTGCGGTCGCAGGTGGTTTCGTTCTAATTTATCTTTTTATTCTGGTAATTTGTGAGGTGCGTTTCGCACAGAATTCGATGATTTAGGAAAATTTGGGAGAATCGGATAACTGTATCGTTATAAAAAATGTGCAATATATTATATGATATATGCAATGCAAAATGAAAGCTTTTTATAGACGGAAAGAACCGTTGTTTAACTCAGAGTGAGGATGTGAAAAAGGTTTGAGGGGGGAGGTTTGAGTTGTTAAAAATAAACATGGGGGCTCATAAAGGGTGTCGCTGCCGGAATGGGACCATTTTGGGAATATCACTGATATTGATATTTTCATCCGGTAGAATGGCGTGGGCAGCTGAAAATGCAGTGAAACAGGCAGAAACAGCTGTCGTAGTCGGCTACAGCGTCTCATTTATAGATGCTGAGAATGCAAATCATCTTATATTTCATACGCAGACGGGAAAAGTTTTGGAAGGAACTTCCCTGAACGTATCTTTCCCAGAGCAAATCATAGGGAGCGACGGGCATATCTGGAAATCAGCGGTACAGTCACCGCAAATATTTGAATTGTATGGAACAGGAACTGAAAAAATTTATATCAAATATGAAAGAGGCGGCAAGGCTCCAGAAATGGGAGCAGAGGAGGATGCCGCCATGCTGGCGCTTCGGAAACGCCTGGAACGATGGAAACAGAGTGCATGGGAGGCAGAGTGCGCCATATTTGGGCGCGAGGATGCGGCGGTATCGGGCAGCGGTTCCGGTCTGACCGTTCAAAATCAGTCGGAAAATGATGCCAGGATCCGGAATCTGGTATTTGCGATCGGGGATGCAGCGTGGCATGAATTTTATCTGATTGGTCAGGATTTTACACCATCGGCAAAAACAATCGGGGTGGAATACGACGCAGTTTATTCTGAGGTGGAAGAGGATTCCTTTTCGGTGGATGGAAAGGAATATATCATCACGCGCATCCGGGTGCGGAGAAACTGGGATGACCGTACTTGTACGCATCAGTGGAGCCAATGGGAGTGGGAGGAAAATGATTGCTTAAAGAATGGGCGGGCAGTGTATGTCTGCGGACGATGTCAGAAAGAAAAGATAGAGCACCTTCCGGCGCTGGGGCACCTGGATGAAAACGGGGATCAAATCTGTGACCGCTGTGGAAGTGTGGATTGGAGCGAAAGTGAAATGCCCGAAAAAGTGATCTGGAAGGAGGGCGATGTCCAGCTGCGCAAGGTGGGCGGAGAGATTTTGTCATTTACCTGTATCGACGACGATTACCATGACTGGCAGGATGGGCATCGGAAAGCAGCGTTGTTTCTCTGTGACCGCGTGATCCGGGCGGATGTGGACACGGAGCCGGGAAAAAAGATGAAGATTTTCTCGTTTGGCAAAGACAATAATTATAAGACTTCGCAGGTGCGCGCATGGCTGCAGAAAAACAGTCAGAATAGCAGCTTCTGCCTGGAACCGATCCATACGGGAATCCAGACCGCGTACATGGGAAGCACGGCGGCTGGTGCATTTTCGCAGACTTCCGGGCGGGAACTGGCGCGTCATGATATTGGTTTTCAGCTTATGAACGACCAGCTTTTCTGCCTGTCACTGGAAGAGGCACTTGCGTACCGGGAATATCTATGGCGGTTTGATTCCGGGGATGATAACTCACAAAGTCAGGTCAGTGCCTATTCACAGGGATATTATCTGCGGACGCCTTTTTATTTGCAGGATGAAAACGGGAAATTCATTTATAATCAGCAGATTTATGGCGTTGATCTGGTAAATGGCTGTCTGCGTCCGGTGAGGACGGACAGTGAGACATATGGAGTACGTCCGGCATTTGCACTGTCACAGATGTAAAAAAGAATACTTGTTGAGCTTGGGAAAGCGGGAGTGAAGCTGTTTGGCAGTTTGATTAGGAGAAAAGATTGGATAAGGGAAAATCAATCTAATGTTTGGGGAAAGAGGGGAACGTGTATGGGGAAAAAGAAGATGAAAAAAGTGATTCCATTTGCGGTGATGACGACGATGCTTTTGTCGGTGACGCTGCCGGCGTTTGCGGCGAGCGGGTTTGTGTTTGAGGATTGGGATTTGGGGATTATTTCGGAAAGGAAGGAAAAGTTGGATGATACAGACGATGCCATAAAAAGGCGGAAAGAATGGCAGAAATGGGCTGCATCGTCCAGTGAGCTTATGAATGCGGATGTGAGGGCAACTCCCTCTGAATTACGTTCTTCCAAAGTCATAGAGGCAACTCCTTCACAATTAATCATGCCGCGCGTTAGCGTCAGCGCCAGCCTCGGAAATCTCTGGGAAAACTGGGATGTGGTGGATTTGAGCTTTCTGGATGGAACACATGGACTTGGAACGAAACAAAAACCGTATCAGATACGCACGAAACATCAGCTGATGGGACTTAGCTTCCTGGCGGCGTTTGGCATGCAGCCGGATTACGGCGAGGTGGAAGAAGAGATCGTGGGGGATTACCGGGGCGCATGGTTTGAGCTGACGGCGAACATCGATCTGGGAGGAATGGACTGGAATCCGATCGGTTATTACCGGGATGATTCAGAATTTTCAGGGGAGGTGACGCACCCGTTTACGGCAAATCTGGATGGAAACGGTTATAAGATTTCAAATTTCCGGTTTGCAGGAGGCAGTTCGCCGAATGTTGGATTCTTTGGTGCGCTGGATGGGGCGGAGATCCGAAATCTGATGCTGGAACCAGGAAAGCCGGTCAAAGGAGTGCGTCAGGTGGGAATTTTGGCAGGAAATGCGAAGAATTCCAAGATTTTTAATTGTCAGGTAAAAGGCGATGTGGAAGGAACCGGAGCGGTCGGTGGAATGATCGGGCACATGGAAGGCAGCACGGTGGAAAATGGAACGGCACAGGTAACGGTCCGAACGACGGGACGTGCAGCCGGAGCGCAGGCGCTTGCGGGCGGAATCGCCGGGGAAGCGGCGGATGATTCTCGTATCATTGACTGCCAGGTCCGCACCGGGGATAACAGTACCTCGCGGATTCAGGGAACGGATGCGACTGTCGGCGGAATCGTGGGGCTTCAGAATGGGGCGGCTCTCTACAATACCTATGTAAATGGCACGATCGGCGGTTCTGGCAGCCAGAATGTCGGAGGACTCGTTGGAGAACGAATCAGTGGAGACTTGAAAGTGGGGCGGTTTGAGGGAACGATCGGTCAGTCGGGAACCGGGGCTGCCGGACACAGAGGAACCTTCATCGGATATCGCGCACCAGCTAATTATTTTAAATATGGGGATGACATCGCGTACCTGTTTGCGGATACGGAGGCGAAAATCGCAAACAATGTTTGTGGAAGCGGCATTTCAGATGATAACCAGTATACATACGCGGCGCACATCGGATATTCCCACGCGAAGGACAATTTCTTCACGCTGGTATCCGGCGGTGTCACGCGGGATGTGGACGAGCGATATTTTTATGAAGAACTGGAACAGGGGATTCTCTCGATTGTGGATGAAGAGCTGGGCGGGGAGATGGATGCGGAGTCGGTGGGGTATGATCTTGACCATTTTGCACCAAATGATGCGGGACGCCCGGTCCGTGGTTATCTGATTACGATTCCGCAGGTCGATACCGTCTCCAATGGAACGAATTATTACGATGTGGCAGTGCTGGAAGCACGGGGAAATGGCGCGTATTACCGGACACTCGATAAAGAACACCGCGGTGCGGTGGCACCGGGAAAGACGGTGACGGTCAGCACCTCGGCAAAGCAGGCGGAAAAAGCACGCTTTCAGATGGAGGGAGTTCCGACGTACACGCGTGGGAAGAGCCGGAAAGATACTACTTATGTAAATGGAGGCGAGTATTGTTTTACGATGCCGGAGGAAAATACGCAGGTGTCGGCGGTTTATAAAAAGGTGGCAGTTTCGGTCGGTCTGACGCCGGGCGTGACGAAATTCCAGGTGGTGCAGGAGCGGACCGGAAACCGGAAACATCCGACGAAAGTCACACGCGTGATGGATGGAAATGGAAAATTAATTGCGACGTACATCCATGGAAATCTGCAGGCGGGAACACAGGTGCAGCCGGTGACGGTGCAGGCGATTGTGGATCGGAATAATGATGTGGCGGATGCATCGGTGCGCTGGAGTATCGATGATTCAGATTTGATTACGTTACTTCCAAATGACGATGAGGAAAGTGGTTATACGAAAAAGAGCGCGTCAGTCCAGGTAAATTTAAATAGTTCGTTTATCACTGATATAGTCCGGAAACTGGAAAAAGAGCAGGCAGACCGCGGATACCAGTATGCGATCGGAAGCGACATATACGGAGCGGGGCATCAGAACGGCGGCGTGGCGGTGCTGACGGCAGAGACGAAACCGGCGGCGAGCTTTGATGGGAAGCCGTGCCGGGGAAATGCGCGGATTGAGGTTACGTTCCAGATCAAGGATCAGACCTATGTAGCCAATGAAGGTGCGGCACTAAATCAGGATCAGTTGAAATTCGAGGTGGTGCGGACATTAAACGGAAATCGGAAACATCCAGATGAAATGATCCGGGTTACGGCACCGCAGGTCTTGAGTGCGTCTTTTACACCCGATTATTTTGACCGGAAAGATATATCGTGGACTGTCGGTGATGCAGCACTGATTTCGGTGGATGGCGAGGACAAGTCTGCCAGTGTTCGGGCGAAAAAGGATGCAAAATGGATCCGGGATCTGATCGCGGCAGATCAGGGCAGACATGTAAATACACCGTATGAAATACAGACAGCTTCCGGCAGCCGCACGACGAAGGTAACGGTGATTGGCGATGACATGCTTGGAAACCGGCAGACGGCATCGTGTGAGGTTCAGGTGGATTTTCGGACGGTGGATGAGTCAAAGATTTATGTGGAAAGCGCCAGACTTATACCGAAAACGCTGCAATATGAGGTCAAACGCACCCGGACGGGGGTAGGTTATCGTCCGGTGGAGGCATGGACGGGAACCGGTGCGAAAAAGCTGGCAGCGTCGGTATTTCCGGCGCAGGCGTTTAACCAGAAAGTGACATATCAGGCAAGTGATGATTCGCTGTATGTATCATCGGATGGAACCGTGACGGTCAATACGACGGCTTCCTGGATACAGGAGCTTGACCATCAATACTTAAAATCAGGCAGCCATACGGCATATGTGACCGTGAAAACCGAGGGTGGTGGCTTCACGGATCGGGCGGCAGTCACAATTCAGTATGAGGCGGTCGATCAGACATACAGCGGAGGTTCCCATTCG
This sequence comes from Clostridium fessum, assembly GCF_027698965.1. Classification (NCBI taxonomy): domain Bacteria; kingdom Bacillati; phylum Bacillota; class Clostridia; order Eubacteriales; family Clostridiaceae; genus Clostridium; species Clostridium fessum. Next base: position 190,415 of record NZ_JAQEQF010000006.1, read on the forward strand.
GGCGGAGGTTCTCATTCGGGCGGCGGCTTGGGTGGAGGCTCTTCTTCTGGAAAGGGGGAAGCGGCAGGAAGCAGTGCAGCGAATGCAACCGGACCGGCATCGGGGTTCAGTGATTTGACAGGAGCGGGTATTGGAAATCTGACAGAAGGACAGGCAGGCCCCGGGCAGAATGCGGATGCGGCAGCCATACCGGAATATGTAGTAGCTGGAAACTGGCGGAAGAATGCAGATGGAAGTTGGCAGTTTGAAGCGGGCGGTAGAAGCTATGCTTCTGAATGGGCGGCTGTCTACAATCCATATGCCGATCCGGCAAAGGGGCAGAGTACGTTTGACTGGTTCCGATTTGATGCAGATGGCAGGATGGTGAACGGCTGGTATACGGATGTGGATGGAAACACATATTATCTCTGGAAGGAAATGGATGGAACACAGGGGCGTATGCTGACTGGCTGGAACTGGCTGCCGGGAAGCGATGGAGTGTTTCATTGTTACTATTTTCAGGAAAACTCTGATGGAATGAGGGGACGTTTGTATCGAAATACGCACACCCCCGATGGGAATTTAGTCAATGCGGATGGTTCCTGGGTGCTGGACGGAATAGTACAGACGAGAAGCTGAGAGAGGAGGAGAGAAGAAAACAGAGGCAAACAGGAAAATGAAGTGGAATGACACGGAAAGAATAAAAAATGGGGGTAAAAAAATGAAACAGGATAAGAAAACAACCAATAAATCGGGATGTACAGCCGTACTGGCAGCAGCCATGATCGCAGCCGGAGGTTTCAGCGCTTATGCGGGCAATCAGGGGACGCATGTCGGTGAATGGAAGGACACAGAGAGTCTGAGATGGGAGTGGCAGAATGGAGAGATGAGTTTTTATGGAAATGGAAGTATTTTTTCAGAGCAGCACCCAGAGATCAGCGATCCAGAATATTACCTGAAAGAGGCAGTCCGTTATCCGGGGGAAGCAAATCCAGGGTGGAATACGAAGGGAGAACCGAAAGCAAATTATAGCTGGGCTTCGGTCGAAGAACTGCAGAAATTTGTCAATAGTTTTGACTGGATTCATTTGGATGAAAAAACGCGTCTTCTGTATGTGCATAACCGGATTGCAAACGGAGAGGGAGGTTTTAACCAGAATCATTACGGTTCGCCGGAAGAGGCAAAGGATTTCCCGGTTTTGGAAGGAGGCGTTGGCGTCTGCCGGGATTTCGCGGAAGAATTTCAGTTCCTATGCCAGATCGTAGGGCTGGAGTGTGTGACCTACACGCCGGAGTATCTCCATGATGCGTGCCTGGTGCGGATCGGCACGCAGTGGTATGCGACGGATCCGACCTCCAGCCTGCCGCTATTTTCAAATGCGAAAACATATCCGGTTGACTTTGAGACGGAGTTTTACCGCTATGAGAATAAGGAGCGGGAGCAGAGAAGAAAGGACTATGAAGCGGATCCAGACAGTCTTGCCAATGTGCTGGCGCTGACCTTGAGTATGCGGGGAGAAGGGACGATTTCCGAGTCTGCCTGGGAGAAAATACAGGCACCGATGGGGCAGATAGAAGAACAGTGGGGACGACAGGAAATATCAAGACAGGAGTATGAAACGGGGATTATCTCGCTGCTGAAATCAGTTTGGGGAACTGAAAAATAAAGAAAACGAGGGACTGCCGGTGTTAAGGGGCGCGGGGCAGTAAAAACGAGGAGGAAGTTTATGGGGGAGTATCGGTACAGAGAGAATGTGAAACGGGGGATGGCGTTTGTACTGGCAATTATATTGGGAGGAATGGCTTTTTTGCCAGGATTCCCGGTTTTTCCGGCGAAAGCGGCACCTGCGAGTGGTCAGCAGACAACACTGACGACAGCCCATGGCGATACGCTGCTGGGACACAAGCTTTATTGTATCGATAAGGGCGGTTATGCGATCTGGGGAATTGCAGAAAAAGGGGATCTCTATGAAGCACACCGTCCCTCCCAGGCATCCGTTCCGCTGAGCAGTCAGGAACAGAAATATGTATTTTGGGCGATGCTCTCGCTCAAAGCCGCGCTGGGGGATGAAAAGGCAAATACATTTATCCGGGCGATCAATGTGGCAGCAAAAGCACAGGGAAAACCGGAAATTATCAAGATGGTGTCCGAGGAAGATCTGAAAACAATCCTCTATGTTCCAGCTGTGCGGGCAAAATATCCGTGGCTGGAGGCAGCTGCGTCAAATAGTGAGGCGTACATGCAAATGGGAGGAATGCTGTCTGGCGGAGGCAGCGGAAAGGAAAATACCGGTGTCGGCGGCGGAAAGATTCCAAATGTGATAGCTTCCAGCACCTCGCTGGGAACGGCAAAACAGGTAGATGCGGCGACTCTGACGCTGTCGTTTGCGCCGGATGGCTCGGATTGGGATTTTATCCGTTCTGTACCGCTTGAATTTTCAAACAATGACGGTGTTTCATTCAGTCCGGTTCCGACCGATGGATGGACGTATACAAAAACCGACTCGCAGATTGTATTTAAAAATCCAAATCCAAAACCGTCGAAAGCCCTGATTCGTTTCCGGGTGGAAGGAACCCCATACGCTTCGGGCGGCGGGGGATATGCTTCGGCGGAGGAGGCGATTGACCAGTCGCTTCAAATCTGGGAGTGTGTGACCTGTTCGGGGACACACGGAGGCGGAACGCCTGCCAAAAGTGATCCGTGGATTCATCAGCGGATGGCATGGATGGAGCTCGGAATGGTTCCGGTCAATTATTTTGCTGCATTGGCGGGCGATCCAACCCCGGTACCGGAGCAGGGAGGCATTCAGTTTGAGGTATTTAGGCATGAAGAGGATTTTACTTCCACCTATAATCTACAGATGTATAAATACGATCATGAGACAGGGAAAGCGCTGGAAGGGGCGCGGTTTGGCTTCTTTGAGCGCTTTGACGATAAGAACAGGGTAAATACTGAGCGGGACGGAGCTGCCGAATTGTATGAGGGCGGAGAACCATATGCCAGTCATTATCAGGATGAGCCGGTTCTCTGGGATGGTTTCAGACAAGTGGGTTCGGCGGTAACAGATGGCGATGGCTACGCCTCCCAGACGGTGGAACACGGTTATCACTATGATAAGACGTTCTGTGACGGTCATCCGGCACCGGTCTTTGTACCTGTTCCAGAGGAAGAGGAGGATGAAGAGGGAGAAGTCATCAATGAGGATGAGATTGAGGCGGCGCAGGCAGAAAATATCCGCCTGGCAAATAGCTGGCTTTTGTGCGAAGAGGAATGTGAAAGAAAGGCGGGCGGAGACTTTGAGGGCGTCCATTTCCACTGGATAATGGAGGAGGTCGATGCAGGGGAGATAGAAGGTATCGCGTCAGACGGCGGCTCCGAGGGAGAAACACCCGATGCGGGACCGATGACAGGGGCAGACGGGGAAACTTCGTATGCAAAGTCTGGCTGCCAGGAGGACTGTGGGCAGACGTATGAGAAGTTCATTTCCATGAAGTACAGTTATACCTGGAAAGAATTTAAAGCGCGGGATGGATATATTCTGCATGATGAACATGCAGATGACCTGCCAATTGAGATTATCACAACCGATGCATCTGAGCATGGGGCAAATGCAGCCTTTGGAGGCGGATATTCGCGTGATGTGGTGCTGGGAACGAAGAGTGTGAGAAAGAGTCAGGGCATCGGAGTGGCTTCCGAAAATCAGAATGGAGAAAGTGCGGGGAAGACAGGAATTTCTGGAAAAAATGGCTGGGATCGTCGAAGTGCGTCGGGCTGGACGATCCGGGAAAATTTAGCGGCTTTTCTGGGGGAGAGTCCTGTATTTCCAGGGCCGTTAAAAATGCGTGTTTTGCCGCAGAGGGTGGTTCTGTTTACGGCATTGGATGCAGCCCTTCTGGGGAAAGCGACACCGTCGGAGGCGGAGATAGGAGAAAAACCGCAAGATACAGGAAGCAAAGCGGGGAGAAATAGGAGTAAGACAAGTGAAAACGAACAGGACATAAATGAAAAAGGCAGAAAATTGACACAGGAGAAGAAGGAAGCAACTGCCTCGGAGCTGAAAGTATCTATTTCGGACCATCTGGTAAATCGCGTCCAGAAAGGTTTTGTGTTTATTGATGAAGCGGATGATGATTTAGAAGAAGCAGAAAAAGCGGAACGTGAAAGTATTCGGCGATATATAGCAACCGGCTCAGATTTATTGACAACCGAGGCAGGTTTTTATACAAGCTGGCATTCACCTTCTTCGTTGTATCAAAATCCGCAGTTGTCACAAAGAATGGAAACACTGGCGGGGGCGGCAGCAGAGTCACTATTTTTCCCTGCCTATGAAGCGGCGCTTGTTTCCGCGAGTGTGGGTTCAGCGATAGAGCCGGGAAGTGCTGGCAATTTCAGCCATTGCAATGGGGCAGACGGCGAGAAAGATGCCTGGATGATCTACGATCACCGGACAGAGGGCGAGGTACATATCAATAAAAAGGATCTGGATCTGAAAAAGGGCGAAAATGAGTCTTACAATGCGCTTGGGGACTCACAGGGGGATGCAACGCTGGAAGGTGCAGTGTATGGCTTGTTTGCAGCAGAAGATCTGCTGCATCCGGACGGGAAAACAGGGGTAGTTTACCGGGCCAATCATCTGGTGGCGGTGGCGACGACAGACAAAAATGGGGATGCCTCGTTTCTGGCATGTACAGAGGCGCCGGGGCGAACCTATGATTATTCGAAAGGGTCGATTGCGGATGCAGCAGATGGATGGCGAAAGAAAGCGCCGGGAAATCTGTATACACAAGATGCGGCGATCGATGATTATACGGCAGATAAAGCCTGGGAGCGGATTTATTATAACAATACGTCAAAGAATGGGAATGCCTGGATTGGACGCCCACTTCTGATGGGGGAATATTATGTCAAGGAATTAAGCCGATCCGAGGGCTTTGAACTTTCGGTTGGAAATAAACTTCACGCAGTTACAAACCTAGGACAGGATCTGGAGGCGGCGGTCCTGGAACCGGGAGAAGGATATGCCCATATTTCCATGCAGATGTATGGGGAAGAGCAGGCAGGCGATGGCGGAGCTGATACGAATGAAATTTTCTTTTCGGCAGAGTCAAAGGACACGAAAGAGGGAGTTTATGAGATTGTGGTGTCAGGGCTGCCGGAGGGCGTGAGCTTTTATCGAAAAGACGAGGGAAGAGGAACGGTTTCGGTGGAAGCTGGGACAGGTGAGTATGAAAAAGTTTATACCGGGGAACTGGCAGTGGCAGAGAACGACTATCAGTATCCAAAGTACAATGCGGATGGCACGCCGATGAATAAAAAGGTTCCGATTGAGTATGCGGCGGGGTGGATGCGCCAGGTCCGGGTGCAGGAACTTGTGCCGGAGACAGTGGAAGCAGTTCTTTTGCAGGCAGAAACGGGAATGACAGAGGAAGAAAATGCGGACAAGCTGGCAAAGACATTTGATGTGGATGACTTTTGTTATCTGAAAGGGAAAGCTGAGCGGGTACTCCGCAGACATACGAAAACAACGCCGAGGACACCGGGAGCAGGAGAAAATGCATATTCCAGTATCTATACCGGCGTATTTGACCGGGGCGTCCGGGAAGGAGAGCGGGACGTGTACGGCGTCAGCGGTGTGACGCCGGGAGAAAAGGCAGAAAAAACAGTGTATGGTTCTCCGGTTCAGACGATTGCGGTGCCGAAAACAAAAGATGGAATCTCAATGACAGTGGGAGACGCGATCACTTCCATTCTGGATTTTTATCAGACCCATCCATATATCAGCTATGGCGGTCTGGACGCGGTGCATGAGTATTCGGATTCGTTTGAATTTACGGTATATGCAGGAATTTTAGGAATACCGGAAAATTTTATGGTACTGGGAAGTGATCCGGAGAAAGACAGCTTGATTTTTCACCGGGCAGAGTGGCTGCCGGAGAATATGGAAATGTGTCCGCGTTATGTGTATATACCATATTCAAATAATCGCGAGCGGGACGCATTTGGAACGTATACCGATTACAGGGAAACAACTGCTGGAAATCAGGTGATGGCGTCGGCACTTTTGCAGACCGATGCTGTGATTGAGGGAGATGGTACGATTGTTCCGAAGGAAAATGAGGTAAATGTCTATTACAAAACCGGGGAAATTCCGTACGATGCGGATGGGCAGCCGATCCGGGTATTTATTTACCAGGAAAAGACAGAAACACAGCAGCGGGAGGTGACGGAGACAAAATGGGTTCATCAGGCAGCAGACCGGAATGCAGACGGAAAATACATACTGCAGATCAACGCGAATTTTACCGATAGTTTTGGTGTAAAAAAAACAAATGCAGGTGTGCTGGAAGAGCTGGGATTTAAGGCGGTATTGAAAGAGAAGAAGGTTACACTGAACGAGGAAGAAGCCGCAATGCTGGGAAATGGTTTCTTTGCCGGCCACCAGATGAACAGTTCCAGCTATTACACGTGGGTAAAACAGGCGCGGGCAAAGGCATATATCGATTCTGGACGTTCCGGCTTGATAGGGGATGATTCTTATGTGGTCCCGGTGGCACTGGCATACCCTGGGCAGGAGACCACCTATCAGGATGCCGGGACAAGAAAAGAACCGCTGGGTGTACTGGAGCGTGTGATCCGCCAAAAGATAAAAATCATCAAAGATATAGCGACGACACCGGAGAACACCTATGCACATAACACTTATGCGGAAAGTGGACATACCGATCTGTTTACGGAAAAAGAGGGAGGGAAGGAAAATGTCGCTTCGGCACTGCCAAATTTCCGTTTTAAGCTCTATTTGAAATCCAATCTGGAACGTCTGTACCGGAATACGGATGGCGAAATCGTGTGGATGAATCGGGATGGAGAAGTTGTCTCGTTGCCGGAGGTAAAAAAGAATTTTCCGCTGCTTATAGAATCCTTTGCTCCGGTTCAGAAAATTTTCACGCAGGTAACTCATAAAAAAGATTCCCAGACGGCTGGTTCCGTCAATAACAATGTCTGGGACAGCGCAGTGACGGCAAATGATCGTCTGTACGAATATGGAAAAGACGGGCAGATCGCGGATTCGAAAGAGGTCAATCAGGGGTATACAAGACTTCTTGAGACAGTCATGCGGATCAAGGAAGATGGAGCGGGAGCGGTACGGGAAGTTCCAGGCTATCAGTATGAGAAATTTTTCGATGCGATGGCGGTGGCGAACCGGGATAAATGGCAGCGGGCAGATGCAGCAGATACATCCTTTAAGCCGTTTGCGTGGATCCGTACGGGTATTTTTGGAAGCAGCGGCGGAGAAACAAAAGATCCGGTGCATCATAACAATGCGGCGATACAGAATCAGAGCCGTACGTCAGAAGCAGCCATAGAAAATGCAAAACGGTCGGATGCTGTCCGTCAGTTTGCGATTGACTGGTATTTGAAGAATGAGGTAAAGAAGCAGAACATTCAAGCATCGGGAGAACAGGAAAGCTATCCGGATTATATCTATGATGAAGCATTATATCAGGCAATTTTAAAAGCAGAGGAATATTTGAAGCCGTTTTTCTCCTATGATTTGGACGATTTATACGCGATTGAGTGGGACAGCGCGGAAAATGGAGGTTCCGATCGGGACAAAACAACGTTGTCAGCGGAAAACTTAAAAAAATCCGAGGAAAGTTATTATTACGGCGTTTCGAAATACCTTCCTTACGGAACCTATGTGGCAGTCGAGCAGCAGCCGTATTCTGGAGCACTGGAAGATTTCAAAAACCAGCATTATCGGATCGACCAGCCGAAAGAAATAGAAGTCCCGTCGGTTTATGAGGCAGGTGGAAACCTCGTATCTCCGGAAAAAAAGTCAGCGGATTATCAATATGACGCCTCGGCATTGCCGGAAACGCTGGCGGCGAACTATCAGATCCGGATGAATGAAGAGTGGGGAGATACAAATCAGGCGGATTTGAGGAAATATGTGATCCGCGCACATGGACAGGATGGAAATTATGAGATTTATAAGTATGGTCTGGATGCGGATAAACGGCAGGGAACGATCTCCTATCCAGGCGGAAGCTATGACTACAGCGGATTTTCGCCCGCTCAGAGGGAAATGGCGCCGTACAAGGACATTTATCGGTCTGAAAATGCAAACAGCCGGTACCGGAGCAACGAGAAGGTAGAAAGCTATTACCGCTATGGTTCGGTCTCAGAGCAGGCAGGGTGGGCAGATTCAGTGGAATATCCGTATGGAGAGAAGACGGATGATAACAATCCGGCGGGATTTTATCTGAAAGATCATGTCAGGACAATCACCGGGGCGCTGACCGGGTTTGACGGGCGGTATTTTCAGGGATTGGTGCCTTACAGTGTGACAGAACCGGCGGCGGAGTCTGCCTATGATGCGTTGGGATTTACCGGCTACGCGGATGGAAAATACCGGAATACGTTTTATGCTGCAAAGCTTCGGATTGAAAAACTAGATTCGGAGACGGGAGAGAATATTCTGCATGATGATGCGGTGTTCGCTATTTATGCCGCCAGCCGGGACACGTCGAAGTACAGCGAGGGGGAGGTGCAGTTTTATGAAAAAGATACACAGGTGACAGCCAGCCGGGAATTTTTGGAGGCAATGGGGGCAAAGAAAATCGCGCCGGTTGATTTGAAAACGCTAATTCCGTCAAAATACCCCTGGAAAGCACCTTATACAGGAAAATATACAGGCATAATCCCGGCAGGAACTCCGATTTGCAGTGAAACCGATCAGGTGGTGATGCAGGATGCCTTTGGGACGCGGACGGGCACATTCCGGGTTTATTCGACGCTGCAGGATTTTGGTGGTTCGGGGGAAACTCTGCCGTCCAACCAGAATACAGGATATCTGATCACGCCGCAGCCGCTGGGAGCAGGAGCCTATGTGTTGTGTGAATTATCTGTACCGGAAGGATACGTGAGAACGAAACCGATAGCGGTGGAAGTGTATTCGGATGAAGTGACGTATTATCGGGACGGAGAGCGCGGTCAGCGGGTGGCAGCTGCCGTGTATAGAGAAATGGTAACCCGGATAAGCAGCAACGGAGAAGCAGTCCAGAATCCGGATGGAACGAAGCCGAATGGCAATAAGCCGCAGGACCGGGGGGATGTGGCGCGGATTTATGTAGGAAATACGCCGATCCGGCTGGAAATCGCGAAAGTAAAACAGGAGGAAAAGGAGATTTTGTTTGAGTTGAGCGATCGGCGAGAGGGAACTTTGACCGAGCTTTCGAACCGTTATGGTCTTGAAAATCTGGAACTGGCGTACAATGCGTCGGGAACGTTCCTTGGATATGGGTGGTCAAAGGGCTGGCTGGATAGTCTGAGGGCAAAACAGGAAGCCGGGGAGTGGATTGACCTGATTTATGAGGATCAGGTTTTTACTGGAAAGGCGATCTGGCATCGGGTTCCAGATACGGCGCACGCACTCAACCGCTATCTTCCAGGTGCATCGATGTGCCTGTATGATGCGATCGAGGTAAAGAAGAACGGGGACAGTGAGGATCGGGCGTATGCCGGTGTCAATGTGGTGCGCGATTCGTTTGGAAATGTGATCCGGATGTATGTGCAGAAAGGTTATGCGGGAAACCGGCTTCTGTATGTGAGGGATAAAGATCAAGAGGGGGAAGATAGCGAAGGAGAAAATAACAATTATACACGATATACGCAGGATGACCGGTTCAACGACCAGGGAAAAGGCAGATGGATTCTCAAGCGGGTTGAACGCGAAGATACAGACATTTTATATTACGATCTCGGGGCTCTGGAGGTATTTACGACACTCCGGGGCGTGCGGTATGCCTATAACGAAAAGGGCGAACTGGTGCGTCCAAAAGACGGCGAACCGATCTATGCGATGAAAGACGGTGTTCCATTTCTGGAAATTGTAAGCCCCAGCTATGAAAAACTGGCGTACAGTCGGAAAGAAAGGCGGTTTGAATATGTTCCGTCCGGGACAAAATTCTATCATCTGGCATCAGACGGAAGCCGGGACAGCGAGGTAGAACCGTACACGGGAATGGCATATGTGACGGAGGAGAAAACCGGCAAAACATTGGTGTGGGTGGTCCGGGTATCGAAAGATCGCTATGAAAATGTGATTGCCAGGGATAAGATAAAGACTGGCCGCGTGGCAACGATGTATGCTGATACGGAACAGGAATACACGATCGGGACATATGACGGAGGTCTGCTGCAGCCCCATGTCAATCCGGTTTTGAATGAAAATGGGCTGCCGATTTATTACCAGCGTTCCGATCAGACCTATATCAAAGGATATCCCGTTTATGATCGGGATGGAGATTATGTGCGTTACCGATACAGCGATCTTCTCAGAGCTTACAATGCCAATGCATGGGATCTGCAGTTGAAAGCAGCGCTCTATGATATTGGAAATGATCCGGAAAAACGGGAAGATGACCGACCACTGTACCATCGTCAGGGTGAGGCGTATCTGATGGAAAACAGCTGGATAACCGGGGATGAAATGCCAAACGATCCGTTCCATACACGGATCAGAGATGGGCAGGTGGACGTTTTAAAACGCGTCCCGGTGGGAACGTATATTTTAGAGGAGACGCGTGCTCCATCCGGCTATGCGAAACGGATGCCGGCAGGTCTTACGGTAGAGGAAACCTGTGAAGTACAGGAGCTGCGCCTTACTAACCGCCCGATCACGGTGCAGATTGAAAAGATCGACGCGCCAGAACAATATCAGCAGCCAGTCCGGGACTATGATCGCATTTTGAACGAATCGGATTCTAAGACCTGGGAGGAAGGAAAAGGAGGTTATACGTTTTCAAGTGTGGAAGGAGCCGTGTTAGCGCTCTATCCAGCAAAAAGAATTGCGAGTGATGATTTGGAAGCACATCCGTCCGGGTATTATCTGGAAAAGAAAGGGGAACTTCCGGCGAACTGGACGGTACTAGATGAGAGAAACCAGAAAAAGACAGTGACTGCCAAATGGACCGTCGGAAAGACGCCAATGGCATGGGAGGGGATTCCGGCAGGCGATTATATTCTCGGGGAGATAGAGACGCCTCCGGGATATCTGACAAATCAAATGGAGGTGGAAATCCGGGAAACTTCTAAGCTGCAGCTCATCACGATGCAGGAAGATCATATAAAAACTGCCTTTTTCAAATATGAGGAGAAGGATGGAAAAAAAGAATGTCTGCCGAATGCATATGCGGCGGAGCTGACCCTGTACGAGGCAGTGACAGATGAAAATGGAATTGTCATGGAAGCGGATGGAACACCGCGCTATGACCGGGAAAAACGGGTGACGAGCTGGAAGACCGAAGATGCGAAAGCCTACAGCCAAGGAAGCGACAGCTTTGCAGCCCGCTATCAGAAGCTGTATGCAGAATATCATACAAGGTTTAACACGGTTACATGGTGTGGATATACCGCTGAAAAACAGGAAGAAACGGCGACAGAACAGGGCGAATCAGTGCGTCAGCTCTGGAATCTGGGAAATGGTTCACAGGTGCTTGTTCAGGTGACGAAAAATTTGCAGCTAGATGGAAAAGCAGGCTACAGCTATGATTTCCGATGGAATTACCAGGCGGAGGGAACTCTGGTCAGTTATGATACCTCCGATGGGATTCACCGAATTGATTATTTACCGCTGAATCCGACGAAAAATGATTTGGCTTCGAACAGAAAGAAAGGCTATTACGTTCTTGTGGAGACGAAAACACCAAGCGGCTATCAGAAAGCAGCACCGAAGCCGGTAATTGTCGAAGAAACTGCTGAAATTCAGCTTTACGGGCTGGAAAACAGGGCAAAGTCTGTCTATATTTCCAAGCTGGGAAGATCAGGGGAGATATCCGAAGAGGCAATTTATCTGGCAGGCGCAGAGCTTGCTGTTTTCCGGGCGGCACAGGATGGAAGTCTGGTGCAGGAAAAAGAATATTTAGTGGAACGTTGGATTTCTGGATCGGATGGAAAGTTTACAGAGGAAGAAGCAGAAAAACAGGAGATTCCGGCAGGCTGGAAGGCAGGGGACTGGAAGCCGCATCGGATTTCTCCGATTGCCTATGGAGCTTATTATTTGGTGGAATTTTCGGCACCGGCAGGTTATCGGCCCATGGAACCTAGGAAATTTATTGTGGCTGCTGCTTCGGAGGAGACAATCGAAGCGGTTAATACGCTGAAACAGGGGCAAGTTCGGGTTGAAAAGGTGGATGAGAGAAAGCCAGAGGAAAAACTGGCAGGTGCGGTGTTTGAAGTGAAAAACAGAGAGACGGGAGAAAGGGTTCAGATGGAGACAGACGAGAGCGGTCAGGCGGAAAGTCCGTTTCTGCCAATCGGAACGATAGGGGAGAATGGAGGCTGGATTCCGTACCATTACGAAGTCCGTGAGACGATGCCGCCGGATGGATATCAACTTATTCCGCGCGTGTACGAGGTGCTGATAGAAGATCAGAAGGAATGCGAGGTGCTAACGTATGATCTGACGGTGCCGAATGAAACAACGAAAATCAAAATTTCCAAGCTGGATTTCGATACGGGTCTCTTTGTATCAGGAGCAAAGCTGGCAGTGTATGAAGCCGGATTTTTGGATGGTGTGTACACTGAAGCGGGTGAGGCATTGGAAACCTGGATCTGCGATGGGAAAACACACGTGATAGAAGGAAAGCTGATTGCCGGGCACACGTATCTTCTGAAAGAACTGGAAGCGCCGGATGGATACACTGTGCAGAAACCGATGATTTTCACGGTGTCAGATACAGGCAGGGGGATTAATGCAGCCAGAGATGGTGCAAATGCGCTGGAGACAGAGACAGCAGACGGTTTATTTGACAGCATAACGTCTCTGCGGGTGCAGGGAAGAAAAGCACTTCGTCTGGTGAGAACACTGTGGGATTTGGACAGTGGGGAAGAATTTGTACTTTCTTCACTGATGAAAGCTTCTGCGCCTTATCTGGAACGAGAAAAATGTGAAAAAGAGGGGGTGGCGGAAGGACATCGTTTCGAACTGCGGGAGATCATTGAGTTCAGTGACGGCAGCCGCCGGACGATAGGAAAAAATACATTCCGTCTGAATTGGGATGAGAACGGACATTATCCGCTGACGCTTCGAACATTAAAAGGAACGAGGTATCGTCTGGAAGAATATCATCAAAAAGAGACAGATGGCGGGGAAGTGGAAAGCTGGATCCCGGAAAACAGAGATGGCCTGGGATATATCCATGAAATACGAAATCCGGAATACAGCGACCCTTGTGGCATCCGCGCCGTTTCCCCGATTGGAAAAGATGGAGCAGCGGTGCTGCCGGGAAGTGTAATTGTATATGAAATTACATATCGGAACCAGTCAGATAAAAAAGAAAATATGAAGATTGGACTGGAGATTCCAGCTGGGTGTGAACTAATGACAGCGGCTTCGATGGGCGGAGCGGAACAAATAGGTGAATCCTGGTATTGGAATATAGAGAATGTGGCAGCCGGATCAGGAGGCATTTTGCGGGTGGCTGTTCTGGTTGGAGAGCATATAAATGAAAACGGACAGGAAAATCATTCTGGTATGACGGTAACGGCAACGATATGGGGAAAAACGGGCAAAAGCTATGAATCCTTCCATCCAATTCTATCTCCGGGCGCAATTGCTATCGCTGGGCGGGTGACAGGAACTGCCGCGGCGTTGTTAAGGCAGGTAGATATAACATATACGTTATACTTAAAGAATGCGGAGGGAAAAGAGCTTCCAGGCTTGATTTCGTACACAGGTTCTAAATCGGGAACGCTGCGAAGTGGAGGAAGCCTGACGCTTTCTTGTGGCGAATCGGTTGTTTTGACAGGAATGCCGTGGGGAGCCAACTATGAGGTTCGGGCACAAGTTCCGGCACAGACTCCGGATGGACTGCCGATCGAGTGGAAGAGTACAGGAAGCACGGGACGGACCTCCCGGCATGGAAATACAGCGCTCTGGGAATTTCATCAGAATGATCGGTCGGTGCGCGAAGTGCTCAAACGTGGGAATAGATACCGCCTGGTTGAACTGCTGGAACTGGACGGTGGAAAAGCGGAAGAGGTGGAGTCGAATCAGATGATTTTTTCTCTGTGGGACGATGCACAGATAGATGGAATTGGAATGATAGATTCCCCGACAAAGCTGGTCTTTTCAAAGACAGATCTGGGCGGAACGGAGCTTCCGGGTGCTCAGATAGAGATTCTGGATCAGTCTGGAAATGTAATCGAATCATGGATTTCTGCGGATCATCCTCATGAGATAATTGGAACGTTGACACCGGGAAAGAGTTATATAATGCGCGAGACGGGAGCGCCGGATGGATTTGCGTATGCGGAAGAGATTCCGTTTACTGTTTCCGAGGATGGAACGGTCGAGCGGATTTCCATGCAGGATAAGCCGACGCACGTGGAAATCACAAAATACAGTGTGACGGGAGAAAAGGAACTGCCGGGGGCGCGGATGGAACTCTGGGAGGAGAAGGAAGGCGGAACCTTGGTTGATTCGTGGGTATCTGATCGGGGCGCCCATGTGATAAAAGGAAAGTTAAACGCTGGAAAAAACTATGTGCTGGTAGAAAAAATAGCGCCGGATGGGTACTGGAAAGCAGAAAAAGTGACATTTACGGTATCACTGGACGGTCGAGTCGATCAGGTGAAGATGTATGACAGACCGACAAAAGTGCAGGTTGAGAAGCGGAAATGGAGGGAGCAGAAAGGAGATAGCGAATTTGTAAAAGGTGCCCGCCTGAGGATTTCTGATGAGACTGGAAAGGTAATATTGGAATGGATTTCTGAAGAAAAGGAGAAATGCATACAGGGCATTTTAAAGGAGGGCTGCCGCTATATTCTGGAAGAGCTGGAAGCGCCGGAGGGCTACGAAAAAGCCGAACCAGTTTCATTTACGGTTTCAGAGGGCGAAACGGTGACGGTTGTGCGGATGTATGACTGCTTGAAGCCGGAGAATCCGGGGCGACCGGGACACGGTCAGCCGGAACATCCAAAGAAAGTGATAGAAGATCTGAAAGAGGGCTATTTAACAGTTCATGTGCCAGAGTCGATCTGTGGAGATGGGAAAATTGTTCTCGACGGCAGACAGATGAAGCCGCTTCCGAAGATGGGATATGGAGAATCAGCCACCTGGGAAGTAGAAGGTGCTTATCAGGTTGAGGACGAAAAAGAGCGTCTGAATGAAGTGATTTCACTGATTTGGAAGTGGAAACTGGTGATTGGACTGATATGTATGAGCGCTGGGGCTGGACTGGCGCTCGTAGAGCGGCTAAGAAAGGAGGAAAATATAAAAAAGAATATGGAGAGGAATGATAAGGGCAAGGAGGAGTAAAAAAATAAGAGAAAAATGAACAGAAGAAAGATGTACTCTCGGAGTCTTTTCTGCACTTGCTTTTGCGGCTAACAAAAAACATTTCACAAAATCAAGCACAGAAAGATTTCGAGAGTACATAAAGTGGGAGAGGAGGAATTTTATGAATCAGATGGCGAAAGGGCTGCTCTTCGGAGCAGCCGTACTGAGCCAGACGGCTGCGGGATGTTTTCCCGCTGCCGCGGCATCCATCGATCGGGTCAGGATTCGGCTGGCAGCAGAAGAGCTGGATGAAATGGGAATGCCTGTTTTGGAGGCGGAAAGCCGGGACAGGGCATATAGCGTCACTGGTGTGGAACGAATTTCCGGTGATCCGGCAAGCGGACCGGCGATGGATGGGGCAGAGGTGGGAAAAAAAGAAAATGAACAATATAAAGGGAGCATACAAGCCGACTCTGAAAATATAGGTACCAAAGAAGTTTCTTTAGAAGAACGAAAGATAGAAGAAATCCATGCAGAAGAACCTGCTCCGGAAATTCTATACGAAATAGAACTGGAATCCGACGCAGATGATTCTTTTTCCGTCCTTCGCCAGGAGGACATCCAGTTTTCAGGGCTTGGCGCGGTATGCAGCAAGGCAGTTCGGAAGGATAATGGCACTACGTTGCTTTTGACGATCGAATTACAGGATGCCGGAGAGATAATAGGGACGGTGGATGCAGCAGTCTGGGCGGAAAGAGGAATTGGCAGGTGGAAGAAAGCGCCGGGGGCTTCGGCATATTTGGTGATGCTTTACCGGGATGCGAAGCGTGTCGGACATCCGCATCGGACGAGTGCTGAACAGTACGATTTTATACCGTTGATGCAGACTGCGGGCGTATATCATTTTAAAGTGATTCCTCTGACAAAGCAGGGAAAGCGTGGTCAGGCAGCAGAATCGGCATGGAGGAAAGTGACGGAGGCAGAGGCAGCTCAAAACCGGGAAGAATGGGGAGGGAAAAAGCCGGGATGGCAGCCAGAAGGGGAAATTCCATCGTATATTTTAAAAGATGGTGCATACCCGCAGATGGATTCTCTTTTGATTGGGGAAAAGTATGAGCAGTTTAATGAAAAGGGGGAAAACGTGTCGCGAACCGTAATATTTTGAGGATTTTCGTATAATTTATAAAAATCAGTTGAAAAAGCAGAAGAAATGTGATAGCATACCTCACATAAGTTCGTTCCTGTTTACTGAACCGTCCTGACGAGTGATCGAAGGTCAGTCAGGCAGGGACACTCTGGAGAGTCTCCAAGAAGGAGCGCCGAAGGTGTAAGACGGATGCACGTCCATGGTATTCGTTGATCTCTCAGGCAAAAGGACAGGGCATACAACCAATCACAATGGAACCAGGGGATGAGTTCTATTGTATGCATATGTTCTACTCTTTGGAGAGCTGATTTGTATCAGCTCTTATTTTATTACTCGATCCCGGATTTATAAAAGAGCCGGAATCGTAACGAAAACATAGAGGAGGATAAAAAATGGACACGATTTTGACACTGGTAAACAAAGGCAATGATTTTCTGTGGAGTTTTCTTCTGCTGATTCTGCTGTGTGGAACGGGCATCTATTACACGATTCGTCTCAAATTCATTCAGGTAAGAAAATTTGGAGAGGGCTGCAAGCATGTGTTTGGACATTTCAGCCTGAACGGAGAAAAACATGAAAAAGGGGAAATGAGCCCGTTTCAGTCGATCATGACGGCGATCGCAGCACAGGTTGGTACTGGTAACCTGGCAGGTGCGGCGACAGCGCTGTTTGGCGGCGGTCCGGGGGCAATCTTCTGGATGTGGCTGAGCGCGTTCTTCGGAATGGCGACCATCTACTCCGAGGCGGTTCTGGCACAGACCTACAAGACAGAGGTAAATGGTGAGGTGACAGGCGGACCTGTCTACTACATCAAGGCGGCATTTAAAGGTAATTTTGGAAAGGTATTATCCACTCTGTTTGCTATCTTTATTGTTTTAGCACTTGGGTTTATGGGCAATATGGTACAGTCCAACTCGATCGGTGCTGCGTTTACAGAGGTATTTCAGGTATATGGAATCAATATTCCGCCGATCACGATCGGTCTTGTGCTGGCAGTACTGGCAGGATTCATTTTCATTGGTGGAACCAAACGTCTGGCAGCTGTGGTAGAGAAGGTTGTGCCAGTTATGGCAGGCGTTTACATTGTAGGAAGCCTGATTCTGATTGGTCTTCATATCAATCACGTGCCGACAGCATTTATGATGATCATCAAGGGCGCGTTTGATCCGAAAGCGGTAATGGGCGCTGGTGCTGGTATCACCGTCCGCGAAGCAATCCGTTTTGGTGTAGCGAGAGGACTTTTCTCCAATGAGGCAGGTATGGGTTCCACACCGCATGCTCACGCACGTGCGAAAGCAGAAAGCCCGCATCATCAGGGGCTTTGTGCGATGATCAGTGTCTTTATTGATACATTTGTTATTTTAAATCTGACCGTATTTGCAGTCCTGACAACGGATGCGATGAGCTCCGGCAAGGATGGTACAGCGCTGACACAGGCGGCATTCATGCAGAGCTTTGGAAACTTTGGTTCTATTTTTATTGCGATCTGCCTGCTGTTCTTCGCATTTTCGACGATTCTGGGATGGCATTTCTTTGGTCTGACGAATGCGAAATATCTGTTCGGCGAGGGCGCGGCAAAGGTTTATTCCTTCATCGTAGTGATTTGTATTGTCATTGGTTCTATGTTAAAGGTAAATTTAGTATGGGCTCTGGCAGATTTCTTCAACGCGCTGATGGTTATTCCGAACGTTTTGGCATTACTTGCATTGAGTCATGTGGTTGTGGCGGCTGACCGGAAAGCGGAAGCGATCACGAAAAATGTGACCCAGGCATATCAGATTGCGGAAGAAAAGTAAGAGCAAATAAAGAGAAGATAAAAGGTAACTGTTCAGTAGGTCTGCGCATTTACTGCGCTGACCGTACGAAAACATGGGCCAGCAGGCAAAAATCCCATTGCCGTAGGCAATTTTTAATGGATTTTTGCGTGTGACTGTGAAGGTACTGAACAGTTACGATAAAAGTGAATTGTAAGCGTAAAAAGCGAGCGTTAAACAAGCATTCAAAAAAGACCTGCTTATGTAGTGAAATACATAGGCGGGTCTTTTTTATGAAAATGAAAACAAATAAAAAACCAAAAGTCCCTAAATAGCTGCCAGTACCTTCCGCTCTCTGCAAAAACAAGGAGTCTCCCTCTTTGCTGTCTGTTTTTTAAGCGTTTCATCGGTCAATTCGCGGACAGACTGCAAAATCCTCAGATGCGTCTCCAGGGGGAGTGCATCAACGGTCAGTTCCGCTTTTTTCGTGCATCCATCCACACCGCCTGCTGCCACAACCCGGCGGAGTAATTCTGTCTCGGTGCGGTCAGAGGGGAGAAGATTCCGTCCTAATTCCAGGGAGAGCAGGGAGGCAATGCCCCAGCCCCACCAGTTGGAAACGCCGCTTGCCAGCGTCAGGTCTGCTGCTTCTGCGGTGCAGATAAGTTCGCCGTGTGGAACACCTGCGAGAATTTCACGGCGGAAAGTCCCCATTCCCATCTCGTTGCCGCCATCTCCGATGGAAATGACCGTGGCACCAGCTTCTCTGGCAGCAGACAGGAAAAGAGCCGAATCCGTGATCATGTCGTCGAGCTGTTCACCGCGCATGCTGTGATAATGTCCGTTTTCAGCTTTACCTGGGCGCTCCAGGCTGATCAGATGGGTCGGTTTTGCATCATGGATAAAGGTGCGGATAAAGTTATCCGTATTCTGTTCCGGCAGACGGATCAAGGTTGCCTGCGGAGCGCGGAAGCGGAGAGCCGCTTCCAGATGCGGATAAGAAGACCAGTCGGTTACGACTGACACGCCGCAGCCAGCTGCCGTCAGCGCTGCTGCGAGGTTGGCAGTTCCGGAAGGTCCATCCGTCTCGCCGGTAATAGAACCGTCTGGCATTCGAACCGGGAAACCGGTCAGAAGAACGGCTCTTTTCGCATGGGCGAGAGAAGCAGATACAGCCGCAAGTGGGGAAGCAGGCAGAGATGCTAAAAGTCCGCGACCGCCAAAATCCTGTTTCATAATTGAATCTAAAGTTTCATAAAAAGTCATGGTATCAATCCTCCAGGTATACTGCATTGTGCAGAAATTGACAGGGGATTTTCTATCTGGATGATCCGAGCGCTTATTTACTGGATAATTTCCAAATCAAAAAAGATTGGCAGCAGTCCGGTATGGTAGCTGTATCGGAATCATGTGCAATAAAAAAAGACCCACGTATCCTGTAAGATTCATGGCTCTTATTTACGAAGGGAGCATCCGGGCAGGAGTCCCGATAAATAAAAGAATCTATTTTATTATAATTGTATTGTAAATGAAAAATATCAGACTGTCAATTCCAAATTTATTTTACGGCTGACAGAAAGCAAAATTTGGAATATAATAAAAAGATAGGCATATAAACAAGCTCAGAAATAAAAGCAGACAAGAAAATGGATAGAGAGAATGAAACGAGAATCAAATGAGATAAAAAAAGAAAATGACCGCGCCGCATCGTTCATGCGCTTCTGCGAGGTAGTCCGCCATCTCCGTGCCGAGGACGGTTGTCCGTGGGATCGGGCGCAGACGCATACATCTCTGAAACCGTACTGCATTGAAGAAGCGGCAGAGGTGATCGGCGGTATCAATATCTGGGAGGCGACCGGCGATGCGGAGAACCTGAAAGAAGAACTGGGAGATTTAATGCTGCAGATTCTTCTTCACGCCCAGATCGCGGAGGAAGAAGGACTGTTTACGATACGCGAGGTCATGGATGGCGCCAGCGAAAAGATGATCCGCCGCCATCCGCACGTGTTTGGTAAGCCTATGCTGTCCGAACAGGGGGAACCGATCACAGATTGGGATGCAATCAAGAAGCAGGAAAAAGCCGGAAAAGAGTGGACGGAAGCGTATCTTCCAGGAGCTCTGGAAGAGGCGGAGAAACTGCTCGAGCGGGCAGAGGAGCGGAAAGGCATCAAAAAATAATGTTTGAGGTGCCTTCAATCTGAAATAAATAGAAAAATCTATATATAATAAAAAGGCATTCGGTCAAAATGGAATGCCTTTTTTGAATCCTTGTAAACTTGTAAAGCGCGAAGTGATGGGATTTTCAAACGATGCCAATATGAATGATAAGATTTCCCGTTCATTTATAAATGCTAATTCGTACTTTTCGGCAAAGACTGACTTTCCTTTACGAGATCCTCTAAAGTAATATTATAGAAGAAATTGTGTACAACCTGATCAAAGCGTTTCCACATCGGCAGGGTCACACAGCTTGTCTGACGTTCGCACGGCGGCGCATCCGGTGCAAGGCAGGCAACGGAAGAGAGAGAGCCTTCGGTCAGTTCCAGAATCTCTCCGGCGGTATATTCATTCATCGGACGGGTCAGACGGTAACCGCCGCCTTTGCCGCGCTGTCCTTCCAGTAATTTATTTTTGACCAGAACCTTCAAGATGATTTCCAGATACTTTTCAGAAATCTGCTGACGGGTGGCAATTTCATTCAGTGGTATATATCCAGCAGAATTTTGTTCCGCCAGATCGATCATAACGCGCAGGGCGTATCTTCCTTTTGTTGATATCATTCGGTAACCTCCTTACTATTAACCAATTATAACGCAAGGTAATAGGACTTTCAAGGAGAAAAGCGTGGAAAACAAAGAAAAAAAGTTTTTCCTAATACCTATTGACAAAGTTGGTTTATAAGAGTATCATTAAGCCATCGAGTTCGGAAAGAACATGAAAATGAAAAGGAGGCAGATACAATGGCAAGACAGAATATTGTATGGAACGGAAATCTGATGTGTTGTTGTCGAATGTGTAATTCCCGGGCATTTTATATGGTCAGGTAAATTTGCATATCTGCCGTTCAAGAGAATGACAACGATTTAAGATGCAAGCCATTTGCCCGGGAGCTTAAAGAAGATTAAGCGGTCCGGCTTTTTATTTACCCAAAAAGCCAAATATACATTTGCATAAGCAAATATAATATTGCGGAAAAAGCAATTATTTTATAGAAAGCTTGAAAATAAATGGAAAAACGCTTGCTCAAATAAAAAAATGAATATAAAATAAAAACGAATTTACATACTAGGAAATAAACTTCCAGAAAAAGAAAGAGAGGTATTTTGAGATGGGAAACTATAGATTTGAGACTCTTCAGTTACACGTAGGTCAGGAGCAGCCGGATCCGGCAACCGATTCTAGAGCCGTTCCGATTTATCAGACCACTTCTTATGTATTTAAAAATTCCGCCCATGCGGCAGCACGTTTTGGTCTGGCAGATGCCGGTAACATTTACGGACGTCTGACCAACTCCACACAGGATGTATTTGAGAAGAGAATCGCAGCACTGGAGGGCGGCGTTGCAGCACTGGCAACCGCATCCGGCGCAGCTGCTATTACATATACAATCGAGGCACTGGCAGCAGACGGCGGTCACATCGTAGCACAGAAGACCATCTACGGCGGCAGCTATAACCTTTTAGAGCATACACTTTCCCATTTCGGTGTATCTACAACTTTCGTAGATGCTCATAATCTGGAAGCGGTAGAAGGTGCAATTCAGGAAAATACCCGTGCTATCTATCTGGAGACTCTCGGAAATCCGAATAGTGATATCCCGGACATCGACGCGATCGCTGAGATTGCACACAAACACGGACTTCCGTTAGTCATTGACAATACATTTGGTACACCGTACCTGATTCGCCCGATCGAGCATGGCGCAGACATTGTCGTACATTCCGCTACCAAGTTCATCGGCGGACACGGAACCACTCTGGGCGGCATCATCGTAGATTCCGGTAAATTTGACTGGAAAGCAAGCGGCAAATATCCGGCAATCGCAGATCCGAATCCGAGCTACCACGGCGTATCTTTCGTAGAGGCAGCAGGTCCGGCAGCATTCGTCACCTACATCCGTGCGATCCTTCTGCGTGATATGGGCGCTACGATTTCCCCGTTCAACGCATTCCTGCTTCTTCAGGGAACTGAGACATTGTCTCTGCGTATCGACCGTCATGTGGAAAATACCAAGAAGGTTGTTGAGTACCTGTCCAAACATCCGTTAGTAGAGCACGTAAATCATCCGTCTCTGCCGAATCATCCGGATCATGCCCTGTATGAGAAATATTTCCCGAACGGCGGCGCTTCTATATTCACCTTTGAGATCAAGGGCGGACAGGCAGAAGCTCATAAGTTCATCGACAACCTGCAGCTCTTTTCCCTGTTAGCAAACGTAGCAGATGTAAAGAGCCTGGTTATCCATCCAGCAACAACAACCCACTCCCAGCTGACCGACGAGGAGCTGGCAGATCAGGGCATTAAGCAGAACACCATCCGTCTGTCCATTGGTACCGAGCATATCGACGATATCATCGAGGATCTGGAGCGTGGATTTGCAGCTCTGAAATAAGTAAGAGTGTGTCGGGCTGAAAATCCGAGGCATATACATAATAAATGGTAAATTGATAAAATGCGGTGTCATCTGCCAACTCTTCTTTAAGCAGGGAAGAACGGCAGATAACGCTGCATTTTTACTATTCCATTTTGGAAGAAAACGGCGTAGAAAAATTCATGCCAAACTGCCCTTTACAGGGTAAAATGCTGAATTGTTGGGATTTAAGGGGGAAACGGGGAGGCGAGTCTTGACAATAAGGGCGGATAAGTGGTAATTTATCAGATAGAAGGATACAGAGCTGTACATTTGTGATATAGGGGGGCTCTGGATTCCACCATAAAATTTAAGAATGAGGTGCGAAAAATGCAGGAGATGAAACCGATTAAAGAAGGAAAAGTCCGTGAAATCTATGACAATGGAGACAGTCTGATTATGGTTGCAACGGATCGTATCAGTTGCTTTGATGTTATCTTACATAATGAAGTGACAAACAAAGGCAAGGTACTGACACAGATGTCTAAGTTCTGGTTTGACCTTACGAAAGATATTATCCCGAATCACATGATTTCCGTAGATGTAAAAGACATGCCGGAATTCTTCCAGCAGGAGAAATTCGAAGGAAAGAGCATGATGTGCCGTAAGCTTGAGATGCTTCCGATTGAGTGCATCGTCCGCGGTTATATCACAGGAAGCGGCTGGGCAAGCTACCAGAAGACCGGAAAGGTTTGTGGAATTGAACTGCCGGAAGGCTTAAAAGAGTCTGACAAACTGCCGGAGCCGATCTACACACCGTCCACTAAGGCAGAGATTGGCGATCATGATGAAAACATCTCCTATGAGCAGAGCGTAGATCATCTGGAAAAATACTTCCCGGGCAAGGGAAAGAAGTATGCAGATAAGCTGCGTGAATACACGATAGCACTTTACAAAAAATGTGCGGAGTACGCACTGGAAAAAGGTATCATTATCGCAGATACCAAGTTTGAGTTCGGTCTGGATGAGAATGGCAACATCGTTCTTGGTGATGAGATGCTGACTCCGGACAGCTCCCGTTTCTGGCCGGCACAGGGTTACGAGGCAGGACATTCCCAGCCGTCCTTCGACAAGCAGTTTGCACGCGATTGGCTGACCGCTCATCCGGGCAATGACTGGACACTCCCGCAGGAGATTGTAGACAAGACCATTGAAAAATATCTTCAGAGCTATGAGATGCTGACCGGCGAAAAGCTGGCATAAGCGGATCGCTCGATGCAGCCGGTCAGGTAGCGGAAGAAAATGCATTGAATAAAAGAAAAAAAGCTGCTGTGAAAAGGATGAAATTCTTGTTTCGCGGCAGCTTTTATATATAGAAAATAGAAAACAAATGTATCGATAGTTCGCGCTCAGCAGCAGGGGGACTGTTTACAGATGGGTGCTTTTGAAAGGGGAAATGAAAGATGCGCGATTTTATGGATTTGTTTAGCTTAAAGGGGAAGAAAGCGATCGTCACGGGTGGAACCAGAGGGCTCGGCTATGGCATGGCAGAGGGACTGTGCAGAGCGGGGGCGGAGGTTGCCATTTTGGGAACAAGTGAGAAGGTGCGGGAGAGCGCAGATGCGCTTGCACGGATAACCGGGGCGGTGGTTCACGGAATAGTGGGAGATCTGGTAAGAGAAGAGGAGGTTCCGGATATCTATAATCATCTGGTGGAAAGCCTTGACGGTCAGGCGGATATATTGGTAAACTGTGCGGGAGTTCAGCACCGGTGCGTGGCAGAAGATTTTCCGATGGAAGAGTGGAATCGGGTTCTGCGAGTAAATTTAGGTGCTATGTTCCAGATGTCTCAGCTGGCGGCGCGGGATATGCTGCAGCGTGGATACGGCAGAATTATTAATGTGGCATCGATGACATCCTTTTTCGGAAGTGTGATGATACCGGCATACGCGGCAAGTAAGGGTGGCGTGGCGCAGCTCACGAAAGCCTGCTCCAATGAATGGTCATCGCGTGGTGTGACCGTCAATGCGATCGCACCTGGTTATATGGAGACAAAGCTCACATCGGATATGAAAGCCAAAAATCCGGGTCAGTATGAAGAGGTAACGGCGCGGATCCCGATGCACCGCTGGGGGAAGGCGGAGGATCTGGCAGGAATTACCGTGTTTTTAGCGAGTGACGCGGCAGAATATATAACGGGAGCGGTAATCCCGGTGGATGGCGGCTACCTGGCGAAGTAAACGAGAGAAAAGGAAAGAAATATGAATCTATTTGATATAGTAGGTCCGGTGATGGTCGGACCGTCCAGTTCCCACACAGCGGGCGCGGTTCGGATTGGATTTGTGGCGCAGAAGCTTCTTGGGGAACCGGTTAAGCGGGCACGGATTGGTCTGTACGGCTCATTTCTGGCAACGGGAACCGGACACGGAACCCAGAAAGCACTGATTGCGGGACTTTTAGGGATGGCGCCGGATGACATGCGGATTCCGGACAGCTTCCACCTGGCAGAGGAGAAGGGGATTGAGTTTTCCTTTGATGAAGCCAATTTAAAAGAGGCGCATCCAAATTCGGCGGAACTGGAGCTTGAGGGCATTTCCGGGCGCAGTCTGACGGTAGTAGGTGAATCACTGGGCGGTTCCCGGATCAATATTGCGAAGGTCGATGGGATTGAAGCCAATTTTTCCGGCAGTTATCCAACCTTGGTTGTCCACAACGACGATCAGCCGGGACATGTGGCGGATGTGACGGCGATGCTGGCGCACAAATCGATCAATATTGCGACGATGCAGCTCTACCGTGCGGCGCGCGGCGGCATGGCAGTGATGGTTATTGAGTGCGATCAAGAGATTCCGGAAGAAGGGCTTGTGTGGCTGCGCCGTCAGGAGGGTATCCGAAAGGTAACATATTTAAGTCTTCGATAGGAAAGGTTCATATAAGAAAAGGAATGGAACGGGAAAATGGAAATGTTATATCATTCAGTGAGTGATCTGGTCCGCTTAGCGAACGAACATCAAATTCCGCTCTGGAAGGTGGTTCTTCTGGCAGATGTGCAGGAACGCCAGGTGACGGTGGAAGAATCGTTTGAAACAATGCGGCAGATGTATCAGGCGATGCGCCAGGCAGATCAGGAATACGACGGCTCGATCGTCTCGGCAAGTGGAATGGCGGGCGGCGACGGAGAAAAACTGCACGCATACAATGCCTCCGGTCGCAGCCTGGCGGGCGGATACATGGGGCTTGTGATGGAAAAAGCGGTGAAAATGGGAGAGTCCAACGCCTGTATGAAACGAATCGTGGCGGCTCCGACGGCGGGCGCATGCGGGGTGATTCCGGCGGTATTTTTGTCGTATGAGGAATATTGTAAGGAAACGGAGAACCGGATGGTCGAGGCGCTCTTTGTCAGTGCAGGAATCGGTGCGGTTATTGCAGAAAATGCGAGCATCGCCGGTGCATCGGGTGGATGCCAGGCGGAGATTGGTTCAGCAAGTGCGATGGCAGCAGGGGGGCTGGCATATCTGCAGGGCGGCGATGCGGAGTGTATCGCGAATGCAGCGGCATTTGCCCTCAAAAATATGTTGGGACTAACCTGTGATCCGGTCTGTGGTCTGGTTGAAGTTCCGTGTATCAAGCGGAATTCCGCCGGCGCCGTCAATGCGGCGGTCAGTGCGCAGATGGCAATGGCGGGAATCAAGAGTGCAATCCCGGCAGACGAGGTCATCGATTCCATGCGTCGGATCGGCAATGCGCTTCCGGCTGCTTTACGCGAGACGAGTGAAGGCGGTCTGGCAGTGACCGAGAGTGCCAGAAAGATAGCGGGACGGATGGGAAAGAAGGAACACATTGCTAAGAAAACCCGGGAAAGCAATAAAAATCAATAGAACCAGACAGCACGCGATTGCAGAACCTGTCAGAACTGTTCCGGCTGCTGATGAGAAGATAAAATTGTAGAAGAAAGAACAGCAATATAGAAATAGCTCTGTTTAAATGATGCCAGAATATTCTTGAAAATCACAAAAAAACATATAAAATAGCAAATTCAGAAAAATGCTTGACTTTCCGGGAATGCTCTGGTATCATAACATACGTCCTCGAGACAAGGACAAAAACAAAACACGGAACGAAAGAAATGATTTGAAGATTCTTGATGAACTCAGAAAAATTTCGGAAAAACGTGGATTTGTAAAAAAATAAAAAAGTGTTGACAAAAGCAAAAACTTTTGATAAACTATAAAAGTTGCCGCTGAGGCAATAACAAAGAACCTTGAAAACTGAACAGTATGTAAAACCCTGA
>NZ_JAQEQF010000007.1:0-1092 GCF_027698965.1 Clostridium fessum
GCAGCGGCAGGATCCAGAGTACCGCGAGACACGTGGAACCTTGCGGGAATTCGGGGGGACCACCCCCCAAGGCTAAATACTCCTTAGTGACCGATAGCGCATAGTACTGTGAAGGAAAGGTGAAAAGGACCCCGGGAGGGGAGTGAAAGAGAACCTGAAACCCTGTGTTTACAAGCTGTGGAAGCACGTTAAGGTGCAACCGCGTACTTTTTGTAGAACGGTCCGGCGAGTTGCGGATGCTGGCGAGGTTAAGGAGTAAAGCTCCGGAGCCGAAGCGAGAGCGAGTCTTAATAGGGCGTAAAGTCAGCATGTGCAGACCCGAAACCGGGTGACCTATCCATGTCCAGGTTGAAGTTCCCGTAAAAGGGAATGGAGGACCGAACGCACATCCGTTGAAAAGGGTGGCGATGAGGTGTGGATAGGGGAGAAATTCCAATCGAACCCGGAGATAGCTGGTTCTCCTCGAAATAGCTTTAGGGCTAGCCTCGTATTAGTTTAGCGGAGGTAGAGCACTGAATTTCCTAGGGGGCGTCAAAGTCTACCGAAGAATATCAAACTCCGAATGCCGCATAAATGATGTACGGGAGTCAGACTGCACGAGATAAGTTGGGTAGTCAAAAGGGAAAGAGCCCAGACCTACAGCTAAGGTCCCAAAGTGTGTGTTAAGTGGAAAAGGATGTGGGATTTCGAAGACAACTAGGATGTTGGCTCAGAAGCAGCCACACATTCAAAGAGTGCGTAATAGCTCACTAGTCGAGAGGTCCTGCGCCGAAAATGTCCGGGGCTAAAACACAACACCGAAGCTTAGGAATGTAATTATACATTGGTAGAGGAGCATTCTTAAAGAGACGAAGCAGTACCGATAAGGAGCTGTGGATTTTTAAGAAGAGAGAATGCCGGAATGAGTAGCGAGATGGAGGTGGGAATCCTCCAGGCCGAATATCTAAGGTTTCCAGAGTAAAGCTGATCTGCTCTGGGTAAGTCGGGGCCTAAGGCGAGGTCGAAAGACGTAGTCGATGGATAACAGGTTGAAATTCCTGTACTGCATATCATCAGAACTGTGGGGACACAGAGAGATACCGGAACCTGGGA
>NZ_JAQEQF010000007.1:1115-190780 GCF_027698965.1 Clostridium fessum
GGAATGAGTAGCGAGATGGAGGTGGGAATCCTCCAGGCCGAATATCTAAGGTTTCCAGAGTAAAGCTGATCTGCTCTGGGTAAGTCGGGGCCTAAGGCGAGGTCGAAAGACGTAGTCGATGGATAACAGGTTGAAATTCCTGTACTGCATATCATCAGAACTGTGGGGACACAGAGAGATACCGGAACCTGGGAATGAAGATACCAGGGCAAGCGAGGTAGGTGCTAAGTTGGCAAATCCGCTTAGTAAGCTGAAGACGTGATGCGGAGCGAACAAAAGTAGCGAAGTCCGGGATTCGAGCTGTCGAGAAAAGCCGCTATTGTGTGATATGTACCCGTACCGTAAACCGACACAGGTGGATGAGGAGAGAATCCTAAGGCCGGCGGGAGAAGCATTGTTAAGGAACTCGGCAAAATGACCCTGTAACTTCGGGATAAAGGGTGCCACAGAGATGTGGCCGCAGAGAATAGGCTCAAGCAACTGTTTAGCAAAAACACAGGTCTATGCGAAACCGAAAGGTGAGGTATATGGGCTGACGCCTGCCCGGTGCTGGAAGGTTACGAGGAGAGGTTAGAGCAATCGAAGCTTTGAATCTAAGCCCCAGTAAACGGCGGCCGTAACTATAACGGTCCTAAGGTAGCGAAATTCCTTGTCGGGTAAGTTCCGACCCGCACGAAAGGCGTAATGATTTGAGCGCTGTCTCGACAATGCACCCGGTGAAATTGAAATACCAGTGAAGATGCTGGTTACCTGCGCCAGGACGGAAAGACCCCATGGAGCTTTACTCTAGCTTGATACTGGGATTCGGTACTGCATGTACAGGATAGGTGGGAGACTTTGATGACAGGACGCCAGTCTTGTCGGAGTCGCTGTTGGGATACCACCCTTGTGGTACTGGATTTCTAACCAACCTCCGTGACCCGGAGGTGGGACAATGTCAGGTGGGGAGTTTGACTGGGGCGGTCGCCTCCGAAAGGGTATCGGAGGCGCTCAAAGGTTCCCTCAGAATGGTTGGAAACCATTCAAAGAGTGCAAAGGCAGAAGGGAGCTTGACTGCGAGACCGACGGGTCGAGCAGGTACGAAAGTAGGACTTAGTGATCCGGTGGTAGAAAGTGGGATTGCCATCGCTCAACGGATAAAAGCTACCCTGGGGATAACAGGCTTATCACTCCCAAGAGTTCACATCGACGGAGTGGTTTGGCACCTCGATGTCGGCTCATCGCATCCTGGGGCTGAAGTAGGTCCCAAGGGTTGGGCTGTTCGCCCATTAAAGCGGTACGCGAGCTGGGTTCAGAACGTCGTGAGACAGTTCGGTCCCTATCCGGCGCGGGCGTAGGATATTTGAGAGGAGCTGCCCTTAGTACGAGAGGACCGGGGTGGACTGGCCTCTGGTGTATCTGTTGAGCTATCAAGCTCATGGCAGAGTAGCCAAGCCGGGACGGGATAAACGCTGAAGGCATCTAAGCGTGAAGCCCCCCTCAAGATGAGATATCCCATACGCAAGTAGTAAGACCCCTTGAAGACGACGAGGTAGATAGGGCAGAGGTGGAAGCGTAGTAATACGTGAAGCTGACTGTTACTAATCGGTCGAGGGCTTAACCAAAAGGTTATGGTTAAGGATAGGTAAGAGGAAGTTATTTCCTAAAAGGATGAAAGATAGAGAGTAGAAGAAATTCAGTGTGCAGTTTTGAAGATATATAAAGAAGACCGTTGTACAGAAATGTATGACGGTTTTTTGTGTAATAGGAAATTCCTTGGAAGTCCCTATTACACAAAAAGGCACTAACGTGCCAATGATGCGCACGTATGCGTTGACAGAAAACTCATTGTTTTCTGCTTTTTATAGCCGCGGAGGTATCTGGTGTTTTGCACATCTCTTTTTGAGTGCTGTGCTGTTTCTGCGTCGTCAGAAAGACTATCTCTTTCTATTTTTGCCAAGATTATATGAGTTCTGAACCAGAAATTTAAGGATGCGTCATGCTGCTCATGCAGCGAGAAAACGGTAACATCCGATGAAAAGAATAGATTTTTCGATTTTTTTGAAAAAGTAGTTGACATTTAAAATATAATCGGTTATACTTATCTACGTTGTTGGAAAGCAATATTCCTCGATAGCTCAGTCGGTAGAGCACGCGGCTGTTAACCGCGCTGTCGTAGGTTCGAGTCCTACTCGGGGAGTTTTTTGATCCATATACTTTATGGACCTTTAGCTCAGTTGGTTAGAGCAACCGGCTCATAACCGGTCGGTCCCGGGTTCGAGTCCCCGAAGGTCCACTCTACCCAATATGAGGTAAATAAATAATTTAATATTTGGCCCGGTGGCTCAGCTGGTTAGAGCGCCGCCCTGTCACGGCGGAGGTCGTGGGTTCGAACCCCATCCGGGTCGTTTTGATACGACTGTTATAAATTGGTTCGCGTAAGCGGATTGAGGGACAGAGTATCGTAATGGGGTCTTAGCTCAGCTGGGAGAGCATCTGCCTTACAAGCAGAGGGTCACAGGTTCGAGCCCTGTAGGCCCCATTTCATTGTTGGAAAGTAAGAAGAATTTCTGGTTGATATATCGATATAATTTGAAATGAATCAACAATAAAAGAAATTCAAAAAAATCTAAAAAACAGTTGACATTCTTCAGAATGAGTTGTATAATATGACTTGTTCGTTAAGAATAAAAAGTATGTGTGTGTAGCTCAGCTGGATAGAGCACTTGGCTACGGACCAAGGTGTCGGGAGTTCGAATCTTCTCACGCACGTCGATTTCTCTGGTTGTCAGAGAGCAAAAAGCATCCTTTTGAGGGTGCTTTTTTTGTATAATAGGGAATTCCAAGGAATTTCCTATTACACAAAAATGCACTAACGTGCCAATGATGTGCACTTGCGCGAAGATGCAGGTTGTCGCAAGCGACGCGCTCGGCGCGAGAATGTGTCAAGGCAGCAACTGTTCACAGGTAGGAATTTTCTGAACTGAAAATTCCGTACGATACAGTTCTGGCAGCAGATTTTGTCGATTTGGAATGTGCAGTATCGGCAAAATCCCGTTGATGGGCACACGTGTGCGAACCGTAACCCTGAGCACATTCTTTATTCCGTTTACGACAGCCCGGAATTGACTTTTTACCGCATGACCGATATAATAATAGGGCTGTCCCTATCAAGGCAGGTAGCTTTGCGGTTTCTATGAAAGACCGCGTGGAGGAATTATGAAAACAGAATATCTGATAAAAATTGGTTCTGTCGCGAAATGGCTGGTGCCGTTTTTTGCAGCGGTGGCGCTGCTGAACGCGTAGGTTTTAAGTGGGCAGAATAAAATAGAAAGGCTGGGAAGAAGCTGGGAGATGCATCACGGATTCTGACACAGCGGAAAGGAGAAGAGATGCAGTTAGTTCAGTTAGATATGAAGCAGATATCGAGCGAGGCAGAGATTTACGACTGCCTGGTCGGTCAGATGAATTTTACCAATGCCGATGAAAAACCGGAATGGATGAATGTGATTGAGATGAACGAGCGGGATCCGTATGAGATGGATACAGAAGAACAGCCGGAGGATCCGGAGTTTAAGAAAATTCTGGAGACACCGGAGAAGACATTGGATGGTCTGGTACAGATGCTGGCTGCCCGCCTGGCAGATGATTACTGCCTGGAAGTAATCCGGGATGAAGCGGCGGATGATGAGAAGAAAGAACTGGAAAAACGTCTGGAACGCGCACTGGAAGATGCGGCGCGCACAATCGATGAAAGAGACGGGAAATTGTATGCAATACTTGAGGATACAAAACCCATGGCATTCTCCGTTATCTGATGAGCCGGAAGAAGGATTGATTCCATGTGAGGTGGTTCGGTCTTCCCGGAAGACGATCGCCATCCAGATCACGGCGGAAGGACGCCTGGTACTCCGGATTCCGAGGAGGGCTTCGGTGCAGGCTGCGATGCGGTTTGCCGAGGAGCACCGCGACTGGATAGAAGTCCATTATAAAGAAGCGGTGGAACGCCAGAGGAACCGGAAAACATATGGAGCGGAAGAAATCCGAAATTTCACAGAAAAGCTGCGCCCGGTGCTCATGCACCGGGTTGCTTTATATGCGGCGTGCATGGGCGTAACCTATGGAAAAATCACAATCCGGAACCAGAAAACGCGTTGGGGAAGCTGCAGCGCAGCTGGAAACCTAAATTTTAACTGGCGATTGGCACTTTTGCCGGAGGATCTGATGAATTATGTGATTGTCCATGAGCTGGCACACCGGCTGGAAATGAACCATTCCGCGCGTTTCTGGACGCATGTGGAGAATATACTGCCGGACTGGCGGGAACGGCGCAGGCGGCTTAGGGAGTATGTGATATAGAAAAGAAGCACAGACATAGATGTACTCTCGGAATCTTTCTGTGCTTGATTTTGAGAGATGATTTTTTGTCAGTTGTGCCCAAATTTCTGAGGCGTTGGCGTTGCGTCCGCCTCTGAAATTCGGGTGCGGCTGGCGGAAAATCAGTCACAAAAGCAAGTGCAAAAAAGACTCCGAGAGTACATCTAGATAATAGGAGGAACAAAATGGCAGAAGAAGTCTGGATGCTTCAGACCAAGAAAGCAGATTTTAAGCAGATCGGGGCGCGGTTTCGGATCGATCCGGTTACGGCGCGTATTATCCGGAACCGTGGGATCGAAGGAGAGGCGGCGATCGACCGCTATTTAAATGGCACGCTGGATGATCTGTATGATCCGATGCTGTTAAAAGATATGGAGCGTGCCGTTTCCATCCTGTGCGAGGCTGTGGATACTGGAAAGAAGATACGGATCGTCGGTGATTATGATATTGACGGCGTCTGTTCGACGTACATATTATTGCAGGCATTTGAACGGCTGGGCAGTGATGTAGATTTTGAGATACCGGATCGCATCAAGGATGGCTACGGAATCAATGAATCGATCATCGAACAGGCGCACGCGGACGGCGTGGAGGTGATTCTGACTTGTGACAATGGTATTTCCGCGTTCCATCAGGTGGAGCTGGCGAAGAAATATGGCATGACGGTTGTCATCACGGATCATCATGAGGTGCCCTTAGATGGGGAAAAAGAGAAGATTCCCCCGGCGGATGCGGTGATCGATCCGAAACAGGCAGACTGTCCGTACCCATTTCCGGAGATCTGCGGCGCAGTGGTGGCGTACAAGCTGGTGCAGGTTTTATATGCCCGCCGGGGCGTGCCGCAGATGGAATGGCTGGATTTGCTTGAATTTGCCGCGATTGCGACGGTCGGTGATGTGATGAAGCTGCAGGATGAGAACCGGATTCTGGTAAAATACGGTCTTAAAAAGATGGCGCAGACCAAAAATCTAGGGCTTCGCAGACTGGCGGAGAAAAATAATCTTGATCTGGGGGCAATCACAGCATACCATATCGGATTTGTCATTGGACCGTGCCTGAATGCGGGCGGACGATTAAAAACGGCAAAGGAAGCGCTGGCGCTTCTGCGGGCGCAGAGTGAGGAAGAGGCAGAACGCCTGGCAGAGAAACTTAAGGAATTAAATGATACCCGCAAGGATATGACCGAGCAGGGGACTGAGGCGGCGAAGCTGCAGGTAGAGAGCTGGTACCAGAAGGACAAGGTGCTGGTGGTCTTTCTGCCGGAATGCCATGAATCGCTGGCGGGCATTATTGCAGGGCGCCTGAGGGAATATTATCAGAAGCCGGCGATCGTGCTGACGCGCGGCGAGGAGGCGGTCAAAGGCTCGGGACGTTCCATTGACGAGTACCATATGTTTAAAAAGCTGACAGAGGTCAGCGATCTGCTGCTCAAATTTGGCGGGCATCCGCTGGCAGCCGGGCTTTCGCTGGAAGAGAAGAATATTGACGAGTTCCGGCGCAGACTGAATGAAAATGCGGGGCTGACGGAGGAAGATTTTAAAGCGAAAGTCTGGATCGATGTGCCGATGCCGGTGGGATATGTGACAGAACGCCTTGTGAGGGAGCTTTCCTGTCTCGAACCGTTTGGACAGGGCAACGAAAAGCCGCTGTTTGCAGAGAAATCACTTCGCATCCGGGCGAGCCGCGTGCTGGGGCGCAACCGGAATGTCGTAAAAATGACGTTGGAAGAGACAGACGGACACGCGATCGAGGCGCTATATTTCGGTGACGGAACGGCGTTTGAGGAAGAGCGCGCCGGACGGCGGGAGATCGACGTCGTGTATTATCCGGACATCAATGAGTACAATGGAAGAAAAACGCTGCAGGCGGTGATTCGCCGTTATAAATTCCGGGGGTAAATGGCATGATAACGAGAAAAGATGTGATGCCGGTCAATTTCCTGAAAAAAGAAAAATTTACCGGAAGTGATACCGGGATGCGCTACCGGATGGAGATGACAAAGCGCGAAGTACCGAAAGAAGACGGCGCAGATGGCGAGACGGTCGAGGAGACAGTCCTGACTGTGACATCGTGGCCGGAACCATATGGATACGACGCAACGCCGGAAGAGGAGAAGACCCGCGAGGAATTTCCATTTTCGGAAGAAGGAATTGTGAGCGGGGTAGAGTGGCTGAACGGGCAGCATGCGCGGTATGTGAAGCCTGAAAAATAGACGGTTGCGTGAACAGAAAGAGTGAAAAAGTAGAATGAGTTGGAAAAAGACATTTTATGAGGGGCTAAAGAGCGGTATCCCCATTGGACTGGGGTATCTGCCGGTCTCCTTTACGTTTGGCTTCCTGGCGGTGTCGGGCGGTCTGCCGGTCTGGGTAGCAGTTTTTATATCGCTGACGAACTTAACGAGCGCCGGACAGTTCGCAGGGACAAACCTGATTCTGGCGGGGGCTGGGTACTTTGAGGTGGCATTGACGACGTTTGTCATCAACCTGCGCTATATGCTGATGTCACTGTCCCTGTCCCAGAAGCTCGATGAAAAGACGGGAACCGGGGCGCGCCTGGCACTGGCATTCGGCATCACGGATGAGACGTTTGTCGTCAGTTCCCTGCATCCGGGCATTTTGAAAGCGTCGTATATGCTGGGACTTATCACGATGCCGATTCTGGGGTGGAATCTTGGAACCTGGCTGGGAGGCGCGATCTCGGCGGTTCTGCCGCAGGCGCTGCAGAATGCGATGGGAATTGCCCTGTACGCGATGTTTATTGCACTGATTCTGCCGGCGGCACGCAAATCGCGGTCGGTGTGCTGCGTCATCATTCTGGCAGTTGTGATGGTGTGCATTTTAAAATATGTTCCGGTTTTTGCCGGTATTTCCTCCGGTTTCCGGGTGATTCTGGTTACGATCGCGGCATCGGCGTTCGGTGCATGGAAATTCCCGCATGATCCGGACGGTAAAGAAGCCGGTCAGGACGAGAGTCAGAAAGAGGGGGCAGAATGATGAATACAGCAGAGGCAGCAGGAGCAGCCGGAACACTCGATATGAAATACGTGCTGACCTGTGTCCTTTTGATGGCACTGGTTACATATATTCCACGTGTTCTTCCGGTTACGATTTTCCGGAAACAGATCCGTTCGAAGTTTATCCGATCTTTCTTAGATTATACGCCGTATGCAGTGCTGGGAGCACTGACATTTCCGGATGTATTTACCTCCACAGGACATCTCTATTCGGCGGTCGGAGGAACGATCGTAGCGGTGATTTTGGGATATAAGGGAAAGAGCCTGGTGGTAGTGGCGATCGCGGCGATTGTGACGGTTTACCTGCTTGAGATGGCAGGCGGAGGCGGTCTTTTGGCGTCGCTTTCATTTTAAGAAAAATTTAAAATGAATATGCGCGAAAGCGCGGGAAATTCATCATAAATAAAAACGAAAGGTGCAGACAAGATGATTACAATGAAGGGAGCCGCTGTTTCGGCAAAGCTGAAAGAGCAGGTGGAAAAAGGGCTGGAAACCCTGACATGGGTGCCGAAACTGACGATTATCCGGGTGGGCGAGAATCCGGATGATATTTCCTATGAAAAAGGCGCGACGAAGAAGCTGACATCGTTCGGGCTTGAGGTGGAATCGAAGGTATTTCCGGGAGATATCTCGGACGAGGCATTTAAGAGGGAGTTTGCGGCAATCAATGCGGATGCGTCGGTGGACGGTATTTTAATGCTGCGCCCGCTTCCAAAACAGATCAACGAGCAGGATATTGAAAAAATGATCGATCCGGCGAAGGATTTGGACGGTATTTCCCCAGTCAATATCGCAAAGGTGTTCAGCGGCGATACGAGCGGTTTTGCGCCGTGTACGGCGGAGGCAGTGGTATGCATGCTGAAAATGAACGATATCGCGCTTTCTGGCAAACGGGTGGCAGTCGTAGGAAGAAGCATGGTTGTGGGACGCCCGCTTTCGATGCTGCTTCTGCATGAAAATGCGACCGTGACCATCTGCCACTCGAGAACTGCCAGCTTGCCGGAGGTATGCCGGGAGGCGGATATTCTGACTGCCTGCGTGGGAAAAGCAGCGATGATCAACCACACCTATGTAAAAAAGGATGCGGTTGTCATTGACGTTGGGATCAATGTAGATGAAAATGGAAAACTCTGCGGCGATGTGGATTTTGCCGATCTGGAAGGAACTGCTTCGGCGGCAACCCCGGTTCCGGGCGGTGTCGGCGGCGTGACGACGGCGGTTCTGGCACAGCATCTGGTGCGCGCGGCATGGATGAAACAGGAAAAAAATAGTAATAAATAAGCGAAAGAAAGTTAAGAGAAAAGCAATACATTTCCTCTCGTTTTCAGGTATAACTATAGTAAGAATGACAGTGTACCAGCAGTTGTTCCGGAAGGTCCGAACCCATTGTGGGGTGGAACTCACGGATGAAGCAGAAAAACGGGAGGAATTTTTTATGAGAAAAATGGGGATGATGCGAAACAGGATGGCAGTTCTGCTGGCAGCAGGCACGATGACAATGACGTCGGCGGCAGGTCTGGCAGGTTGTACGTCCGCACCGGCATCGGTGACGGTGCAGTCGGCGGAAAATACGGGGATCACGGTGACGAGCCAGGAGAAAATCAAGGCGGAGCCGGATATTGCGGAAATTACCTACAGTGTCTATTCACAGGCGGCGGATGCGAGCACCTGCCAGTCGGAGAATCAGACGGATTTGGATGCGGTTCTGGCGCTTTTGAAGGAAAAGGGAATTGCAGATACCTCGGTGCAGACGAGCGGTCTGGGGCTGAATCCGATCTATGACTGGGACAATGGCAAGAAGATCACTGGTTATGAGATGACGACGGAGGTGGTTGTATCGGACGTTGCGATTGAGGATGCAGGGGCGATCATCAGCGATTCGGTCAATGCGGGTATCAATTCGATCGATTCGGTCCAGTACCAGTGCAGCAATTTTGATGAGATTTATCAGGAAGCGCTCAAAAAAGCCATTGAGTCGGCGCGCGTGAAAGCCGAAGCGATGGCGGAGGCAGGCGGCTGCAAGCTGGGAACGATGACGAATGTGCAGGAGTACAGCAGCGGGCAGCAGGCGCGCTATTATGACACTTCTTACAGCAGCGGCATGGCGATGAAGGAAATGGCGATGGAAGATGCGGGTGCAGGCAGAAACCTGATGCCGGGTCAGGTGGATGTTGAGGCAGAGGTTTCGGCTACCTTTTCGATTCAGTAAAAATTGTATAAACCTTCGCATATCTGGGATACTAACAGTGTGAAATGAATGGTCGGAAACGGCTGCTGTTTCATGAGAATGTAGAACAGAATGCGGAGGTTTATTTTTTATGTGGGGAATGATAACCGCGCTGGTTTCCGGCGCACTCATGAGTATACAGGGCGTGTTTAATTCTGCCGTGATGAAGCAGACCAGCATGTGGGTATCGGCTGGCTGGGTGCAGATAAGTGCGTTTGTGGTTTGCCTGCTGATGTGGCTTTTTACGGGGCGCGGCGCGGTATCGGAGCTTTGGCAGATCGAACCGCGGTATATGCTGACCGGCGGCGTGATCGGGGCATTTATCACGTACACGGTCATCAAGAGCTTTGACGCGCTGGGACCGGCAAAATCAGCGCTTCTGATCGTCGTGGCGCAGATCCTGGTGGCGTACCTGATTGAGGTGTTTGGCTGGTTCGGTGTGGAGAAAGCGGGATTTGAGTGGCGCAAGGCGATCGGGGCGGCGGTTGCGATTGCGGGGATTGTGATTTTCAGATGGGAATAAAAATTTTCTGCTTGTGTTTAAAGGGGGTTTTGGTTAGAATAGAATTACGGACAAAACGCGCCTCGGAAAAAGAGGGGTGCAGAAGATGAAACAGACAAATCAAACAGTAAATC
Organism: Clostridium fessum; assembly: GCF_027698965.1. NCBI lineage: Bacteria > Bacillati > Bacillota > Clostridia > Eubacteriales > Clostridiaceae > Clostridium > Clostridium fessum. Next base: position 11,348 of record NZ_JAQEQF010000007.1, read on the forward strand.
GGAAACGATGGATGCGAACAGGGGCAGTCGGCGTGGTATTTTTGGCGGCTGTTTTGTGTTTTGGTGTGCAGAGCCGGCGAGAGAAGCGGACGGTGGTGCTGGAGACGCAGAACAGTTTTTCAAAAGAAGTGGATGATTCGCAGGAAAGCTCCGAACGTCCAGCAAAACGGTCAAACGGTGGGGCAGTGGATGGGGATAATGAAGCAGCAGAGAACGCTGCGCCTGAGGAGCAATCAAAAGAAAATCCCCAAACGCCGGAACCGAGAATCCTATATATCCACGTCTGCGGCGAGGTAGCCGCACCGGGCGTCTATGAGCTTCCGGCGGGCAGCCGTATGTATGAGGCGGTTGAAAAGGCGGGCGGGATGACGTCGGAGGCGGCGCAGGAATCTGTAAATCTGGCGCAGGCGATCGAGGATGGACAGCAGCTTCGGATTCCGAGCCGGGAAGAGATTCGGAAATATCAGGAAACAGGGAAGGATGTCTCCGGGCTTCTGGGAGCCGGAGGCGCTGCTGGGAATGGCAGCGAGTCAGCTTCGCAGAAATCTGGAAGCAGTGCAGCATTGATTAATTTAAACACAGCTTCCAAAGAAGAGTTGATGACTTTAAACGGTATCGGCGCGGCGCGGGCGGAAGCGATTCTTTCTTACCGGGAGCAGAGGGGCGGTTTCCGGACGATTGAGGATATTATGAAGGTGCCTGGCATCAAGAACGCGGCATTTCAGAAGATAAAAGATAAGATTACAGTATAGAGAGATAGAAGCATAGTGGTTGAGGTGGAGAATGGCGAAGGTATTAGTGGTAGATGATGAAAAATTAATAGTAAAAGGAATCCGTTTCAGTCTGGAACAGGATGGATTTGAAGTTGCCTGCGCCTATGACGGGGAGGAAGCGCTTCAGATGGCGAAGGAGACGGAGTATGATATGGTTCTTCTGGACGTGATGCTGCCGAAGCTGAACGGATTTGAAGTCTGCCAGGCAATCCGGGAGTTCTCCGAGATGCCGATCATTATGCTGACCGCAAAAGGCGACGATATGGATAAGATTCTGGGGCTGGAATACGGCGCCGATGATTATATCACGAAGCCATTTAACATTTTGGAAGTAAAGGCGCGCATCAAGGCGATCCTGCGCCGCAATTCCAAGAAATCGAGACAGGAGCCGCAGCAGACAAAGAAAGTCATCGAGGCGGGCGATCTGACGCTGGATTCGGACAGCCGCCGGGTCTTTATCGCTTCCCGCGAGATCAATCTGACCGCGAAGGAATTTGACCTTCTGGAGCTCCTGGTGTGCAATCCGGGCAAGGTTTACAGCCGCGAGGAGCTGCTGCGCTTTGTCTGGGGCAACCGGGCGGCGGCGGGCGGCGATGTCCGCACCGTAGACGTTCATGTGCGGCGGCTGCGCGAGAAGATCGAGCCGAGTCCGAGTGATCCGAAATATGTACATACGAAATGGGGCGTGGGGTACTACTTCCGGATTCGGTAATGTAGAAAAGAACTCAGAAGAGGATGAAAGGGGCGCTGCAGGGGAGTGTGTATCCCGGCAGCAGCTCTTTTTCTTTAGGTGACAAAGGCAGATGGGGCAGAGAATGAACGAGGAAAACCAAAAACAGGATCAGAAGGATGAAATTGCAGGGAAGCAGGAAGAGCCGGGACAGATAGTTTCAGAAAAAGTGGAGAAGAAACGAGAGAAGAAACCAAAGAAAAAGCGTCTTCGCATCCAGGGCGCCGCGTGGAGGCGGCTGGATAACACGGCGAAGCTCTTTGCGGCGGTGTCGGGCGAGGATTTAAGCAGTGTATTCCGGATTTCGGCGGTTCTGAAAGAAAAAGTAGATCCGGAGCTTTTGCAAAGGGCGCTTGTGCGGACACTTCCGGAGTTTGAAAATTTCCGGGTGAAGCTGCGGAAGGGATTTTTCTGGTATTATTTTGAGACGAACAACCGGAATCCGGGCGTGGAAGAAGAACAGAGTGCACCGTGCCGTTTCATTGATCCGCACCGGGGGGCGCGGTTCCCATTCCGTGTGAGCTACTATGGATGCAGGATCAATTTTGAAGTGTTTCACGGGCTGACGGACGGACTGGGGGCGCTGCGGTTTGCTTCACGGCTTACAGAACATTATCTGGAACTGGTGAAAAAATTGCCGGTTGTGGTGCAGGAGCGGGAGTTTTCGCCGCTCCGGGAGGACGATTATCTGCGACATTACCGGAAACTGCCGCATCGGCATTATAACAGCAGACCGGCGATTGCGATTCAGGGGGAATTTCTCCCATTTGATCAGATGGCAGTGCTGCAGGGGACGATTGAGGTGTCGGAACTGAAGACGGAATGCAGGAAGGTGGGGGTCAGCATCACCAAATATCTGGCGGCGGTGCTTCTCTGGGCGATCATCCAGACGGAGACGGATGGGAAAACGCTGAAACGTCCGGTGGCGCTCAATCTTCCGGTGAACCTACGGAGTTTTTTTGAGTCGGAGACGCTGGCAAACTTCTTTGCTGTCGTGAATATTTCGTGGGCGGCGGGAAAGGCGCCGGAGGCATTGGAAGAAGTGATTGCGTCTGTGAGCCGCCAGATGGATGAGCAGATCGTGAAGGAGCGGCTGGAGGAGACGATCTCCTACAATGTGTCGAATGAGAAAAAATGGTATGTGCGGGCGATCCCGCTATTTGTCAAACATCTGGCGATGCAGTTGATTTTTCTGCACACCAGCCGCGCCCACACGATGACATTTTCCAACATCGGACCGGCGCAGGTTCGGGAGGAACTGAAAGATTCGATCGAGGGCTTTCAGCTTCTTGTCGGCGCATCGCCGAAGCAGCGAATGAAATGCGGGGCGGTGGCGTATGACGGGAAATTATGCCTGTCGTTTACGAGCGCGATGGCAGAGAACCGGCTTCCGGAGTTTTTCTTTCACTTTTTGGAGGAAAAGGGCATCCGGGTAGAGCGAGAGAGCAATGGAATCACGGATACGAAGCATGATAAAGGACGTTATCCAGTGATTGCCCAGGATCGAGAGCGCGTGCGCCGTGCGGTGCGGGGATTTTATGTGTCATTGGTGCTCGTATCGCTTCTGGCGGGGCTTACGAATCTGGCGACTTATCATCGGATTCCGTTTAAATGGTCGCTTCTGACGGCGGGCGCGGCGGCATATGTGGCGATGACGCTGCGGTTTTCGGTCATGCGGCATGCGAGCCTGGCAGGAACGCTGGTGCGGCAGTCCCTGGGAATTCAGGCAATTTTGCTTCTGATTGACGCGCTTACAGGGCTTCGGGGGTGGTCGGTGGACTACGCGATCCCATGCGTCGCACTGTTTGAGGTGGCGGCGGTTCTTCTGATGATGTTAGTCAACCGGATGAACTGGCAGAGCTATTTTATGTATCAGATCACAATTACATTTCTGAGCTTTGTGCCGTTGATTTTCTGGAAAATCGGGTGGACGCATCATCCGCGTCTGACGGTGCTGGCAGCAGGTGTGTCGGTGGCAGCGCTGGCGGCGACGGTGATTCTGGGCGACCGGAGTGTGAAGCGGGAATTGAAGAGGCGGTTTCATGTGTAAATGGCAGGAAAATCGGTCACAGTAAAGGAACGATCTATAAAAATACGAAGATTGAAAATTTGGATGAAAGAAAGGGAAGAAGCATGAGTCGGAAAACAGTCAGCATGATAGGCAATCTGACGCGTGATATGATGAGTGACGTGATGGAGACATCGTTAAAGAAGCCGATCCAGACCGGCGAATTCCGGAAAAATCCGGTCGAACCGGCGTGGAGATGTCCGGCGGAATATATTTATGAGCTGGTAAAAACAGAACAGTTTGTGATGGAATATTTGAAGCCGAAGCAGGCGGTGACGGGGCGCGTCATTTTGCAGCTGCACGGCGGCGGGTATATCGGTCCGATGAAAAATATTTACCGGCGGTTTGCGGTTAAGTATTCGCAGATCAGCTTCGGCGCGGATGTTCTGACGCCGGACTACCGGGTGGCGCCGGAGCATCCGTATCCGGCGGCGCTGGAGGATGCGGTGTACGCGTACCGATGGCTTCTGGAAGAGAAGAAATACCAGCCGTCCCAGATCGTGGTAGCTGGGGATTCGGCGGGCGGCGGCCTGGCGCTGGCGCTCTGTCTGTATGCGAAAGATCACGGGCTGCCGCTTCCTGCGGGTATTATCACGATGTCGCCGTGGACGGATGTAAGTCTGAGCGGGGCATCGTATGAGGAAAATTATACGATCGATCCACTGTTTGGTAATTCGAAGGAAAATATGTTGTACCAGTGCAGCTACATCGGGAATGCCAATCCGAAAAATCCGTATCTGTCGCCGCTGTTTGGAGATTTTGAAGGATTTCCGCCGATGCTGATGCAGGTGGGCGCGTATGAGGTGCTTTTAGATGATACGAGGGCGGCAGCGAAAAAGGCGCGCGCCGAGGGCGTCAAGGTGCGCTGCTCGGTCTATGACGGGATGTTCCATGTATTTCAGATGGGACTCGACCTGATTCCGGAGAGCCGCGAGGCATGGGAAGAGGTCGCGGAATATCTGCGGATCATCTACCGGATTCATCGGGAGCCGGAGGGAACGGTCGTGAAAAAGGTAAAAACGAGACGCAAAGAGACGGAAGACCGGGCGCGGCTGAATCTGTTGGCATTTTTAAAACGGGAGCTTAAAAAGTGAAGATTACGTTAGTGACAGTAGGAAAAATTAAGGAAAAATATCTGGAGGCGGCGATCGCGGAGTACAGCAAGCGGCTGGGGCGTTACTGCCGTCTGGAGATCATGCAGGTGGCGGATGAAAAAACGCCGGATAAGGCGAGTGAGCTGCAGGAAGCGCAGATCCGCGACAAGGAAGGCGAGCGGATTCTGGCGCATATCAAGGAGGACGCGTATGTGATTGCACTTGCGATCGATGGAAAGCAGCGTTCCTCGGAGGAGATGGCGGCATGGATGGAAGACCTGGGCGTGCGAGGTGAGAGCCATCTGCAGTTTATCATCGGAGGTTCGCTGGGGTTGTCGCAGGCGGTGTTAAACCGTGCGGACACGAAGATCAGCTTTTCGCGCCTGACCTTTCCACACCAGCTGATGCGCGTGATTTTGCTGGAACAGATTTACCGGAGTTTCCGGATTATAAAAGGAGAACCGTATCATAAGTAGACATAATGCATGATGGATGATTAAAAATCAGCTATTCATAATGCGCGAGAGCAGTTCGAGATCCTCTTTTTTGACCTTTAAGTTAGATGCCACCTCGGTTCCGTCCGGGGCGGTCACTTTTAGGGAAATGACGCTGTCCTCGCGCAGCGCGCGGGTGTAGGCGGCTTTCAGAAAAGGGGAAAATTTAGGGTGGCGGGCTTTGAAACGCGCCCACTCGTCCCGAAATTGCAGTAAGGATGAAAGATTCATGTGATTAAGTCCTTTCCGTTTTAATAACTGATGGTAGTGTATCATGCGCGGGGAAGGCATGTAAAGAGGAAAAATTATCAGTAACGAGAGGTAGACTGATAATTGTTCGCAGTAACGTAGACAGGAGAATCAAGATTCATGGAACAGGTACAGAAGAAAAATATACTAGGCACGGAGCCGATCGGCGGGCTTTTGCGGCAGTTTGCGGTGCCAAGTATTATCGCGATGCTGGTAGGCGCCCTTTATAATATCGTCGATCAGTTTTTTATCGGAAGAAGCGTGGGAGAGCTGGGGAATGCAGCGACGAACGTGGCGTTTCCGTTGACGATCTCCTGTGTGGCGCTGGCGCTTCTGTTTGGAATCGGCGGTGCGGCGTCCTTTAACCTGACGCTGGGAGGCGGCGATCGGGAAAAGGCGTTATTTTATATTGGAAATGCGGCGACGCTTCTGTTTGGAAGCGGTGTGATTCTGGGGACTGTGGCGCTTTTTTGCCTGACGCCGATGCTGCGCTTTTTCGGTTCGCCGGACAATGTGCTGGCGTATGCCAAAACGTATACGGGTATCACGGCTCTGGGATTTCCATTTCTGATTCTGACCAACGGCGGCGGGCATCTGGTGAGGGCGGACGGAAGCCCGCTTAATGCGATGCTTTACAATTTATCCGGGGCGCTGATCAATACAGTGCTCGATCCGCTGTTTATTTTTGGATTTCATATGGGAATGGCGGGTGCTGCGCTGGCGACGATCATTGGACAGATTTTTTCAGGAATCCTGATTATCCGGTATCTGCGCCGTTACAAAAACGGACGGCTGACAGCGGCGCATCTTCGACCCCAGAGAACATATGTAAGCATGATTACCTCATTGGGGGCAGCGGCATTTTTCAACCAGCTTGCGATGCTGGTGGTGCAGATCGTGTTAAATAAATCCTTGACCTACTACGGTGCGCATTCGGACTATGGGGAATCGATTCCGCTGGCGTGTGCCGGCATTATCACGAAGGTCAATCAGGTGTTTTTTTCGATCGTCATCGGTCTTTCGCAGGGCATGCAGCCGATCGCAAGTTTCAATTATGGCGCGAAAAATTATGCGCGCGTGCGGCAGGTGTATGGGTTGGCGCTCAGGTGGGGATTTGCGGTGTCGGCGGTGTCCTTTGCGTGTTTCCAGTTGATTCCGCGTCCGATCATCGGGCTGTTCGGGGAAGGATCGGAGATGTATTTCCAGTTTGCGGAAAAATATTTCCGGATTTACCTGTTTTTCACGTTCTTAAACTGTGTGCAGCCGATTGCGTCAAACCTGTTTACGGCGATTGGAAAACCGAAAAAGGGTATTTTCCTGTCCCTGACGCGCCAGATTCTCTTTTTACTGCCGCTGATTGTGATTCTGCCGCTGTTTATCGGCATTGACGGCATCATGTATGCCGGACCGATCGCGGACTTTGTGGCGGGCGTGGTGGCGCTTGCGATGGCAGGCGTGGAGGTGAGACGGCTGCGGCGGATGGAAAGTGCGTCCGTGCATGCATAGGCGGATGGTATATTTTAGCCAGTCCTTCATATATTGAGGTAAGGAGGACGGGCTGATGAAGGAGGAACAATCAAAGCAGGATGTGAGGGCGCTGTTTCATTTTTTCTCCCGGAATATCCGGGAGCAGCTTCTGGCGCTTCCGCTTGAGGCGGATGGAATGGAAGAGGTACGGCTTCGAGTTAGCGCGCCGCTGTATTACATATATAAAAATAAAGAGTACACAGCCGGAAGTGGATTCCGGGTCAGCCGGGAGGATGTGGATGAAACGCTGCAATGCGCGGCTCGTTCTTCTCTCTATGCTTACGGGGAGGAAATCCGGCAGGGGTTTCTGACCGTGCAGGGCGGACACCGGATTGGCGTGGCTGGAAGGACGATACTGGAAAACGGACATATAAAGGCGATTCATCCGATAACCTTTTTAAATGTCCGTTTTTCGCATCAGATGATAGGATGTGCAGCAAAAATACGGTCGATTTTGACGGATCCAGGGACGGGAAGTATCCGGAATACGCTTCTGATTGCGCCGCCGAGATGCGGAAAAACAACACTTCTGCGGGATCTGATCCGGATGGTGTCGGATGGAGAAGAGGGAAAGGATAGGGGCTCTGCTTTGAGGGGGAGCTTTGAACGGCCTAAGGCAGGTGCAGGACATGAAAATAAAGCTGGAAAAATGGTGGAGATGAGGAAGCAGCATGGTGGAAAAGTGAGGGCGCAGACGGTCGGGGTGGTGGATGAGCGTTCGGAGATTGCCGCCTGTTATCAGGGAATCCCGCAAAACGATGTTGGCTGCCGGACAGATGTGCTGGATGCCTGCCCCAAGGCGGAGGGAATGATGATGCTGATCCGCTCGATGGCACCGGAGGTGGTCGCGGTGGACGAGATCGGCGGTGAGAATGATTTGGAGGCGCTTCGCTATGTGATGAACTGTGGCTGCAGGATTCTGGCAACCGTACATGGAAATTCGATGGAGGACATCCGGGAAAAACCGGGCTTGTCCTCTTTTTTGCAAGAAAAACGGTTTGAGCGGTATGTGGTGCTGGGAAATAGACGCGGACCGGGAACGGTGGAGGCGGTATATGATGCAGCTGGCGAGGAGCTCATATGTGGATAAAATTGCTTGGAATCTGCCTTGTATGTGTATCGTGTGCGGGGATTGGCGGGGGTGAGGCATTGCGCCTGATTGGCCGGAGGCGTTTTTTGGAGGAAGTAAAACGGATTGCCGCGGGACTGCAGGGAGAGATTGGGTATACACAGGCAGTTCTTCCTCTGGCACTGTGCCGGGCGGGGGCACGCGGGGATGGAAAAGCGGGAAAACTATTTTTGGTGGCAGGAGAGCGGCTGGAAGCGAATCCAGAGTCTCCGTTTGGGAGTATCTGGGAAGCGGTTCTGGAAGAGCAGGGGATTCGTCCGATGTTAGGAACAGAGGAATGGGAGCTGATGTGCCGGTTTGGAAACAGCATCGGGTATCTCGATCTGGAAATGCAGCAAAAGACGCTGGCACTGTATCTGGAAGAATTGGAACGGGCGATTGAGCAGCTGCGGCGGGAAGAGCCGGAGAAGAAACGGCTGTGCTGGGGACTTGGGATACTAGGCGGGCTGTTTCTGGCAGTGGTGTTGATGTAAGTGGGGGAAGAAAATGGGAGTTAATCTAATATTTCGGATTGCGGCAGTTGGTATCCTGGTTTCCGTCCTCTGCCAGATCCTCAAACACAGCGGGCGGGAGGAACAGGCATTTCTCACAAGTCTTGCGGGTCTTCTTTTGGTACTGTTCTGGATGGTGCCGTATATTTATCAGTTGTTTGAGACGATGAAGGAATTGTTTGCGTTGTAATGTACTCTCGGAATCCTTCTGTGCTTGATTTTGTGAGATGATTTTTTGTCAGTTGAGCCCAAATTTCTGAGGCATACGTTGATGAAATTCGGGTGCAGCTGGCGAAAAATCAGCCGCAAAAGCGGGTGCAGGAAAGACTCCGAGAGTACATTGCAGGGAAGGACGGTAAAAAATGTCAATTTTAACCGTATCGGTTCTTGGGATCACGGCAGTTCTTCTGGCAGTCCAGCTCAAGGGAAAAGGCAGCGAGTATGGGACGTACATTGTGATGGCGGCGGGGCTGTGTCTCTTTTTCTATGCGGCGGGAAAGCTGGAAGTGATTCTGAAAACACTTCGGACGATGGAATCCTGCATCGGGATCAGTCCAGTGTATTTGTCGGCGCTTTTGAAAATGGCGGGAATTACTTATATTGCCGAATTTGCCTCCGGGATTTGCAAGGATGCCGGGTACGGTTCGCTGGGAACACAGATTGAGATATTTGCGAAGCTGTCCATTCTGGCGGTCAGTATGCCGATTCTGCTGGCATTGTTGGAGACGGTGAAGCAGTTTTTGGCGTAGGGAAGTGGTAAGTGCAGAAAAGCGGAGAGATGGTGAGAGCAGGTGACGGTGGGAACAAAGATGGTTGTGCGGGCAGTGAGCGTTATATTCTTGAGTGTATATTTGATGGCAGGAAATCATTTAACGGTGTCGGCGGCAAATGGTGAAAAGATATCTGAAGATTCGGATTTCAGTGTTTCTGGAGAGAACATGGATTCTCTTCTGAACTCACTGGATTTAAGCAGAATCGAAGCATTTTTAAGGGAAGCGGGAGGTTCGGCAGTCCCGGGGTTTTCATTCCGGGAAATCCTTTCGATGCTTCTCTCTGGCAATTATCAGAGTGTGGTTCGGATGCTGATGGATTTCTGCCGGACAGCCCTATTTCGGGAAATTTCAGAAAATGGCAGATGGATGGGGCAGGTCATCCTTCTGGGAATTTTAGGGGCGGTGTTCGCCAGCTTTTCGGGTCTCTTTGCCGACAGTCAGGTATCGGAGATGGGCTTTTATGTCACGTATCTTCTGATTTTTACACTGCTTGCCGCCAGTTTTTTGAATGGGGTGCGGATCACGCGGACACTGTTGGAGCAGCTCTTTGAATTTGTCCGGGTGCTGGTTCCTGCTTTTTTTCTGGCTGTCTCCTTTTCCGGGGGAAGTACCTCGGCAGCAGCCGGATATGCATGGACACTTGCTTCTGTCAATGTGGCGGAATGGGTGTTTTTACAGTTGTTTCTGCCATGCACCCAGTTGTATGTCCTGCTGTCGCTGGCGGGACATTTAAGCTCGAAGGATTTGTTTTCAAAAGCGTTGGAATTGCTGGAACAGGGGATGCGCTGGGGCAGCAAGGCGCTTTTGGGAGTGGTGCTGGGCTTTCATGTGCTGCAGGGAATGATTGCGCCGTATACAGATTCGGTGCGCCAGACGGCGCTGCGGCGGGCGGTCAGCCTGATACCGGGAATCGGACAGGGCGCGGCGGCAGTGTCGCAGGTACTTCTTGGAAGCAGCGTCCTGATCCGGAATACGGTGGGCATCGGGGGAGTGCTTGTGCTGGCGGCGGTGTCGCTTCTGCCGCTTTTGAAACTTTTAATCCTCTATCTGGGGTGCCAGGGAAGCGCGGCGCTTTTGCAGCCGGTCAGTGACAGCCGGGTGGTGGAGGCAGTCGGCGCAGTGGCGAAAGGATTTTATTTTTTGCTGGCAGTAGCTGGTTCGGCGGTGGTGTTATTTGCGCTTTCGATCGCGGTGGTGTGTGCGAGCACGAACGCGGCTTATTTTGCGGGGTAGAAGATGGAAGCAATTACTCACTGGGCGGGGAATATCGTCAGTTATCTAGTGTTTCTGACCGTTCTGACCGGGCTTTTGCCCGCACATAAGTATGAAAAATATATCCGCCTGTTTGCGGGCTGTATCCTGCTTCTGATTGTGCTGAAGCCGCTGACGGACGGGCTGCGTCTGGAGGAGCGGCTGAATTATCTGTTTACATCTCTTTCGTTTGAAAATGAAGCGGGCGAGCTGAAAAGTGAGATGGATGAGATAGAGGTGCGGCGTAGAAATATGGTTTTGAGCCAGTATGAGGCGGAAGCGTCCAAGGAGGCAGTGCGGGTGGCAGCGGAAGCGGGATTTTCCGTGGAAAAGGCGGACGTAGAGCTGGAAAAAGATCCGGAGTCGGAGCAATTTGCCTCGGTGCGGAGTGTGACGGTGTATGTGGCGGGAAGTGAGGCGGGGATGGAAGCGGGGATGGAAGCGGCGGAACTGGAGGAGAATCAGAGTTCGATGATTGAAATAGAAAAAATTCCCCCGATTGAAATTTCACTTGAACAGGAGCAGAAGCAGGGAGAACCCGCCGCCGCGCAGGCAGTTTCATGGATGAATGGGGAAAAGATTTGGGAGCTTCAGCAGCGGCTGGCATCGTTTTATCAGGTGGAGGCGGATCATGTGGAAGTCAGGATGGAACCTTGACAAGGAATGGGTCAAACGAAATGAAAAATGGCTGATTTTGCTGGTGCTTGGGCTGGCAATTCTGATCTTATATGCGCCGTTTGGGAAGAAGACGAGTGAGACGGGAGTCTTGCGGTCAGGGGAAAGATGGGCGGAGAGTGGAACAGAAACAAACTCTGGGCATAGAGCAGGGCAGGACAAAAATGGAAGTTCAGAAGAGAGTGGTTCGGATGTCGAAACAGGTTTGCCAGGCACTGCATCCAGGCAGGACACGAACCGCCTCTACGAGCTTCGCCTGGAGCAGCGGATCCGGGACGTTTTAAAGAAGGTGGACGGCGTGGGTGAGGTGGATGTGATGCTGACTCTGTTTTCTTCTTCGGAAAAGGTGCTGCGGGTGGATAAGGAGAGAAGCCGGGCGTCCACCTCGGAGACGGATTCTTCGGGTGGTACGCGGCAGCAGGCGGATGAATCGCTGCGGGAGAGCACCGTGCTGGCGGGAAGTTCAGGCAGCGGGGAACCGGTAGTTGAAAAAGAGCTGGCACCGGAGATTTCCGGTATCGTGATCAGCGCACAGGGAGGAGGAAATGCGTCGGTACAGAAGGAAATTTCGGAAGCGATGCAGGCATTATTCGGACTGCCGGCACATAAAATAAAAGTATTAAAGCGGGTGGAATAAAGGAGTATGCAAATATGAGAATGAAGATGAAACGCGTTTTCAGGAGAAATCAAATCATCATCACGACGCTGGCGATCATGATTGCGGCGGCGGGGTATCTCAACTATGCGGGAAAATCCGATCTGCCGGGGGCGGATACATATGAAGCGGGGGCGACCAAGATTTCAGATAGCGATATATATTCGGAAAATCAGGCGGTGTCCGGAAGCGTGGCGGACGGTGAATATGAGGAGATTGCAAGTCTTGACGATCCGGGAGAGGGAGATCCGCTGGCAGCAGGCAGTGAGGAGGGCACAGCGCAGGGGGCGGCGGACGGAGAGGAGGCATCTGCGGACAATCCGGCAGTCGATAACCCGGGCGAGGCGGTTTTGACAGGCGGAACCGGCGTGGCAGAGTACATAGCCAATGTACAGCTCAGCCGTGAACAGATCCGCGCCAAGAACCGCGAAGCGCTGAATGCCCTGATTAACAATGAAAATCTGGATGCGTCGGCAAAAGAGGCAGCCGTTCAGGATATGCTGGCACTCAATGCGATAGCGGAGAAGGAAAATGCAGCGGAAACGCTTCTGATGGCGAAAGGATTTGCCGATCCGGTTGTCAGCATCACGGATGGAAAAGTGGATGTCGTTGTCAACGCGCCGTCCATCACAGATCCGCAGCGCGCGCAGATCGAGGATATTGTAAAACGGAAAACCGAGATATCGGCGGAAAATATCGTGATTTCCCTTTTAAACCTGGGAGATTGAGGAAGTTCGGATGAGTTAATGTTCACGGGTAGGCACTTTTGGAACCGAAAGTGCCGTAAGAAAACGTGGTGGCAGCAGGAATTTGCCGTATTAAAATGCGAAGCCACGGCAAATTCCGTTACTGGGCACGTATGCGTGAACAGTAACTCGGATAAGATTCGAACTGGAAATGCCTTTGCAAACTCCTGTATTTTTGGTATAATAAAAACACTTAATTGAAATGTATTTCTGGAAGTATTCGAGCATCTGTTTTTTGTGGGAAGAGAAGATTCCGGGCGTACATGGAAGTGGTCAGGAGGGATTTGGAATGGCGAGAGAAGCAGAAGATAGAAGCACACATATCGTATATGAAAAGGACCGCATTGGAGAAGTGAAAATTGCCGATGAGGTAGTGGCGATCATCGCAGGTCTGGCAGCGACCGAGGTAGACGGTGTCGATTCGATGGCTGGCAATATCACAAATGAACTGGTCGGAAAGCTCGGCATGAAAAATTTGAGCAAGGGCGTGAAAGTGACCGTAACCGAGGATCACGTGATTGTGGATCTGTCCTTAAATATGAAATATGGCTACAGCATCCCGGCAGTCAGTGAAAAGGTGCAGGACAAAGTAAAGACAGCGATTGAAAATATGACCGGTCTGATGGTTCTGGAAGTTAATATTAAGATCGCGGGTGTCAATATGCCGGCGGAAGCATAGCAGGTTTCGTGTTTTCGTAGCTTTTCATTTTCTTAACACAAAATACTCAGTTTGACCTTGACGGGGAAAAAACCGTATGATATGATGATCGCGTTAAAAGGGAGTAGTTATAACCATGTAACCAACAGACCCTGAGGATAGTAAACCTCATGGTTACATGCCTTGTGTAAGTCAGATGGCAGTGTGTTTTTGTAACAAAAAGCGTGTGCCGTATGATTCAAATGTGAGGAACAAGACTTTTAGCATATGTGGATGAAACGTATGCTGAAAGTCTTTTTTGTTTTATTAGGAAAAAGCGTCCTATGAAACAAAAACGCTCACATGGATGTATACCTAGCGCGAAGAAAGACAGCTGCCAGAGCAGGTGTATCCTGGCAAGGGGCTCCAGGAAACAGGATATTTATGAAGGAAAACAAAATTAACAGGAGGAACAACATGGAATTTTTATGGGAAGGCGTCATGGCGATCACGCCGCAGCAGGTTGTGATGTATCTGATCGGCGGGCTTTTGATCTGGCTGGCGGTCAAAAAGGAATACGAACCGGCGCTGCTTCTGCCGATGGGATTCGGCGCGATCATGGTAAACCTGCCATTATCCGGCGTCATTAACCAGGTGACGGAGGGCATCGGGGAGACACAGGGTATTATACAGTGGCTGTTTGAGACGACGATCAGCGCGTCGGAGGCGCTTCCGATTCTGCTCTTTATCGGAATCGGGGCAATGATTGACTTTGGACCGCTTCTGTCACAGCCGATCATGTTTTTATTTGGTGCGGCGGCGCAGTTTGGCATTTTCTTTGCGATCTGTGCGGCATCGCTGATGGGATTTGAACTCAGGGATGCGGCATCGATTGGAATCATCGGTGCGGCGGATGGACCGACTTCCATTCTGGTTTCCCAGATCATGCATTCCAACTATGTGGGCGCGATCGCGGTGGCGGCGTACTCCTACATGGCGCTGGTGCCAATCATCCAGCCATTTGCGATCCGTCTGGTGACGACGAAAAAAGAACGCCGGATTCACATGACCTACAGTCCGAAAAATGTGTCCAAAACGACCAAGATCGCATTTCCGATTGTAGTTACTATCATTGTCGGACTGATTTCTCCGGCATCGGTGGCGCTGGTCGGATTTCTGATGTTTGGAAACCTGATCCGCGAGTGCGGCGTGCTTCCGGCACTTTCCCAGACGGCACAGAACGAGCTGGCAAACCTGATTACCCTGCTGCTTGGCATCACGATTTCGTTCAGTATGCGTGCGGATGCGTTTGTGCGGGTTGACACACTTCTGATTATGGGAATCGGTCTGATTGCATTTATCTTTGATACGATCGGCGGTGTGCTGTTTGCTAAATTTATGAACCTGTTTTTGAAGACGAAAATCAATCCGATGATCGGTGCGGCGGGCATTTCCGCATTCCCGATGTCCTCACGCGTGGTGCAGAAGCTGGCGATGGAGGAGGAAAAGGGAAATATTATCCTGATGCATGCGGTCGGCGCCAATGTATCGGGGCAGATCGCCTCGGTCATCGCGGGCGGACTGGTTATTAAGCTGGTAAGCCAGTATTTGTAATATAGGTCTGTCGGGCAGATAAAATGGAAAAGGAAGGCTGCACTTGAATGATGAAAAATCAAGAGACAGCCAGTGCACTGATTGAGATGGAGGAAAATATCGGATGTGGAATAATTTTTTGATTTCGCTGGCAATTATGGGAAAAGGAATGGCGGGAATTTTCGTCGTTGTCCTGATTATTACGGCAGTGGTGCTGATTTTAGGTAAGTTAAAGTAAAATATAAATTGGAAAAAGTATCTTTCTTTTTTCTTTCAGTTTTATGCAGTTCGTTGACATTCGACAGAGGTAAATCTATAATAGAAACATTGTTTGTAAGAGTTTGAAAGGGCCAGAAGGAGACATGAGAATGAGTCAACGAAATAAAATTCAGCGCCTGCTGCGAAAAGGCGCTTTGGCAACTTGTTTATCCCTGTCAGTTGTGTGCAGCAGCTTATCGGCAGTTACAGCGTATGCAGGACCGGCGGATGATCCGGCAGCGGCAGCACCAGTGATCGGACCGGGCGGTCCGGGAACCACGAACGCGAATGCGGGACAGCAGGCGGATAATTCCTATTATAATCAGACGTTATCTAATCCGGTTGTCAATCCGGTGGACAAGTATTCCTATAGCCAGATGGTAAACGATATTTCGGCGCTGGCAAGCCGTTATCCGGGAACAGTGACCGTGAAATCGATTGGAAAATCGGCGGACGGACGTGATATCTACGATGTGATTGTCGGCAATCCGAACGCATCCAAGAAGATTCTGTTCCAGGGGGCGATTCATGCCAGAGAGTATATCGTTGTACCGCTGATGATGCAGCAGCTCGAGTATCTGGCAGCTGGATTTACGAATAATGGTACCTATATGACGCAACCGCTTTCTAACATATTGGGACAGGTGGCATTTCATTTTGTGCCGATGCTGAATCCGGATGGAGTCACGATCAGCCAGATGGGCGAGAATGGTATCCAGTCGGAGGAACTGCGCCAGACGATGCAGGCGGCGTACGCGGCGGACAAGGCATCCAGCCGGACAACGGTCAGCTATGAAGAGTATATGAGACGCTGGAAGGCGAATGCACGCGGTGTCGATCTGAACTATAACTTTGCAGCAAACTGGGAGGGAATCAATGTGTCTTTAACCCATCCGTCTGCAAATGGTTATAAGGGAACCAACCCACTGTCAGAGCCGGAGAGCCAGGCAATCGCGAACTTGATTCAGGGAACGGGATTCAATGCGGTTATCAACTATCATGCGATGGGAAATGTGATTTACTGGGATACGCAGAACAACCAGAAAGCGGCAGAGTCCAAGGCGCTGGCAAACGCTGTTCATGCCTTGAATGGTTATTCCGTTCTTGGAAGCAAGGGCGTCGGCGGCTTGAAGGACTGGCTGCAGCAGGCAGCAGGCATCCCTGGTATCACGATCGAGGTAGGACGTTCCACCTGCCCGGTATCTTTCTCGGAATATCCGGCGATCTGGAACCAGAATAAGGCAGTCCCGGCAACGCTGGGATATTATGTGGCGACACATTGATGATGGAATAAAATGAAGATTAGATAGAAAAATGATGTGCGACTGGAGTTGGAAGTGGTCGTGCATCCTTTTTTGTTGTGTAAGAATAAAGAGTTAGTGTTTGTGAGTTGGTTCACTATTTGGGTTATCAGTTCTTCCTATGAAATAAAAAATGCTCCGCGAGGATGCGCAGTGATTCTGATAGGAATATGTCAGCTTCGCTGACCAGAATCACGCGTCAAGTCTCACGGACGTTCGACTTGAAATGAAAAATTTTGCATGATTGACTTTGACGAATAAAATCCTTATAATAAAACCAAGAACAAAGAAACCAAGAAAACGAGAATACAAAGAAAAAATAGACATATAATAAAAAAGAGGGAGTGAAGCATGTCAACATCGGTAATAGAAAGAGGCAATACAAAGATGAATCGGAAAATTCTCAGTATTTCGTCCAAAAGGCAGGTGACGATTCCACAGAAGTTTTATCAGTTACTCGGTTTTGGGGATGAGGCAGAATGTGTGATGCGTGATGGAGAGCTGATTATTCGTCCTATTAAGGTATCGTCAGGCGGTGAATTTGCAGAACAGATTTTAGCAGAGCTGATCAGGGAAGGTTTATCTGGAGAAGAACTTCTGACAGAATTTAAAAAGCGTCAGGCGCAAATGAGACCGGCAGCGGAGGCGATGCTAACGAAAGCAGAAGAGATTGCAGAGGGAAAAGCAGATTATACAACTTATGAGGATATTTTTGGAATGGAGGATTAGTTTATGCTGCCAGTTCGATTTAATCCTCCTGCCGCAAAGTACATTAAGAAGCTGAAGGACAAGAAGTTAAAAAGACTTTATCAGGAGGCAGTTGATAAGATTTGTGAAGATTATACAGTTGGGGAACTAAAAACTGGAGATTTAGCCGGGTTTTATGGTTATGATATCTATTATAATAAAACGAATTATGAACTTGCATATACCGTTGAATGGGTAGATGGAGAAATGATAATCGTTGTTATGGCTGGAACAAGAGAAAATTTTTATGATGAATTGAAGCGTTACATAAAAAAGTGACATACTGGGAAAGAACGTGCGATTGAAAGTAGAGACTGACAATGACATGTTCTATTTTTGAGCATTTCCCTCTTTGCTTTGGAACAAATCGACAAAAACAGGAAACTAAAATTATACAAAATGGAAAATATATTCTTTTTATAAAAATATGGTTTGCAAATTCTGAAATACGATTTTATATAAAATCACAAAAGGGACATTAATTAGAGATGTACAACTGAACACCCGATAAAACAGGGCTGCCGTTATTCCTCAAACGGCAGCTCTTCTTTTCGCAAAAATGTCCGGATCGACTCGTCCCACTCGCGTTCCAGCGTCTTGTCTAACGTAAATTGGTTGAGCGACAGCCCGGTGACACAGCTTAAATGCTGGTTTTCATAATGAATATTTAAGAACAGTCCGCCGACCTGCTCCGGGAGCCATTGGCTTTTGCGGGCGGTCAGAAACTGTTCGGTGGCAGCTTTCGGAAGCTTCAAAATGATGGAGAAGCGCTCCGGAAGCTTTTTTCCTTTTATTAGGGAAAAACAGAACGGGCGCAGAGTTTTCCAGGTTGAATATTCTTCAATCTGCCCCTCGGCACGCTCTTCTTCGGAATAAAAGCTTTTATGGACGCGTCCGTCGATGGAGAAGGTGTTGAACGTCACGATCTCCGCTTCCTTAAGCAGAAAGCGGTCAAATGTCTCTCCGATGAACAGTTTCTTGGTAAATAATTTTATATCACAGATATTGCAGGCAATCATATGTGTCCTCGCTGAGATGGTAAATTCGTTATTTTCTGTGTAATGTAGAAACAATAACGTAGATTCTATTTTATCGCAGGCGGGAAGGGGACGCAAGTGACTTCTTATTGGCAAGACGGAGAATTTTAAAATCTTATTAGCACTCAACAAAAATGAGTGCTAATTTTCTATTGACATCTTGGAACGCTGGTATTAAAATAAGAGTCACGGTGATGGAAAATCACAAAAAAAGAATTTTACAAGCGTATATTTATGTAGCTGGATAGCAGGATTGGACGCGGCAGAGTGAAACTGCCAGACTCCATTTCCGGGAGCGGATATCCACTGTATTTTGCAATCAAAAGGAGTGTATAGATATGGCAGCAAAAACAGGAAGTTTATCAATCAACAGCGAGAATATTTTCCCGATCATTAAGAAATGGCTTTATTCCGATCATGATATTTTTTATCGTGAGCTGATTTCCAACGGATGCGACGCGATCACGAAGCTGAAAAAGCTGGCGCTGATGGGCGAGTATGAGGAGCCGGGAGAGACGGAGTATAAGATTCAGGTTACCGTTAATTCTGAGGACAAGACGATCACCGTCGAGGATAATGGTATCGGTATGACTGCCGAGGAAGTGGAAGAGTACATTAACCAGATCGCATTTTCCGGTGCACAGGATTTCCTGGCAAAATATAAGGACAAAGCAAACGAAGACCAGATCATCGGTCATTTCGGTTTGGGTTTCTATTCTGCATTCATGGTAGCGGACAAGGTTACGATCGATACTCTTTCTTATAAGAAAGACGCAGAGCCGGTTCACTGGGAGTCTGAGGGCGGCACTGAGTTTGCGATGGATAAGGGCGATAAGGAAGGCAATGGTACCAAGATTGTCCTTTATTTAAATGAAGACAGCACTGAGTTCTGCAATGAGTATCGCGCACGTGAAGTCATCCAGAAGTACTGCTCTTTCATGCCGGTTGAGATTTACCTGAAAAATGCAACGGCAGAACCGGAGTATGAGACGATCGAGAAGGATCAGCTGACCGACAAGGACACCATCGTTGAGACGGTGGTCGAGGAAGCAAAGACCGAGGAAAAGGAGAAAGGGGACGGCACGAAAGAGACCGTGGAGGTATCTCCGAGAACCGAGAAATATAAGATCCTGAAACGTCCGGTGGCACTGAATGACATTCACCCGCTGTGGAACAAGCATCCGAACGAGTGTACCGAGGAAGAATACAAAGAATTTTACCGCAAGGTATTTATGGATTACAAGGAACCGCTGTTCTGGATTCATCTGAACATGGATTATCCGTTCAACCTGAAAGGAATTCTGTACTTCCCGAAGATCAACATGGAGTACGAGAGCATTGAGGGCACCATCAAGCTGTACAACAACCAGGTATTTATCGCGGATAATATCAAGGAAGTTATTCCGGAGTTCCTGATGCTCTTAAAGGGCGTGATCGACTGTCCGGATCTGCCGTTGAATGTATCGAGAAGTGCGCTGCAGAATGATGGATTTGTAAAGAAGATTTCCGATTACATCACCAAGAAGGTAGCGGACAAGCTGACCGGTATGTGCAAGACAGACCGTGAGACCTATGAGAAATATTGGGACGATATCGCTCCATTTATCAAATTTGGCTGCTTAAAGGATGAGAAATTTGCTGAGAAGATGGATGACTACATCATTTACAAGAATCTGGACGGAAAATATCTGACGCTGAAAGACTGCATGGATAAGGCGAAAGAGGAAGGTCATGAGAACCAGATCTACTATGTAACAAATGAGAAAGAGCAGAGCCAGTACATCAACATGTTCAAGGCAAACGGACAGGATGCGATCATCATGTCTCACAGCATTGATAATCCATTCATCAGCCAGGAAGAGCAGAAGCATGAGAACCTGAAATTCCTGCGTATTGATGCCGATGTCAATGACACGCTGCGCGAGGAAGTGAAGGAAGAGGACAAGGAAGCGCTCAAGAAACAGGAAGAGACGCTGACAGAGACCTTCAAGAAAGCACTGGGCGATGATAAGCTGCAGGTAAAGGTTGAGAAGCTGAAGGATGCTGAGATTTCTTCGATGATCACCCTGTCGGAGGAAACACGCCGTATGCAGGATATGATGAAGATGTACAACATGGGCATGGACGCGTCGATGTTCGGCGGCAGCGGTCAGGTGCTGGTACTCAACGCGAACAACAAGCTCGTTCAGTACGTCTTAGAGCACACGGATGGCGAGAATACGCCGAAGATCTGCGAACAGCTCTACGACCTGGCACAGCTCAGCCACGGTTCCCTGACATCGGAGCGCATGACGAAGTTTATCGCACGGTCGAATGAGATTATGGGTATGATGCTGAACTAAGGGCGTCTGGTTCACGACTGTTTTATATAGGAAAATATGTTAAAATATCATATATGATATAATGACGGAGCTGCTGCACGTAAATGTGGCAGCTCTTTTATTACCTGTCGTAAGAGAGCAAATGGGATTCACTATTTCACGAATTTAGGATTTATGATAGAATAGGAGCACTTAGCAAGGTTTTTTCAGATTTGACGGGGAGGTGCGTGTATGTTTGGAATCGGAGGATGGAAACAGGTTGGCGCGACGTTTGATATGAAACGGCAGGCGGCGATCCGGGAGCAGCTGGAACAGGCGGGAATTGAGTATCAGGTCAAGGTGCAGAACCGTCTGAAATCGGGCGTGCTTTCCGGCAATCAGCGGGCGAGGCTGGGAAGTGCGGGAGAAAATGCGGCATCGGAACGGGAATATCTGTTTTATGTGCAGAAAGCAGAGGAGGAAAAGGCGCGCCGTGTGATAGAAAGCGCCGGAAGATAAAACAGGTATTTTCTGAGAATGAAAGGCCTGAATGACGAAGGAGAGAAAATGGGAGAGGGAAACTGGAACGAATCGGATCTTTGGCAGCGGGAGGCAGAAGAAAATGGTCTGCAAATGGAACCTGAGCTGCAGAATGCGGTTCAGAGTCCGAAACAAATCCGAAAAAACTGCCGCCGCGAGGTGCGCCGTGTCTGCAATGTCCTCGGCTGGGCGCTGGCATTTTTCAGCGTGATGACGGTACTTGTCAGCATACTTCTGGAAGTGGCTGGCAACGTATGGGCGGACGGAGGCGTGATCAGTACGTTTTTGAACCGGATGGTAAATGCAGCGTGGTATGAGGACGGCGGAAGCACGCTGGTCATCTATGCGCTGGTTCTTCCATTCGTATTTTTAATTCTGCGCCTTGTCCCGGAAGAACGGGCAGAGAAAATGAAGATTAGTTTCCTGCAGTTCTGTATGTTTTTTATTTTGGCACAGGGATTTGGAACTATCTTTAACCTGCTGGGAAATGCAATCAATGATGCGGTGGCGGCAAGTAGCGGCGGCGATGCATCCGCGATGAACCCGGTCAACGAGATGCTGGATTCGCTCTCGCCGGTAATGATTTTATATGTAGGGTTTTTAGGACCCATTATTGAGGAATATATCTTTCGATGGAAACTCTTAAACCGATTGCGCCGTTTTGGCGATAAGGCGGCGATTACCTACACGGCGCTGATGTTTGGTCTGATGCACGGAAATGTGACGCAGTTTCTCTATGCGGCGGTGATTGGCGTGGTTCTGGGATATGTGGCGGTGAAGACGGGACGGATGCGTTATAATTGTCTGCTGCATATTCTGATCAACAGCTGGTCGTTAGTGATAGCGATGCTTGGAACACAGGATACGCTGCTGCCGCTGTTTATCACGTTTCTGATGACCGGGTTTATGGGCTGCACGATCATCGGGGCGTTTGTTCTGCTGATTTTCAATTTCCGGAAAATCCGGCTGTCCGATGGGGCACTCCCAGAGGGAGTGAAATTCCGCAATATATGTGGGGCAATGTATGGGAATCTCGGAACAGTGGCATTTATTCTGGTAAGTTTGATTACGATGGCGTTTTTCTTGTCGAGATGATGTGGTGGTCAGTTGCTGTTCACAAGTAGGCACTTTTGGAAGTGAAAGTGCCGTAAGATAACGTGGTGGCAGCAGGAATTAGTTGTATTTAAATGCGAAGCCACGGTAAAATCTGTTACTGGGCACGTGTGCGTGAACAGTAACACTGTTCATGTGTTTGTCATGTATTTCAGCATGTATTTCACGGGATTATGCTTGACTTCCTACTGTGTGATTACTATAATAAATAGTAATGAATACTACGTGATGTGAATTGCGTAACGGGAGGACGTTATGTTATATAAAATTATTGGTGACAGCTGCATGGATTTGACGGAGGAACTGAAATTGGATCCGCATTTTCAGATGATTCCGCTGACCCTTCAGATAGGGGATTACAAGGTAACGGATGATGAGACATTTAACCAGAAGGAGTTTCTGGCAAAGGTAAAGGCAAGTCCCGAGTGCCCGAAGACGGCGTGTCCATCGCCGGAGAGCTTCAAGGAAGCATTTGAGGGCGAGGCAGAATATATTTTCGTGGTAACGCTTTCGAACCATCTGAGCGGTTGCTACAACTCGGCGGCTTTGGCAAAACGCCTTTATGAGGAAGAGAACGGAACGGACGGGAAGAAGATTGCAGTCATTGATTCCCTGTCGGCGTCGGCGGGCGAGTTAAATATTGCGCTGTTCATCCGGGATCTGTGCGAGAAAGGTCTTCCGTTTGAGGAGATCTGCAGGCAGACGGAGGCATATCGGGATTCGATGAACACGTATTTCGTCATTGAGACGCTTGATTTCTTAAAGAAAAATGGCCGTCTGACCGGTTTGACGGCTTTTATCGCGTCGGCGCTGAATATCAAGCCGGTTATGGGCGCGGACAGCGGTACGATCATCAAGCTTGATCAGGCGCGCGGCATGACCCGGGCGCTCGACCGGATGGCGGAGATTGCGTGCAAAGAGGGCGGCGATACCGCAAGCAAACGTCTGGTGATCGCACACTGTAATAACCCGGAACGTGCTGAGCACGTGAAAGAGATCATGTGTAAACGGGCAAACTTCCGTGAGGTAGTGATCACGAATACGGCTGGCGTTGCAACCGTGTATGCGGGCGACGGCGGAATCATTATGACACTGTAGGGAGAAAGAGTGGGTGATGACAGCTGGAAAGGTGGAAAACGCCGGACAGCTGCGATTGATTGAGGAAAAATGAAGCATACATTTTTTAGTAAATGCACGAAAATGCCGTTCAGATACCGGACGGCATTTCTTTTATCTAGAATTGGAAATATGACAATTTTGGCAGGAATGACGCTTTTGCTTGGCGGATGCCAGGCGGGAGGTTCCATATGGAAAGAGACAATCTCATTGGAGCCAAAAGACAAAACGGTATCGGAAGAAACGCTTGATCCGGAAACAGATATAGACGGGCAGGTGGAGTCAGAACAGGTAGATGGCGCGGAACTGGGGGTGGAAATGCAGGGGCAGGACGAATCTGGCAAACTTGAGTCAGAACCGGGAGAAAATGATTCAAATGAGTGTTCGCTTCTGTTTGCCGGAGATATCTATTTTTCCAACCATGTTTTAAATGCCTACGACCGTGTGGGAGGTATCGGTGGCGTCCTCGGAGAGAGCTTGCGGGAGACGATCGCGGAGTCTGATATTTTTATGGCAAACCTGGAATTTCCGTTCAGCGACCGGGGAACACAGGCGGCGGATAAACAGTTTACGTTCCGGGTATCCCCGTCCCGCGTGTCTATTTTACAGGAGATCGGACCAGACATTGTGACGGTGGCGAACAACCATGCGCTAGATTACGGCACGGACGCACTGCTGGACACGTGCGATACGCTGGACAGTGCCGGGATTTTGCATGTTGGGGCGGGAAAAAATCTGGAAGAGGCGAAACAGCCGCAGATCATTGAGAAAAATGGAAAAAAGATTGGTTTTCTGGGCGCGTCGCGCGTCTTTCCGACGGGCGGATGGGCGGCAGGATCGTCGCATCCGGGCATGTTTTCGGCGTATGACACGGCTTCGGTCGTGCAGGAGATCCAGAAGGTAAAGAAAGAGTGTGATTATCTGGTTGTCTATGTCCACTGGGGTATCGAGCGGAACACGCAGCCAGAGGCGTACCAGCGGGAGATGGGACATCAGTACATCGACGCGGGCGCTGATCTGGTGGTTGGCAGCCATCCACATGTGCTGCAGGGGATTGAGCTGTATCATGGAAAATGGATTCTGTACAGTCTGGGAAATTTTGTGTTCGGAAGCTCGATTCCGGAGACAATGCTGGTGCAGGCGTCGGTAGATGCACAGGGAGAGACGGCGCTTTCAATTGTGCCTGCAACTTCATCTGCCGGATATACGAGAGAGCTGGACATGGGGAAGAAAGAGGCGTTTTACCAGAAGATACAGGGGCTTTCGGACGGCGTGCAGATTGATGAGAATGGAAAGGTGCAGGTGCAGTAAAATCAATTCGTGAAATCCTGCCCCTGAAAACACCCGCTTTCCCGCAGTGCCTTGGAAAACGTATTCAAAAATGCCCGCTTATTTCCACTCCATTCCGGTGCGACCAGCAATTTTTTCGGTCCATCGCCGCTGATCCGGTGGATGACCATATCGGGCGGCAGCAGGCGGATACATTCGATCAGCAGCTCAATGTATTCGTCCATTGAAAAGACCGGAAAAGGTGCCTGTTCGTAGAGCTCTGCCAGCTTCGTGCCGCGTAAAATGTGGAGAAGCTGAAGTTTGATGCCGTCGATAGCAGGCTGGAAATCGGCCAGATAGCGGACGGTATCGAGCATCTGAGCTTTCGTTTCATCAGGCAGCCCCAGAATGACATGGACGATGACGGTCAGACCGGCGGCTTTCAGTTCACGGACGGCATTTTCAAAGACCGGGAGGGAATAACCGCGCTGGATGCGCGCGGCACTTTCCTCATGGATGGTCTGAAGTCCCAGTTCCACCCAGACCGGTTTTCGGCGGTTTAAGCGGGCGAGAAGCTCCAGGACATCCGGCGGCAGGCAGTCCGGGCGGGTTCCGATGGACAGGGCAGCCACGTCCGGGTGGGCGATTGCTTCGGAAAAAAGCGGCTCCAGATAGGAGACAGGCGCATAGGTATTTGTGTAGGACTGGAAATATGCGACATATTTTCCACCCTTTATTTTATTTGCGACACGCGCCTTTGCCGCTTCGATCTGTTCGGTCACGGAGGTGTGAGCCGGCTCTGCAAAATCGCCGGAACCGCCGTGGCTGCAGAAAATACAGCCGCCCGTTCCCAGCGTACCGTCCCGGTTGGGACAGGTCATGCCGCCGTCGAGCGCCAGCTTGTAGATTTTCTGCCCAAATTGGTCTTTCAGCCATGCGTTTAACGAATAGTAGGGACGACCGTCGGAGTAGCGGCGGGGTGGAACAGAAAATGACCGACCATTGGAGGCGGCGGGGGTATGATGAAAATTTTCAGGTAATGATATATGGGATTGAGTCGTTGATTTCATAGGAACTCCTGTGTTTTAATCAAAAATAGTAACTGAACAGTTGCCAAAAATATTACATATAAATGAAAGCTTACCAGAACCACAGCATTTTGTAAACACACGAAAGAATATCGTATTGAGGCATTTTGAGGAAAATGATATAATGAGCGCAGAAGAAAAGAATGCGGCTGCGAAGCAGACATATTCTTTTCTTGCGCCATTAACGAACGAACAGCCATGCGAAGCAGGGCGGTAGAGCGCGATAGCGCGGGTTCGTGAGTTATGATATAATACATACAAGAAGTCAGATTGAATCAAAATGTCTGAAATCATAACCATATATATAAAGGAAACAATTGTTCACGGGTAGGCACTTTTGGAACCGAAAGTGCTGTAAGAAAACGTGGTGGCAGCAGGAATTTGCCGTATTAAAATGCGAAGCCACGGCAAATTCCGTTACTGGGCACGTATGCGTGAACAGTAACAAACAATTTGGGGAAAAGGAGAAGGAATATGTCAGTCAAAGAAACACTGAAACAGCTGGAATCTGAGAAAACGAAAGTGCTGATGGCAGAATTATACGGGGCGGAGAAAGCGGAGGAGAACCGGGCGCGTTACCGCTATGTGGCAGAGCACTTTGAAAAAACATATGGGGAACGCGATATCAAGCTGTTTACTTCCCCGGGACGGACGGAGATCAGCGGCAACCACACCGATCACAATCATGGCAAGGTGCTGGCGGGCAGCATCAACCTGGACTGCGTCGGAGCGGCGGCACCGAACGGAACCGACACGATCCGCATTTTAAGTGAGACATTTCATCAAAATTTCAGCATCCATTTAAGTGACCTGAAACCGAGCGCGGGTATGAGCGGCACCATCGACCTGACAAAGGGCATTTTAAAGGGTTTTGAGGAGAGAGGATACAAGGTCGGCGGATTTGACGCATACATTACCAGCAATGTTATCAGCGCGGCGGGCGTCAGCTCTTCGGCTTCCTATGAGATGCTGATCTGCTCTATGTTAAATACGATGTTCAATGAGGGCAAGATGGACGTTGTCACCTACGCGCACATCGGAAAATATGCAGAAAACAAGTTCTGGAACAAGGCGTCCGGACTGCTCGACCAGATGGCGTGCGCGGTCGGCGGTCTGATTACGATCGATTTCAAAAACCCGGAAGCGCCGGTTGTGGAGAAGATTGATTTTGATTTTGGTGCACAGGATCACAGCCTGATGATTGTAAATACGGGAAAAGGTCACGCGGATCTGAGTGCGGATTATTCTTCTGTTCCGAACGAGATGAAGAAAGTAGCGCAGTATTTTGGCAAAGAGGTATGCGCGGAGATTTCCGAGGAAGAGGTGATCGAAAATCTGCCGGAAGTCCGTGCATTTGCGGGTGATCGCTCTGTGATGCGTGCATTCCATTTCTTTGAGGAAAATAAGAGAGTAGAGCAGGAAGTAAAGGCGCTCCTCGAAAATGATTTTGCAGCCTTTTTGGAGGGAATCACTGCTTCGGGCAATTCTTCCTGGAAATGGCTTCAGAATGTATACACGACTGCCAACGTGCAGGAGCAGGGCATCAGCATTGCGCTGGCGCTGACAGAGCTGTTTATTGCGAAAAAAGGACGCGGCGCGTGCCGGGTTCATGGCGGCGGATTTGCCGGTGTCATCATGGCGATGATTCCGAATGATCTGGTGGACGAGTATACAGAATACATTGAAAATGCGATCGGAGAGGGCAATGTATACCGCATGAGCATCCGCCCGCACGGCGCAATCTGCGTGAGCGAGCGCATCTAAAAATTGGGACCTGGAAAGGCGGTGGAATTTATGGGAAATAAAAATCTGATTATCACAATCGAGAGGGAGTACGGAAGCGGAGGACGTATTGTGGGACGCAAGCTGGCAGAGGAGCTGGGGCTTCATTTCTACGACGATGAGATCTTAAAGATGGCGTCGGAGAAGAGTGCGGTCGGAGAGGAATTTTTCCGTTTAGCGGATGAGAAAGCGGGAAACAACCTGCTTCACCGTCTGACTGGCGCGAAGAAGGCAGATGTGTTCGGAAAGCCGTCCCTGAAAGGCGATGTGACATCGCCGGATAACCTGTTTAAATTCCAGGCGATGGTGATGCGGGAGCTGGCAGAACAGGAACCGTGCGTATTTGTAGGCCGTGCGGCTGGCTATGTGCTGGATCAGGACGAGGAGATCGAAAATCTGATCCGCATCTTTGTCTATGCCGACCGTGTGCGCCGCGTGCAGCGCGTTATGGAAGTAGACTGCATCAGTGAAGAAAGAGCGAAGAAGCGCATCCGGAAGATTGAGAATGAGCGGAAGAATTATTATAAATATTTTACCGGAAATGACTGGAAAAATATGAAGAACTACGATCTTCCGATCAATACGACCCGCCTCGGACTGGACGAGACGGCGGAGCTGATCAAGGAATATGTGAAGCTGCGCGGGTATATGAAGTAGGGAAAAATGAAAACAACCTGTCTGTGATGCAGGCTAAAAATTTCAGTTGAAGATTGTAGGAAGCAGGGCAGATTTGGAAGATGAGAAGTGCCAGCGGATCGCCAGCTCAATCAGCTCCCAGAATGCTGGGAGAGTGATTCCGGCATTCTGAATTTTCCTTTGACGACAGTAGAATCATTACGAGCTTATTACAAATTATTTACGGTTTGAAGTGGCATATTGACGGTTAAAATGGAAAAATGATACAATGATTTCAGAAAGAAAGGGGGAGAAAGCATGAGAAGTGCATCTGAATTTAGGCAAATGGCGCGTGAGACACTGCGCGGAAACTGGAAACTTGCGATGGGAACGGGATTAGCAGCCTCCCTGATCGGTGCGGAGATTGCCGATACGGCGCCAAATGGAATATCAGAGCTGCAAAAAGTGATACAGGCACGACCGGAAGTGAAGAATGTGCTGACGCAGGTATTTCCGATGCGCAGCATGCTTCTGCCCTGGGTGCTTTTGCTTATCTGGGGCTTGATGGTGGTTATTATTGGAGGTGCGGGGCAGATGGGATACGCCCGTTTCCATCTGAATCTGGCAGAGAAAAAGGAAGCGTCCTTTTCTGATTTATTTTCCCAGTTTTCGCGGATCACAGATGGCGTGGCGATGGTATTTGTGCGCGGCTTTTATATATATTGCTGGACCTGCCTGTTTTTCGTTCCGGGTTTCATAAAGACGTACAGCTATGCGATGACACCATATGTGCTGATGGAACATCCAGAATATTCCGCTAACGAGGCGATCACCGAGTCGCGCCGCCTGATGGATGGGAAAAAATGGAATTTATTCTGCCTGACCTTTAGCTTTATCGGCTGGCGGCTGATCTGCAGCATTCAATATATAATACCAGCGGTTCTTTTGTATACACAGGGAAGGCTCAGTGGTGTGACCGTGCTGTTTCTGGCAGTGCTGTTTCTGGTAGGGCTGATGGGACCGCTCAATATTGGCTATCTGTTTCTGCGCCCATATGAGGAGGCGGCATTTGCGGCATTTTATAGGGATGTGCGGGATGAGAAGAGGCAAATAGAAGAGATAGAAATGCAGGATAAGTGGAGTGAGAATGAGCCGGAGGAAAGTGAAAATGCGTGAACTCTGTCTGTACAAAAATGAAATCATTTGCATAGAACTGTGCTTGTGTAAGGATAGACGGAACAATAAAAATCTTTGAAAATCAAATTGGCGAAAGTCCAAAATAAGAATCTGCAATCAAAAATTTCCTCAGAAAGTGGTCAAAATGAAAGCTTTCTGAGGAGTTTTTTTGAGTTGTATTATTTATTTTGTTTTAGTCCATCCGTGCTTTCTCAGCCAGCAAATGTTTCTGGCAATAGAAAAATGCTGGAATCAAAAATGCATCTGCAAAGAGCCATGCGAGCGGCGAGGCGAAACAGATGATGATGTAGCCGAAGATCGGCACCAGCAGGAAGCCGACCATGGCGCGGGCGATCATTTCGCAGACACCTGCCAGGATGGCGAGCAGGCTGTAGCCCATTCCCTGAATCGTGAAACGCCATACATTGACGATTGTCAGAGGTATGTAGAACAGGGAGTTGAAGGTCAGGAACTGGTGCGCCTGATGGATTACAACTGTTTCCGAAGCATCGACGAAGAGAAGCGGAATCACGCCGCCAAACACGGTCAGCACGATACACGCCGCAATGGAGTAGATGCCGCCGATGAGAGTTGCGGACCGGACGCCCTGGCGGATGCGGTCTACCTTTCCGGCACCGGCGTTCTGTCCGGCGTAGGTTGCCATCGTGCCGCCCAGCGCGTCAAACGGGCAGCAGAAGAACATGCCGATCTTCTGACCTGCGGTGACGGAGGCAACTGCGATGGAACCTAGGGAGTTGATGGCAGTCTGGATGACAACCGAGCCGATCGCGGTGATCGAGTATTGGAGTCCCATCGGCACACCCATTTTGCAGAGAATGTAAATGTGTCTGCCGCTGATGCGCGTTTCCTCACGGTGCATATGCAGGATTTCAAATTTTTTCTTCATATAGATCAGGCAGAGAATACCGGATACTGCCTGAGAGATAACAGTTGCATAGGCAGCTCCGGCGGTGCCGGTTCCGATCTGTACGATGAAAAGCAGATCCAGTGCAATGTTTAAAAGACTGGATAAAATCAGAAAATAGACCGGCGTTTTGGAGTCGCCGAGCGCACGGATGATGCCCGCCAGCGTATTGTACAGGTAGGTTGCCGGGATACCGGCGAATACAAAGAAAATGTAGCTGTACGCGCCGTCGATGATATTGTCCGGCGTCTGCATCCAGACGAGAATCTGGCGTGTCATCAGGCAGACGATCACGGTCATGACCACGGCAAAACAGGAGGCGATCCATCCGGCATTAGCGACGAAACGGCGCATGTCCTTGTAATCCTGTGCGCCGAACCGCTGTGCAACCGGAATGGAAAACCCGGTGCAGACGCCGATGACGAAACCGTTAATCATAAAGTTGATGGCGGAGGTGGAACCGACCGAAGCCAGTGCATCGACACCGAGAAATTTTCCAACAATGATCGTATCGACCATGCTGTAAAACTGCTGGAACAGAAGTCCCATCAGCATCGGAACCGCAAAGCCCAGAATCAGCTTTGCCGGGCTCCCGTTTGTCATATCTTTTATGGTAGAGCGTTGCGAAGAGCGGCTCATGGAAAAACCATCCTTTCTAAAAAACGATTATAAAACTCTGAGAGTAGATTTTATAAGAAATACATAAAATTGGCAATCCGAAAAATCACGAAAAAAAGAAAAATAGAGGCACTTTTTTTGTGATATAGAAGCGGGCTGGTCAGCACGCGGTATTTTACAATCAGTGACATACATGGTATCATAACGGGTAGAGTGATTTTTATTTCATAGGAAATTACGTCCTATGAAACAAAAAACGCTTCGCGAGGATGCGCACTCGCGCGAAGCAGAAACATGTCGCAAGCGACCGCGCTCGGCGCGAGAATGTGCCAAGGCACATTCTTTTTCATATAGAACGGAAATGAGGGTAACATACATGAAGAGACTGGCGGTGGGAATCCTGGCGCACGTAGATGCGGGGAAGACAACATTATCAGAGGCGATGCTCTATGCGGGCGGCATGATCCGCCATCTGGGGCGGGTGGACAAGGGCGATGCGTTCCTGGACACATATGAATTGGAGAAAAAGCGCGGAATCACGATTTTTTCCAAGCAGGCGCGGCTTGCATGGGATGATATGGATGTGACGCTCTTGGACACGCCGGGACATGTGGATTTTTCAGCGGAAATGGAGCGGGTGCTTCAGGTGCTGGACTATGCGGTGCTGGTCATCAGCGGTTCAGACGGCGTGCAGGGGCATACAAGGACGCTGTGGCGGCTGCTGGCGCGCTACCAGATTCCAGCGTTCCTTTTTATCAATAAAATGGATCTGGCGCCGGGACGGGAACAGGAGGTCCTGCGCGACCTAAAAGAGTCGCTGGGCGGCAACTTCGTTGATTTTGGTGCGGACGGGACGGAAAGTTTCTATGAAGAGGCAGCAGTCAGCGGCGAAGCGGAATTGGAGGAATTTCTGGAGACGGGACAGGTGTCTAAAGATGCGATCCGCAGCCGGATTGCCAGCCGGGATCTGTTTCCGTGTTATTTTGGTTCGGCGCTCAAAAATACGGGCGTGGAAGAATTTATGCGCGGTTTGGAAGAATATACGCTGGAACCAGTGTATCCGGACGAATTTGGGGCGAAAATATTTAAAATTGTGCGCGACAGCCAGGGCGAACGCCTGACTTATATGAAGATCACGGGCGGCGTGCTGCATGTCAAAGACCGGATCGGCGAGGAAAAGGTAAATCAGCTCCGCCTGTATTCAGGCGATAAGTATGAGGCGGTGAGCGAGGCACCGGCGGGTATGATTTGTGCGGCAACGGGACTTTTGCATACGAAACCGGGCGAGGGGCTTGGAGTCTGTGAAATGGGCGCGGAACCGGTGCTGGAGCCGGTTTTGACGTATCGCGTCGAGCTTCCGGAGGATGTGGATGCGGCGGCGATGCTGCCGAAACTGCTTCAATTAGAGGAAGAAGAGCCGGAGCTTCATATTGTCTGGGAGGAAGAAAAGAAAGAGATTCACGCCCAGATCATGGGCGAGATCCAGATGGAGATTCTGAAAAGCCTGATTGCAGAGCGTTTTGGGGTAAATGTCCGGTTTGGCGGGCGCAGCATTGTATATAAAGAAACGATCACCGATACGGTCGAGGGTGTCGGGCATTTTGAGCCGCTCCGCCATTATGCGGAGGTACATTTGCTTATGGAGCCGGGAGAACCGGGCAGCGGGCTGGTATTTGATACCGATTGCAGTGAAGATATTTTAAGTAAAAACTGGCAGCGGCTGGTGCTGACGCATCTGGAAGAAAAGGTACACCGGGGTGTTCTGATTGGGGCGCCGATCACGGATATGAAAATTACGCTGAAATCGGGACGCGCCCATGTGAAACATACAGAAGGCGGCGATTTCCGACAGTCCGTGTACCGGGCGGTCCGTCAGGGACTGATGCAGGCGCATTCGGTGCTGTTGGAACCATTTTATGCCTTTCACCTGACGATACCGGACAAGATGGTGGGACGTGCAATGACCGATCTGGAGCGGCGGTTTGCCGTCTTTGAGGGACCGGCGCTGGAGGACGGGCAGGCAATATTAACCGGACGTGCCCCGGTATCGGCACTCGATGGATATCAGACGGAGGTGACGGCGTACACGGGCGGATTGGGACAGATGATCTGCACGCTCGATGGCTACGGACCGTGCCACAATGAAGAAGAAATCATTGCGGCAGCCGGGTATGATCCGGATGCGGATTTGGCAAACCCGAGCGGATCTGTTTTCTGTGCACACGGAGCCGGATTTGTCGTCAACTGGGACGAGGTCAAAGATTACATGCATCTGGAAAGCTGCCTGGGTGCGTCCAATGGAAAGCGGCGGATGGAGGCGATTGAAGCAGGCGCACGTTCCTCCGACGGACAGGGCGGAGGTTCTGTCGAGGAGATGTGGATTGGAACGGATGAGGTCGATGCGATTCTGGCGCGCACCTATCATGCCAATAAAAAGGAAGACGGCGGAAAACGCCGCTGGGGCGGAACCAGTAAACGACCAGTGCAGCAGTACGGCGCGGGCGTGTATGGAGAGACGGCGCGGAGACAGGAAGCGGTGAGACAGAAGAGCGATTCGAAAGCCGGGACAGCTGGAGCTTCGACATTTGGAAATGTGGGAAAATCAGGAGGATCCGTGGCTGGAAATGCAGGGGAATTTGAGCATACAGGGAAAGCGCCGGAAAGTGGCAGACAGGGCAGCAGAACTGGCAGCTCCAAAGGAAAAATGGCATCAGCGGTTCGGGAATATCTGCTGGTAGATGGCTACAACATTATTTTCTCCTGGGACGAGTTAAATGAGCTGGCAAAGATCAACATTGACAGCGCCCGTGGTAAGCTGCTGGATATTCTATGCGATTATCAGGGAAGCCGCGGTATCGAGGTGATAGCGGTGTTCGATGCTTACCGGGTGCAGGGACACCGGACGGAGGTGACGGATTACCACAACATTCATGTAGTCTTTACGAAAGAGGCGGAGACAGCTGATCAGTACATCGAGAAATTTGCCCATGAAAATGGGCGGAAATATACGGTGATGGTAGCGACCTCCGACCGTCTGGAACAGATCATCATCCGTGGGCAGGGCTGCGGGCTGTATTCGGCTCGGGATTTTGAGGAAGAGGTAGACCGTGTGAAGAATCAGACACGTGAGCATACCAACCGACCGCATAACGGACATAAAAATTATCTGCTGGATTCGGTGCCGGAGGAGGTGCTGCGGCAGGTGAAGAAGGACGAATAATGTATAAAAAGCGGATGTTCGTATAGATTACTCGAAGGCATGAATCAGATCCTTCTGCATAAATTTCATCAGTTCTGCTGCCGCAGGCGACTGCATTTCCCGTACGGGGGCGGCGATGCCGATCTCAAAGGACGGGGAAGTGTCGAGCGGCAGTGTCACAACCGGTCCATCCCATTGTCGGGATAAAATGCGGTTGATCAGGGTAACGCCCATTCCTGCGGCGACCATCGTCCATGCAGCCGGGACATCGGAAGTCGAGGCGCAGATATGGGGCGTGATGTGGTGCTTTGCCAGAAGCCGGGAATTATCTGTTTCCATGTTGGGGTGAATGGAAATATAATTTTCATTGGCAAGATCCTGAAGCGGATAAATGCCCATCTCAACCGCCGGGTGTGACTGCGGAACCCAGATGCAGATTGTGTCCTCACAGAGTGGAATGAAGGTATCGATCCCATCGCGGCGGCTGATGATACAGAAATCAAGCGCCTGTTCCTGAAGCAGGCTGCACAGATGGGAGCTGGTTCCCTCGATCAGGCGGACGGAAATGTCGGGATGGAGCGCCTGGAACTCCATGATGCGGCGGGAGAGAACCGGATAATATGGGCTGTAAGCGGTTCCAATCGTCACAGAACCTGTTTCCAGACCGCAGATACGCGCTGCAGTCTGGTCAATCTGTTCCTGGGTGTGAATCAGATTCCGGAATAAAGGCAGCAGAAGCTGGCATTCTTCCGTAGGAAGGACGCCGCTTTTTTTTCGCACCAGAAGCGAAAAACCAAGCGATTCTTCCAGCGAGGCAACCGCCCGGCTGATGCCGGATGGCGTGTAATCCAGTTCGGCAGCCGCTGCACTCAGGCTGCCGGTTTCGATGGCGGAAAGCAGGGCTTTATATTTGTCAGTGTCCATGTGGGTACCTCCTGTTAAGTGGGATGATTCTATGAAAGATCGCCTGGCGAAAATGATAGGAATGATTTTGTTTGCTTTTCTTTGAAAAATGGCTACTTACTCATGTTTTTGGCGGGTCCCAAGGTCAAAAATTCTCTTGCGTCGAACTTCTGACCTTTTGACCCTGGTATCATCATATAAATAGAGTATAAAATATCTTTGACTAAAATGCAAAGATAGAATGAAAAATGTGCGCTGTACACAAATATAAATGTGCTTTATAATGCATGTATCAAGAAAAGGTACTGCATTTGCAGAAAATGCAGGTCTATGAGCGTAAGAGGAGGAACATACATGACCCGGAAACAGAGCGAACAGCTGCTTGCGGCGGTTATTATCGCCAGAAGTACTTCGTATATATTTTCCAAAATGGCGATGAATTCATTGCAGCCATTTAATTTATTGGCAGTCCGGTTTCTGCTGGCGGTCAGTATTTTAGTCATCTTGTTCCACAAGAAGCTGCGGACTATCGACCGGAATACATTTGTCGGCGGAGCGATCATGGGAAGTATTTTTACGCTGGTTATGACGATGGAGATGTTCGGGCTTCGGAAAACGGATACGGCGACGACCTCTTTTATTGAAAACTCGGCGGTTGCGTTTGTGCCGATTTTAGAGGGCATCCTGCTCCGGAAATTCCCGGAGAAACGGACGATTATCAGCGTAGTACTGGCATTAACAGGAATCGGCTTCCTGACACTTGGGAAGAGTGGCGGTCTGCTTCGTCCAGGCAGCCTGTATCTTCTGATGGCAGCGCTGTTTTATGCGGCTGCAATTATCACAACAGGATATTTTTCAAAGAAATATGATCCGCTTTTACTTGGAATCGTCCAGGTAGGGACGATGGGAGTGTGGACGCTTCTGGCGTCGCTTCTCACAGAGCATACGAGACTTCCACAGACTGGCGCAGAATGGGCAATGATCGGAACGCTGGCAGTCGTAGGAAGCTGTTTTGGATTCACACTCCAGCCGGTTGCCCAGCGCGGGACAACCGCAGAGGTGGCAGGCATGATGTGTGCAATCAACCCGATGAGTGCCTCCATTCTGGGCGCGTTGGTTCTCCATGAGCAGATGACAAGTTCCAAACTGCTCGGATGCTTGCTGATTATGGGCGGACTGCTGGTTCATTTTGCTCGCAGGGAAAAGAAAACCACAGTCAAGCCTGTATCATACAACTTACATACAACTAAATAATCCGCAGAATGCCCCCTCATTCTGCGGCGATCGAGAAGACCGGAAGAAAAAGTGCCTTTGGATGAGAGTCTGGAGGCGCTTTTTTTCATAGGAAACTACGTCCTATTCGATGGAGTCCAGCTTTCTATATCCAGGAGCAGTATTTCCTGCGACGGCAAAAAGCGCATCGCCTTCGCCTTGAATGTCGCTGATATTTTGCCGATAATATGATATACTATGTAATAGATTAATGTGGTTTTTTGATGCACAGCAGGTGGAAAACGGCATAAAATATCCCCGATCATCGAAACACATCAAAAGGATTTATCGGAAAAAACAGAACGCAGTAAAGGATTACCTTCATAAGGTGACCAGATGGCTTGCAGAATACTGTAAAAAAGAAAGGATAAGCTGTGTAATCATAGGAGATATCCGAAATATCCGTAAAGGAAAAGATATAGGGCACAAGACAAACCAGAAGTTTCACGGACTGCCGTATAATAAACTTTATATCATGTTGGAATATAAACTAAAACTGTATGGAATATCACTGACAAAATAGTAGGAAGAAAGCTATACTAGCCAGTGCAGCCCGTTTTCACCAGAAATATCAAAAAGATATGCAGAAGCATCAAAACAGAAAAGAGCGAGGCATGTATATAACGGATGGAGTAAGATATAATGCGGATGCAGTAGGAGCATTTAATATTCTGCGTAAATATCTTTCCGTATCCGGAAAACAGAAAGAACTGTCCGTAACCGGACTAAAGAATCCAGAAATAATAAAAGTAGCTGTATAGCCGAAAGGCAAGCAGTAGTGGTGTCATGGACGCACCCTGAAAAAAGGCGGTATCCCGCCAGATTTCAGATGCTCTGGTAACTTAGTTACCGAGTAGTTCGCTCGTAAAAACTACTAATAAAGAGGGGCGATATGTATGTATCTTGATTATCTTGTTGATATACCCGAAGTGAAAGACAAAATCACATTTCGAAGCAAAGGGAATGCTCGTTACGTTTACTACGTGTATGATAGGATTTATGATCCGAGTAAAAAATATACAACAGAGACAAGTGCACCCATTTTTACGAATGAAATTCGAGCAATCGTAAAAATTTACGACCGAATTTGTGCGTGTATTCACATATTAATTCCACCAAAATAATTATAACAATCTTAACTCAAAACATTTCGTTTTAACTTTTCCAGAAAGCAAAGGATATTCTGTTCGTAATTTGAAGTATATGGCAAAATTCGCAGAGATTTATCCAGACCGAGAATTTGTGCAACAGGTTGTTGCACAAATTCCATGGGGTCACAATATAGTTCTTCTGGATAAGGTCGCTGATATGGATGAACGTAAATGGTATATCAAAAAGTCAGCGGAAAACGGCTGGTCTCGAAATGTTCTTGTCCATCAGATTGAAAGCAACTTGTATCAGAGACAGGTTCTGGCAGATAAAGTTACAAATTTTGATCACCGCTTACCGTCTCCGCAAAGTGAACTTGCGGTGCAGACAATGAAAGACCCATATATATTTGATTTTATTCCTTTCCGGGGAGATATGCTCGAACGGGATATTGAGCAGGCACTGGTTCGGGATGTCAAAAAGCTTCTTCTGGAGCTTGGAACAGGATTTGCATTTTTGGGAAATCAGTATCACCTGAATGTGGGCGGTGATGATTTTTACGAGAGAAAAGGACGAAACAACATTTACAAATCTCGAAAATGAAAAAATTGATGAGGTTATTGAAAAATGGAGAGATATACTTAAGAATGAAAATATGAGTGAAATACGGAAAATCCAACAATTTATCATACCAACAAAAAAGTTAAAATTCTTTCATAATATAGATTTTAGAGTTCATGATAATGTGATGATGGATTTTAAAACATTTGATAAAGAGGATACATTTAAATTTGCTTTTACTATTGTTCAAGTGCCATATTTCATTTTTATTACAACAGTGTGGGGGAAAACTGATACGATGAAACAATATCGTTTAGGAAAGGTTATAAAGCCACATGAAAGTGAATTACCTAAAAATGTAACTGATTTATTATATGATAAGCATTACACCCAATATTTACAGGCATACCGTGGTATGTCTGAAAAACAGAAGAAAGTGATAGAAGATAGGGTAAAAAAAACACTTAATTGAAACTGAATGATTTAATAGTTAGAATTTCTATTATTGTAAACATTTTATATAATTTGGGCATACAAAAAAAGAATAGAAAAATGTATTGATGGAGGAGATGATTTTAATGTATATGCCGTTAGCATATGTTAATCGTTACAGTGATTTGACGGAGTTATATTGCAGTAAAGAATATTCTGATTGTGAACCGGAAGTATTGCTTGAGATGATTTCTGATACTAATTGGGGAACAGACCTTTATTCAGGTCCTAATAAAGAAAGATATTACTTTACACTCAATATGTTTAATAACAATTTTTTCGGTATGCATACAGTAAGTGCCTGCTTTGCCGTTGCTGGATTTATTGGAATATGGAAATATAATAAAGTTGTATATGAACCAGATTATGACTTTTCGCAAGCTCTTTTAGGAACAAATAAATTGAGGGTATATCCAGAAATGATTAGGCATTTACCATTTAGCACTTTCTATTTGGATTTTTCAAAAAATGAACTTTTTACATACGAGGGTTTTTTTGTGCAAGTAAAAGTTTATGATACAGGAGCAATAAGAATATCGTCACTTCCAACAGAAAGAGGGTACTCGCATATACCATTAAATGAATATGAACAGGAACCCACTGTGTATGCAGATGCATTCTGGATAAAACCAGAAATGTTTAACAATGAAAATGGTATATGCTATTTTGATTATGATCTCCATAAAGATTTTATGTATACTTCTGACAGTTTTAAGACGCAGTGGTTTATTGGTGGTTTGAGCAATTATAGATTATTTTTGTTACAGTTTCTAATGTATTTATCGTCGAAAGAGCCTGATATTGTCGAAAGCCCAGATACTATAAACACATATAAGCCATCAGGTTCTCTGAAAAACAAGTATTCAGAAGTTCGTAAATGGGATGTTGGGTGTCGTTATGGGGAAAAAATACGCTGTTTCAAGAAAAAGAAAATGTTGCAAGGAGCTATTGGTGTAAGTGACAATCAGAGTTCTAAACGCCCTCATATTAGGAAAGCACATTGGGAACGATATCATATAGGGAAAGGCAGAAAAGAGATTGTTACAAAGTGGAAAGAACCTGTATTTGTAAATGGGGATAGCAATGATATTATTTCAAACATTCATGTGGTAACAAATAAAGAAGCAGAATGTTCATCAGGAGAGGAGTTTATTAGGCAATATTTGAAATCTAGAAATATATCATTTTGTTTTCAACATTATATTAGAGAAATACGAAAGCGATATGATTTTTCTATTGAATGGAATAATCTATTAGTTTTTATAGAATTTGATGGGGAACAGCATTTTAAGTCAATCAGCCGATGGAAAGGTAAAAAAGGTTATTTGAGTAGAAGGCAAGCTGATATTGAAAAAAATGAGTATTGCTATAAAAACAGAATTCCATTATTGAGAATTAGATTTGATCAAGCACATCTAATTCCAGAAATGATAGACGATTTTCTTTTGAATAGCGAAAATTATTATCAGCAATTTAATACATATCTTACAAATGAAATGTATTATAGTATTTGTGAATGACTGAAAAGAAAGAGAATTCATACATGAATTAGAAGAGAATTATAATTACAGCGTCAGGGCAGTTATAAGTCGAGAGATTTATAGCTGCCCTTTTTTTATTGCTTTTGGACATGATGTCCAGAAGCGGAAAGGAGAATTATGAGGTATTTATTACATCGGCTGTATGTTCCACCCTTAAGTGATGAACAGGAATGGTTTGAATTTAAGGAGAACTGGTTTCAGCCTGAAGTGTTAGGCGAATATGTATCTGCCCTGTCAAATGCAGCAGCATTTCATTATAAAAAAATGCCTTTTTCATTTGGGGTGTAAATGATGTAACTCATGAAATTGTAGGAACAACTTTTAATCAGTATTGTGATTATAATAAGGAACCGTATCAGAATTATCTTGCAAGGAACTTATCTCCGAGTATCAATTTCAAATTTGAAGAAACTGAAATTTTGGGAAAGAGAGTTGTAGTTTTAGTAATTCCGTCGGCAACTGAAATTCCTACGGCATTTAAAGAAAAGAGGTTTTTAAGAATAGGATCATCAAAATGCAATATTAAGGATTACCCTAAGAGAGAAATTGAACTTTTCAAAATACTGGATGGAAGAACCGAAACGATAGAAACAGTACCGGCAAAATACCAGGAACTTACATTTCAAAAACTCTTTGGATATTACGGTTCTAAAGGTATTGTTTTAAATCAAAAGACGTTTATTAAGAATCTGGGGCTAAAAACAGAAGAAGGCGAGTTTAATATATTAGCGCAGCTTCTGTCGGATAATTCTCATTTTCCGCTTCGTGTATCTATTTTTGATGGAGAAACAAAAGGCTCTAATCTTTTCTCTGTACGTGAATTTGGAAATGACTGTTTATTATACAGTTTGGATGAGTTGTTGCGTTATGGAGATGTATTGAACCTGATTTAGGCGGATGAGACAGATAGGGTCGTTGAGCGAAAGGAGATTCCGTTATTTGATAACAAGGCATTTCGAGAGGCTGTCATAAATGCCGTCCTGCACAATAAATGGGTGGAAGGAAATGAACCTATGATTTCGGTATTTTCCGACAGGATAGAGATACTATCAAGGGGAA
Source organism: Clostridium fessum (assembly GCF_027698965.1). Lineage (NCBI taxonomy): Bacteria > Bacillati > Bacillota > Clostridia > Eubacteriales > Clostridiaceae > Clostridium > Clostridium fessum. The sequence continues at coordinate 52,234 of NZ_JAQEQF010000007.1, forward strand.
CACTTGCTCCGGCACAGACCATGGAAGGATTTTTCTTAGGAGAATCAATACCTGTAAATGAAAAATTATCCGAGATATTTCTTCAACTGCATATAAGTGAGAAATCTGGTCGAGGAGTCCCTAAGATTACGGAAATGTACGGGAAAGATGCATTTTCATTTAGAGAGAATTCAATCGTTGTAACGATTCCGTTTGAGAGAATAAATAAGGTTGGGAATAAAGTTGGGAAAAAGGTTGGGGATAAGAAACCATTAAATTCCAGAAGGCAAAAAATTATTTCAGAAATGAGGGACAACCCGAACATTACAACTGCAGAACTCCATAACATATTAGGTGTGAGTGAGACAGCAGTGGAAAAAAATATATCATTTTTAAGAGACAATGGTTATATAGAGAGGGTCGGTTCAAAAAGGGCAGGGTACTGGAAAGTATTGTAGGTAGATGAATTATGAATTAAATAGTGTGATTATGCAAAAGGCAGTCCATAGCGGGTTGCCTTTTGTCGTGCAAAAAAATAAAAATATGGAGGTTTATTATGGCAGACGAAAGAACAGAAAAACAAAAAGTAAAGGAAATCACAGATAAGCTGGAGGAAGGATTAAAGGAGCTTTTTGAGAGTGAAAAGTACAAGACATATCACATTGATGGAAAACCACACTTTGTATACAGTTGGAAACTGGAGCCTACGGACAAACTTCCAAAGGGCAAGAAGCCATGCCTCTTCCTTCGTGAATTGGAAAAACAGGTAAACACAGATTTGGATTTGCTTGTAAATATCGTGGACGGACAGATGACAGTCTGTGAACTGGTAGACCGATATTTGAAAACAAAGACAGGAGTAAGGCAAAGCACGAAACAGGGATATGTTACAGTACAGAGATTACTTGCGAAGGAAGCATTTGGCAAAAAGACGATACGAAGTGTGAAAACATCCGATGCAAAGCTGTTTCTTATAAAATTGCAACAGGAAGATGGGAAAAGCTACAGTTCCATTCATACCATCCGGGGAGTGCTGCGACCAGCCTTTCAGATGGCAGTGGATGATGACATTCTGGTAAAGAATCCATTCGGATTTCAGCTTGCCGGAGTGTTGGTAAATGATGCAGTTACAAGAGAGGCAATTTCCAAAGACCAGATGAGAAAGTTCCTAAAGTTTGTGCATGACGATGTGGTGTACTGTAAATACTATGAAGTGGTGTACATACTCTTTCATACGGGAATGCGAATATCGGAATTTTGTGGCTTGACGCTGAAGGACATTGATCTTGAGAACAGAACTGTAAATATTGACCACCAGTTGCAGAGAACATCGGATATGCGGTACATCATAGAAACCACAAAAACGGATGCTGGAACAAGAGTATTGCCGATTACAGAGGATGTGGCACAGATGTTTCAGGCAATCATTGAGGGTAGAAATGCGCCAAAAGTGGAGAAATCTATAGACGGATATAGTGGATTCCTATTTTACGATGATAATGGGATGCCACTTGTTGCAATGCATTGGCAACACCGCTTTAATCATATGGTCGGCAGATACAATGATATCTACCGGGTGCAGATGCCAAACATTACACCTCATGTATGCCGACACACCTATTGCTCGAATATGGCAAAATCGGGAGTGAATCCAAAGACGCTGCAGTACCTCATGGGGCATTCGGATATTAGTGTTACGATGAATGTGTACACGCATATCAATTTCGATGATGCAGAGGAAGAACTGAAACGAATGGAAGAATTCAGAAAAGCACAGGCAGAGATTGAAAAGAAAAACGATGCAAAAGCGGTATCGCAGAAAATGTTTAAAATAGTGTAGTATTGCTATACGGTAGAAACGCTCCGGGTTTATTGGGGCGTTTTTTCTATGGAAAAATGATGAGGGTGACGATATAATAAAAAGACTGAAAGAGAGAAAGTGGGGAATGACATGAAGATAAAGAAGCGAAATATAGAATTAGCTACAAGTGTAAGTATTATTATGCTTTTGGTATTAGCATATGTTCACTTTGCAGATGAAGAAGAATTGTTTCGTGTAGGAAATAGAATTGAGGAAATACTGCATATTTATACCAACATAAGCGTTGTGAAAATGCAATCTTTTATAGAGGTTGTTACATCCGGCGTATTAGGAAGTGCGCTTGTTGCACTGTTTTTTTATGTGCAAGATTATTATTGTGAACGAGAAAAGGAGTTGCACAATGCAATAGAACATATAAATGAATTTAGTAAGACTTATTCAGAAATTCCATTTTGTAGATACTTTGAAAATACGGATTATGCTAAATTGGCAAGAGATTATTATATAGAATATTATGATAATGAATTTCAGCTAGAAGTGAAAAAAACAGCGGATGATTATTTGAAAACAATTCCAAAGGCTGCTAGAAGAGTTTTGAAGGCTGAAATTAATAATAAAAAGTTTGGTGAGAGCTATGAAGCAAAAAGTAAATTAGAGAAGTATTTAACGGAGAAATTCAACGGAGTAGAAGCTGAAAGTTGTAAAGAATACATAGAAGCCGAATTAAAAACCATTATTAAGGAAATCGATTATAAAATGGAAAAAGCCATAAATGCTTATCAAGGAATTATGGAACTGGATATGTCAGAGTTTGAAAGTTTGGCTGACTCTGTAACAACATTTAAGAAATATGGTATTTTCAAGAAACGTTTTTTGAAAAAACACATGCTTGATATAGCAATATTTCCACATCTTCAAATTTCGATAAAGGATTTGGTAACGGAACAAAAGAGACATGTTAAGGTTCATAAAGGGGTGTATAATAAAGTGTTAGCTGCGTATATGGTTTGGGATGAGTATAAGTGTAACACAGAAAATGTTTTAAAGAGAATTGTGAGAATTTTAAAGCGTACACAAAAATACACATACTCTCAGTTTTCTATGCACAATTATTCTGAACTAAAAAAATATAATAAGAAAGAGTTATTGGTAATGCTTATGATTTTACAGAAAGCATTTTTGGGTACGGATACAGCACAAATTTTGCCAGAGTACGAGCCGATTTTGTTTTCTTATAATAAAGTTGTATATAATATTACAAATTTATCGAGAATATTATTATATGAATTAACGGAACGATATGAATATAGAGATATTCGCACTTTCGCAATGGTGAAAGATGCCTATGAAAAAAATCAACATATATGGAGTAATTCATATTCAGGTGAAGATTTAAATAGTGATTTTTTTCGAATATAGGGGCGGATATGCAAAAATCTTACATAGATGAAGAATGCATCTTGGGATGCTTGGAAAGATTAGTTGAAGAATATATAGAACAGGAAGATTATAAGTATAAATTTGATTTTTAGTTTTCAAATAATCATGAGGTTGAAACTTCTATTTTATCTAAAATGATTTTTATGAGATTACTAGAAATAGATAAAAGTAAAGTAAAATGCATTTTTTATCTACAATTAGGATTGATGAAACAAAAGTATCTTTTGATATAATGAACAATCCTAAAGCTTCAAAACGTGATTTTTATAGACTAGGAAGCATCGCAAAAAGAGTGGGTGCGAGTAATCTTTTTAAATGGGAAGAACTTAAATACACGATTGGGAATTTTGCACCGATACCCAATGCTCATAGGAAAGGTTTACGACATCTTCAATTTGTCCATAATAATAAAAATGAAAAATGGGATTTCTTATTAAGTTATTGTAAGGAATATTGGGATGATTACTCTTGTGATTTATATCCAACTTTTAGAGATTATATAATAAAAACGGCACAGCATTTGTATATTAAAGATGTATTGGAAGATTTTAAGTCAAATCTTAGGGGGCGGCAAATAGAGGATGTTAAAACAAATGAATTTGAAAATTGGGATAGCATATTAAGAGATAAAAGTAAAACGTGTGAACTAATTAGTTTTGGAGAAAAGACTACAAATATAGACAATATTGAAGAAATCATCGAACTAATATGCTTGTTGACTAAAACTAGGGGAAGGATGATAATTTCATTGTTAAAGAAGAAAAATCCTTAGTAGTAAGCCTTTTCCTTTTACTACTATTTCTACTACCAACAGGTAGTAACAACTTGCATGGTTCTGCTCTGATTTGCCACAATCACACATTTCAGAGCAAAAATACGAACAACAAAATTCCCGGAAACCCTCGAAAAACAGGGCATTCCGGGGCAAAACAAGGAGAAACAAAACAATGATAAAAGCGCTTTTCATCTGTCACGGCAACATCTGCCGTTCCACCCTAGCCCAAAGTGTCTTCACCCACAAAGTCGCATCCCAAGGGCTTTCCGCCCACTTCCTTATCGACAGCGCCGCCACAAGCACCGAAGAAATCGGCAATCCACCGCACCGGGGGACGGTGAATAAGCTGAGGAAGGTTGGAATTCCTCTGGTGCCGCACCGGGCGCGGCAGGTGACGTGGGCGGATTATGAGAAATTTGATTATATCATAGGTATGGACAGTGCCAATATCCGAAATTTAAACCGGATGCTGAAAGGCGATCCGGAGGGGAAAATATATAAATTCCTTACATTTGCAGGTTCAGACCGTGACATCGCGGATCCGTGGTATACGGGTGATTTTGACGCGACGTATGAAGATGTTCTGGAGGGCTGTGTGGGTTTTCTGGCATATCTGAAAGAACAGGGACAGATATAACCAAAAGTTTGATGAGTATCCATTTCAGGTTAAGATGGAAGGAACGGACTGTTTCTGTTGCAATGTATCAGTGTGCTGGAGGAACATTCGGGCGATTCGTGGATTAAAAAATATATTTTCCCGGGCGTAATGGTTCTAAGTCTCTGGGAAATGATTTCTTGTGGTTCAGCAGATGGATTTTATATCCTGGATATGGAAAATCTGCGTCTGCACCAGATTATATTTACAAAAGGAATTAATAATGACTTGCCGATGACACGCTGGTATTAATAAGTGGAGTGCTTTTTTATTTCCAGCTGAATCCGTTCGCAGAGATCCTTGACCGTGACAAGCTCGATAAAATCCGTTTCCGGAATATCGATCTCGAAGCAGTCTTCGATCTCTGTGATAAAGTATACGATCAAAAATGAATCCAGCTCCAGATCGTCGATCAGGCGGTCATCCGGTGTCAGCGGGCGGGAGATTTCTACGTATTCTGATAGAATGTCTTTTATTTCAACCAGGATTTCTTCCTGCGTCAGTTTGTGTTTCATGAGAAGTTCCTCCTAATATATGTAATTCATGCAGCTGTTTTTATTGTAAATTTAACATAGAATCTGTGTTTGAGAGATGATTCTATCTGTGTGTTTATTTTATCATGAAACTGCCCGCTTGAGTAGATATATCCCTTAAAATAGGAGGAGCCGACAGGAACGGACTCCTGTCGGCGTAGGTATGAAAAAGTATATTATGAAAGGTCTTTTGCCTTTACGCGTATTACTATATCGAAAAAATGTGATAAAAGTATGTTCGGAATGTGAAGAAATCATAAATTTCGGAAAATATTTTGGAAGTGGATGGGGGAATAAAAATGACACGCAGATATAAGTTTGTGCAATTTTATTCATAAAAATGAAAATATATGCGTGAAATTTCTGAAAAAGATAGAATGTAAAAAGGTAATATGATATAATAAGCGCAAGTGAGCCAGAGAGCTGCTTGCAGATTTATGGCGAACGGCGAATGGCGATCACGATAGCTGCGTCAGCAGCGGTAAGCATCGAAGATGCGAATCGTGATATAATATGAACACTTACAGAGAACTTGTCAAATCTAGTGTGAGTTATAGCTGAACATTTGATGAATCTGAGATAAAGGAGAAAAATAATCAAAATAAAGATTCAAAAAAACATATCTACAAAGAAGAAGGCAGAACATCAGGCGGATGCAAAAGCATTTGCCGGAACGGGTTCAGAAAGGACAGGGAACGATGCGGGCGTTTACATTTGAAAATGCGACAAAAATTTATTTTGGCGGAGGTTGTGTGAAAGAGCACCTGCTGGAGGCGGTGAAGCCGTATGGGGAAATGGTGATGCTGGCATATGGCGGCGGCTCGATCAAGACGAATGGCATTTATCAGGAAGTGATGGATGTCTTAAAGCTGGCTGGAAAACAGGTGATAGAATTTTCTGGCATCATGCCGAATCCGACCTACAGCAAGGTGATGGAAGGGAAAAAAGTCGTACAGGAAAATCAGGTAGCTCTGATTCTGGCAGTGGGCGGCGGTTCGGTCATGGACTGCAGCAAGGCGATCTCAATGGCGGCTGCGACGGACAAGGACGTCTGGGAGGAATACTGGATCAAAAAGGGCGAGATTGATTTTGAGCCGGTTCCGGTGGGCGTGATTGTGACCGTGGTCGGCACTGGAAGCGAGGTCAACGGCGAGGGTGTAATCACCCATGAGGAACAGAAAATTAAGACGAGCCGGAATTATCCGCGCTGCAATCCGGTGTTTGCGATGATGGACCCGAAATATACCTACACGGTTTCTCCACTCCAGACGGCAGCGGGCGGTTTTGATATGCTCAGCCATGTGATGGAGACATATTTCAGTGCACCGGATGAGGATAATCTTTCGGATGCGATCTCGGAGGCGTTGATGCGGAGTATTATTGAGAACCTGCCGGTGGCGATCCGGGAACCGGAAAATTATGAGGCGCGCAGCAACCTGATGTGGGCGTCCACGATGGCGGAGATTGGCATTATCAAATTAGGAAAACAGTGTGATTTTGAGGCGCATATGATTGAACATCAGATGGGGGCTTACACGGACTGCAACCACGGCATGGGACTTGGCGTGATCCATCCGGCGTATTATCGTCGAATTTGCCGGGACGGCATCAAGAAATTTGTGAAATTTGCCGTAAATGTCTGGGGAATGTCACCAGATGGCGGCGATGAGGAAGAACTGGCATTTGGCGGAATTGACGCATTGCAGGCGTTTATTCAGGAGATTGGTTTGCCGGGGACGCTGCGGGAACTGGGGATCACAGATCAGAGCCTGCTGAAAACGATTGCTGATTCATGTATCCGCAATGACGGCGGGTATCGGCAGCTGACGCACGCGGAAATCTTGGATATTTTGGAAGAGTGCTATTAGTACAAAGGAGGAAAATCATGCCACACATTGCAATATCTATGTACCCGGGACGGAGCCGGGAAGAGAAAGCAGCGCTGGCTGAGAAGGTCAGAACGCTGGTATCAGAAGAATTAAAGAAGGATCCGAAGGTTGTGACGGTATCGGTTCATGATGTACCGGCTGAGAAATGGCAGGAACATTTGGATGCGATTCCGGGCGAGGAGAGATTCTATTAGAAGTCTAAGTCGGGGTTGCAGAAAGAGGCAAAAGATCATCAGACGATGGATAATATACCAATGGATAATATAGCTCAAGCAGTGTCGAAAAAATAAACTGCAAAAGATATATAATAATGAATAAAAAAGAACGGACTGTTCATAAATAGACAAAAAAGCATAGGATGTAGAAAATAGATATTTGAACTGTGCCGGTTTACAGAGTATCATCTGTAAACCGGGCAGAAAGAAGCACATTTACGCGCATTACTTAGTGGATTTTGTCTGTATGAACAGTCTTTTTTGCAGCATTTTATAATTGAGAAAACATTTCATTTACTCCTTTTAAATTTCCACAAATATTTCTTGACATTTCCCAGTTACATTCATATAATGAACATATGAACAATGATTCATATAAATAAAAATATTTCAAAGAAATCTTGATAAAATCCTGCAAACTGGTTTCACGAAAGAAGCAGTGAAGCAGGGCAGAAACGCGTAGCATGAAGGGAGAAATCGGATGGCAATTCATGATGTAGAGTGCTGTGAGGAGTGTGCTGTTCACGATGAGGTTGTGCAGTCGGTCCGGGGAATGCTGCCGGATGACGATGATTTGTATGATCTGGCGGAGCTGTTTAAGGTATTTGGTGATTCGACGCGGATCCGGATTTTGTTTGTGCTGTTTGAGTCGGAGATGTGTGTCTGCGACATTGCACAGCTGCTTAATATGACGCAGTCGGCGATTTCGCATCAGCTTCGGATTCTCAAGCAGTCGCAGCTTGTCAAGAGCCGCCGGGACGGAAAGTCGGTGTTCTATTCGCTGGCAGACGACCATGTTTACCGGATTATCAACCAGGGCTTTGAGCATATTAAAGAATAGCAAGTTCCTTGAATGATGATAATGGATTGAATGAATGTGAAAGCGGTGCTATCTGTAAAGAAAAAAATTGCAGGTCTCGGAAAGCAAACATTAAAAATTTATAACTCAATAAAAAGAGGAGGATTATCATGAAGAAGAAATTTAAATTAACTGATCTGGATTGTGCAAACTGTGCAGCAAAGATGGAGGATGCGATCAAGAAGCTGGATGGAGTCAATGATGCGAGTGTCAGCTTTATGATGCAGAAAATGACGATCGATGCGGATGACGCACGTTTCGACGAGATCATGAAAGAGGTTGTAGAAGTGTGCAAGAAGGTGGAACCGGACTGCATTATTAATATGTAAAATTGGAAAAGGCATAATCGGATCAAAAGCTGCTTTTTAAAAGAATAAAATCAGATTGTGTAATGCACAGAAGGGCAAAGTAAAAAGATATAGGCAAATGAGCTGTGCCGGCACATTTTCCTATATCTTTTTTTCTGGGAATGTGTTTCCAGAATGAAGGGAGGCTTTATGAATCAGAAGCAGAAAACGATGCTGAAGCGGATCGTCGCGGCGGCAATCGTATATATCGCGGCGGCAGCAGCGAAAAAAATGAATGTATTTGCCGGAATGCCGCAGCCGTGGACAGAGTTAGTCGTATTTTTAATTCCGTATCTGATTATTGGATGGGATATTGTATACAAGGCGTTCCGGGGGATTAAAAATGGTCAGGTGTTTGATGAGAATTTCCTCATGACAGTAGCGACGTTCGGAGCGTTCGGTGTGGGCGAGTTTTCTGAGGCGGTTGCGGTTATGCTGTTCTATCAGGTTGGCGAGTTGTTTCAGAGTTATGCGGTCAACCGTTCGCGCCAGTCGATCAGCGATCTCATGAATATCTGCCCGGAATATGCCAATATTGAAAAAGATGGACAGATAGAGCAGGTCGATCCGGATGATGTGGAAGTAGATGACATCATCGTGGTACAGCCGGGAGAGCGGATTCCGCTGGATGGCGTGGTGGTAGAGGGTGAATCGATGATCGATACCTCGGCGCTGACTGGTGAATCGGTACCGCGCCGTGCGGCAGCCGGGGATGGAATCATCAGCGGATGTGTCAATGGCAGCGGGCTTCTGCGGGTGCGCGTGACGAAAGAATTTGATGATTCGACGGTGGCGCGGATTCTGGAACTGGTGGAGAATGCCAGTAGCAAGAAGGCGAAGGTGGAGAACTTTATCACCCGGTTTGCCAGATATTATACGCCGGTGGTCGTGATCGCGGCGGTTGCTTTGGCATTTGTGCCGCCGATTGTGCTGGGCGGAGAATTTGGCGAGTGGATTCAGAGAGCTTGTATTTTCCTGGTAATTTCCTGCCCGTGTGCGTTGGTGATTTCGGTTCCGCTTAGCTTCTTTGGCGGCATTGGTGCTGCATCCCGCATCGGTGTGTTAGTTAAGGGAAGCAATTATCTGGAGGCAGTTTCGGAGCTGGATACGGTTGTATTTGATAAGACAGGCACCCTGACGAAGGGCGAGTTTAAAGTGACGGAGCTGCATCCGGCGGGAATCAGAGAGGATGAGCTTCTGGAGCTGGCGGCGTATGCCGAGAATTATTCGACGCATCCGATCGCGGAATCGATACGGGAGGCGTATCGTGAGAGAAAATGCAGTTTGGCAGAAGCAGAAACTCAAAAGGCGAATGCGGGAACAGCAGAAATCGTTCTGGATGCTGACAATGACACAATAAAAGAGGTGCAGTCCAAAGAGGGTGTGCAGGGAGTGGTACGCAAACCCCTGATCGACTTAACCCGCATCGGTGAAACCAACGAGATTTCCGGTCATGGTATCGAGACAACGATCGACGGTCACATAGTTCTGGCGGGTAATGGACGCCTGATGAAGAGTAAAAATATACCGTATCAGGAATGCGACGGCATCGGCACTGTGATTTATCTGGCAAAGGACGGAAAATTTGCCGGAAGTATCCTGATTGCCGATACGATCAAGCCGGAGACGGAGGATGCGATCCGTGGACTGAAAGCGGCTGGAATCCGCCGTACTGTTATGCTGACGGGCGACCGGAAAGCGGTCGGCGAGGCGGTGGCTGCGAAGGTTGGCATCGATCAGGCGTACACGGAGCTGCTTCCGGCGGATAAGGTGCAGAAGGTCGAGGAGATGCTGGCGGAGATGACCGGAAAGCGGAAGCTGGCATTTGTCGGCGACGGCATCAACGATGCACCGGTTCTCTCCCGCGCAGATGTCGGTATTGCAATGGGAAGCATGGGAAGTGACGCGGCGATCGAGGCGGCGGACATTGTCCTGATGGATGATAACCCGGCGAAGATTGCAGGTGTGGTTAAAATCGGACGCAAGACAATGGCAATCGCGCACCAGAATATCGTGTTTGCCCTGGCGGTTAAGGCGGTTGTGCTTCTGATGGGCGCGGCTGGAGTGGCGAATATGTGGGAAGCCGTGTTTGCGGACGTCGGTGTTTCCGTCATTGCAATTTTAAATGCGATGAGGGCATTAAGAACTAAATAATCGGTAATATCAAAAAGCTATGGCGGAAGGAATACTTGATGGTTCCGGAAACTGTAGCTTTTTAAACTTGCGGCTCTAAGGGATTTATATATAAAACCAATATTTGCAAGTGGTAAAAGAATAGGTATAAGAAAGAAATCAAGGCTTGGAAAAGACAAAATGCTGGGAACCATACAGAATTTCCAAAATAGTTGTAATAATCCTTAATAAAATAGTAATTGAAACTGACGGAAGAATGAAGTATGATCAAATACCATAGGATATTAGACGGAAAGGAAGGAACAGGATGAAAAAATGGATGAAAACGGCGCTTGTCCTGGCTGCAGCGGTCTGCCTGAGTGTGGCGGCTGCGTTCACAGCACTGGCGGCGCAGACGTTTCAGATAACCGCTTCGATCGGCTCCTGTCTGATTGGTTCGGGGCAGAATACAGTGGATATTTCACTTTCAAGCAACGGTGATACAACGGGGACGGACGGAAAGATTTATCTGTTTGAATTGCGGCCGTATGAGTCGGAGATTGGAAGCCGGACTGATTATGTCAGCAGCGTAGGCGCAGGGGAGACGAGGACCGTCTCGATTCCTTTAAACAAGGGAACTGCCCAGGACTGCCTTTACAGCCGGTTTGTTCCGGCAGTGTTTGACGGAACTACATTTACGGCAGTTGGCGCGGCACATTATATCACAAATCCGGAGGTGGTTGCATCCAATCAGGATGCGTTTAAGACGCCGCTGACGAAAAAGGGCTTGAATATCCAGTTAAATATGCTCAACGATGCATTTACACTGGGTGTCAAACATGTGGCGGTCAATATCGCATTTTCCCAGTTTTTAGGAAGTGGCATTGATTATGAGTACGATGGAAAAACGTATCATTTTAATAAGTCGGTGGTTGAAAATTATGACAAGGTGATCAGTGCATATATCGGAAAAGATATATCTGTGACGGCGATCGTTTTAAATGACTGGAATGACGCGCACCCGGAACTGGTTCATGCGGGAACTGCGAAATCTTCGAGCGCCAATTATTATATGTTTAACACGAAGACACAGGAAGGATTTGAGACAACGCGTGCGATCTTCGCGTTTTTGGCGGATCGTTACAGCGGCAAGAATCATAATTCAAATTATGCGAAGATTTCCAACTGGATTCTGGGCAATGAGATCAACAACCAGATTTGGAACTACATGGGACCGGCAGATTTGAATACATATGTATCCACGTATCAGCAGGCATTCCGCACGTTCTACACGGCGATCAAGAGCACAAGTGCGAATGACCGGGTTTATTTTTCACTTGATTTCTGGTGGGGAGCTCCGTATGAGAACCTGAACGATCAGGTGCATTATACGGGCAAAGGCATTGTTGATACGTTTAACGCCTTGGCAGTAACGGAAGGCCAGATGGACTGGGGCATTGCCTACCATCCGTATCCGTACCCGATGACGGAACCGGAATTCTGGGATGATCCGGCAACGGGGCTGGTAACCGAGAGTGCAGATTCACCGATTGTCAACTTTGCAAACCTGCATGTACTGACCGATTATCTGAATCAGGATTCGATGAAGACAGCATCTGGCGAGGTGCGCCATGTCATTCTGACAGAGGAAGGATTTACTGCACAGAGTCTGACGCGCGGCGATGTGTCGGATATCCAGGCGGCGGCATTTGCATATTCTTACTATATCGTGGACAGTAACCCGTATATCGACGCGTACATTCTGAGTCGTCAGGTCGATGCGCCGTCAGAGGTAAGGGCAGGCTTAAGCTTCGGTCTGTGGTCCTGTGATATGAATCAGGGCAATGAGATTGTAGCGGTAAAGGATCGAAAGCTCTGGAGAGTTTTCCACGACATTGATCAGAAGAGATACACGCTGGAAACTTCGAATTTTGCAAAATCAATCATCGGAATTAATAAGTGGTCGGATGTGATTCCGAACTTCCGGTGGAAGTCTCTGGAACAGTAGCGGATGGTAGACAGAGACTTGTAGAACAAAAACTATAAGAAAAAAAGTATAAATAAAAAAGTGCCTTTCTTCTCGAAGAAAATTTCTTGAGAGGAAAAGCACTTTTTTTAGAAAATAAACGTATCTGATGTATCGGAGAACCGGGAGTCTCAGATACCATAGATGGTTTGCTGGAGTTTGTCTCCGAATTCTGCCGATTTTATCAGATCTTGAGTTCTTATCAGATCTTATTGCTCTGTCTCCAGATATGCATCTTCTCAGCTTCCTTAATCAGCTGATCGCGGAACTGCGGATGTGCAACGGAGATGATAGCTTCGCATTTCTGCCAGGTTGCAAGACCCTTTAAGTTTACTTTACCGTACTCAGTTACCAGGTAGTGCAGGTTTGCACGTGTATCGGTTACGATGGAACCCTGATTTAAGGTCGGGAGAATACGGGACTGCAGCTCGCCAGCCTTGTTCTTGAAGGTGGAGGAGCAGCAGATGAAGCTCTTTCCGCCCTTGGACAGGTAAGCGCCCAGAACGAAGTCAAGCTGTCCGCCTGCACCGCTGATGTGCTTGATTCCTGCGGACTCTGCATTTACCTGACCGAAGAGGTCGAGGTCAACCGCGTTGTTGATGGACATGAAGTTGTCCAGGGCTGCGATGGTGCGGACGTCGTTGGTGTAATCAACCGGAGCACTCATGCAGGCCGGGTTGTTGTTTAAGTAGTCATACAGTTTCTTGGTACCAGCGCCGAATGCGTATACCTGACGGCCTTTGTCCAGTGCTTTGTGAGCGCCTGTGATCTTGCCGGCTGCGGCAATATCAACGAATGCGTCAACGTACATCTCGGTGTGAACACCCAGATCCTTTAAGTCAGATTTCGCAATCAGGGAACCAACTGCGTTCGGCATACCGCCGATACCTAACTGTAAGCAGGCACCATCCGGGATCTCGTCTACGATCAGTTTTGCAACTGCTTCATCGACATCAGTCGCCGCTGCGCCGCCTCCCATCTCTGCGATGGTCGGGTTGCTGCCCTCTACGATCATGTCTACGTTGGAGATATGAACACCGTTCTCAAATCCGCCGAGGCAGACCGGCATATTTTCATTGACCTCTACGATGACAACCTTGGAAGTCTCGCAGCAGGCTGCCATATGGGAAGCATTTGGTCCGAAGTTGAAATAACCGTGCTCGTCCATCGGAGCGACCTGAAATACAGCTACATCCGGTTTGGTTGCGGACTCACGATAGTATCTCGGAAGCTCGGAATAACGGATCGGAGCATAGAAGCTGAATCCCTGTGCGATTGCCTTTCTCTCGATACCGCTCATGTGCCAGGAGTTCCAGGTCATATGAGCTGCCGGGTTTTCGATCTTGAAGATCTCCGGTACCCACATCAGGATACCGCCGCGGAAGTTTACATTCTCCAGTTCCGGAAGACGTTTTGCGATAGCAGCATCGACTGCTACCGGAGTGCCGGTGGTCCAGCCATAGTCAACCCAGTCGCCAGATTTAACGACGGAAGCAGCTTTTTCAGCGGAAACCAGCTTTTCTGCATACAGTTTCTTGTAATCCATATTTATTCACCTTGTCCTTTTTAATAATATGAAGAAGTCCGTACAAATGCGTGATTCGGACATCCCCCGTTGTTTATCAGTGTATCATCTCCACTACCCCTTGTCAACGAAAGAGGCGGAGGACAAAATAGGGGAAAATGACGACATATTCATATTTATGAATTACAGATATAAGCATATGTAAATGGAAGAGAAATGAGTTTGTCTATTAATTCACAAACAAAATACCGTGTTGGTTATAATGCCAGAGAAGACCACTTTTATTGAGAAAACGGAAGAAAAAAATTGTGCATTCCGCCTAAAGGAGATCAAAACGATGTAGAAATAAGTGGATTGTACGCGGAAAAATGAGAATCTTAAATCTTTATAAATCCATTGATAATTATTTGACAGGAGCCGCGCGGGGTGTTAAGATACAAATACACTATCATATTTATCACTATTTTACTATTTACTGCAGTTGTGTTATTTACGTGGTGGATCATTTTCAAGGAGGATTTTTTCAATGTCTAAGAAAGTCGTAATTGCAAGTGCATGCCGTACCGCAGTAGGTTCCATGGGTGGCCAGCTCAGTACTGTTCCAGCAGCTGAGATGGGTGCCGTAGTTATCAAGGAGGCTCTGAAGAGAGCAGGCGTTGCTCCGGAGCAGGTTGATCACGTATACATGGGATGTGTTATCCAGGCTGGCCTTGGTCAGAACGTAGCACGTCAGATGTCTCTGAAAGCTGGTCTTCCGGTAGAAGTTCCGGCAGTTACCCTGAACGTGGTTTGCGGTTCTGGTCTGAATGCTGTAAACGCAGCAGCAGATATGATCCTTGCAGGCGATGCTGACATCGTAGTAGCTGGTGGTGCAGAGAACATGTCCGCAGCTCCGTATGCTCTGATGAAGGCTCGTTACGGATACCGTATGAACAATGCGACCATGATCGACACCATGGTAAATGACGCTCTGTGGGATGCATTCAACGATTACCACATGGGTATCACCGCTGAGAACATCTGCGATCAGTGGGGTATCACAAGAGAAGAACTCGATGAGTTTGCAGCAGCTAGCCAGCAGAAGGCTTGCGCAGCTATCGAGGCTGGACGTTTCAAAGACGAGATCGTTCCGATCGAAGTTAAGAAGAAAAAAGAGACTGTTATCGTAGATACCGATGAGGGTCCGCGTCCGGGTTCCACTGTAGAGGTTCTTGGCAAGCTTCGTCCGGCATTCAAGAAAGACGGACGTGTAACAGCTGGTAACGCTTCCTCCATCAACGATGGTGCAGCAGCTGTAGTTGTTATGAGCGAAGAGAAAGCAAAAGAACTGGGTATCAAACCGATGGCTACATGGGTAGCAGGCGCTCTGGGCGGTGTAGATCCGAGCATCATGGGTATTGGACCGGTTGCAGCTACCAAGAAAGTTCTGAAGAAGACAGGCTGGAAGGTAGAAGACTTCGACCTGATCGAGGCAAACGAGGCATTCGCAGCTCAGTCTATCGCTGTAGCTCGTGACCTTGGCTTCAACAAAGACATCCTGAACGTAAACGGCGGTGCAATCGCTATCGGACATCCGGTAGGAGCATCTGGCTGCCGTATCCTGACAACTCTGTTATACGAGATGCAGAAACGTGACGCTAAGAAGGGTCTGGCTACTCTGTGTATCGGTGGCGGCATGGGCTGCGCAACGATCGTTGAGAGAGACTAATTTCTGACGCAGAACCGGAGTCGTCGGGGCTTATCCCCGGCGCTCCGGCTGTTTCTGGTTTTACGTATTTCAATTCAAGAGCTTTTTAGGAGGAACTGGAAGTGGGATTTGTAGACTATGAGGTAGACGGACACGTCGCAGTCATAACTATTAATCGTCCGAAGGCACTGAACGCGTTAAACGAGGATGTGCTGAAGGATATTGAAGCTGCATTTGATGCAGTAGACCTTTCCGAAATTCGTGCAATTATCCTGACCGGCGCAGGAGAGAAATCTTTCGTAGCCGGTGCTGACATCGCTGCTATGAGCGTGATGACCAAGGAGCAGGGCGAGCACTTCGGTAAATTCGGCAACGATATTTTCCGCAAGATCGAAACTTTCCCGGTTCCGGTTATCGCGGCAGTAAACGGTTTCGCACTCGGCGGCGGCAACGAGCTTGCCATGAGCTGTGATATCCGTATCTGCTCGGACAATGCATTATTCGGACAGCCTGAAGTAGGTCTTGGTATTACACCAGGCTTCGGCGGTACACAGAGACTCGCACGTCTCATCGGACCGGGCAAGGCAAAAGAGATGGTATTTGCGTCCCGCAACATCAAAGCGGACGAGGCATACCGTGTCGGACTTGTAAATGCTGTTTATACACAGGAAGAGCTGATGCCGGCTGCGAAGAAGCTGGCAGGCGCTATCGCAAAGATGGCTCCGATCGCTGTCAGAAACAGCAAGAAGGCGATGAACGACGGACTTCAGACTGATATGGATCAGGCTATCGTGATCGAGGAAAAACTGTTTGGCGGATGCTTCGAGACAGAAGATCAGAAGAACGGTATGCAGGCATTCCTTGAGAAACGGAAAGTGGAGCAGTTTAACAATAGATAGTTAGTTAAATTATAGTTGTATAATTTCAGGAGGATTTGTCATGAAAGTTGGTATTATTGGTGCAGGAACCATGGGTTCCGGAATCGCTCAGGCATTTGCCCAGGTAGATGGATATGAAGTATGCCTGTGTGATATTAACGAAGAGTTTGCTTCCAACGGCAAACTGAAAATTTCCAAGAACTTTGAGAAGAGAGTAGCAAAAGGAAAGATGGCAAAAGAGGATGCAGACAAGATCCTTGCCAGAATCCATACCGGCGTTAAGACTATCTGCAGCGACTGCGATCTCGTAGTTGAGGCAGCAATCGAGAACATGGAGATCAAAAAACAGACCTTTAAAGAGCTGGGCGCTATCTGCAAGGCAGACTGCGTATTCGCTACCAACACCTCTTCTCTGTCCATTACTGAGATCGGTGCAGGTCTTGACCGCCCGGTTATCGGTATGCACTTCTTCAACCCGGCTCCGGTTATGAAGCTGGTTGAGGTTATCGCAGGCTTAAACACTCCGGTAGAGATTGTTGACAAAGTTAAGACGATCTCTGAAGAGATCGGCAAGATCCCGGTACAGGTAGAAGAGGGCGCTGGTTTCGTAGTAAACCGTATCCTCATCCCGATGATCAACGAAGCTATCGGTATCTACGCTGAGGGCGAGGCTTCTGTAGAGGGTATCGATACCGCTATGAAGCTGGGTGCTAACCATCCGATGGGACCGCTTGAACTGGGCGACCTGGTAGGTCTGGACGTTGTTCTGGCTATCATGGAAGTACTTCAGTCTGAGACTGGTGACCCGAAGTACCGTCCGCAGCCGCTTCTTAGAAAGATGGTTCGCGGCGGCAAGCTTGGCCGTAAGTCTGGCGAAGGCTTCTACAAGTACAACTAATATGTACATAAGTCTGGCTTCTTGACCAGATGAAAACATAATAGAGTACCAGATTTTTAAGAACCGCAACGGGGCGGCGCTTAAAGCCGCCTCTTAAGCGTATATAAGAAAATGATGGAGGAATAGACACATGGATTTTACATTAAGTAAAGAGCATGAAATGGCGAGAAAGTTATTCCATGACTTCGCCGAGAACGAAGTAAAACCTTTGGCACAGGAAGTTGACGAGACAGAGCACTTCCCGGAGGAAACCGTTAAAAAGATGCAGAAGCTTGGCTTCATGGGCATCCCGGTTCCGAAGGAGTATGGCGGACAGGGCTGTGATCCGTTAACATACGCTATGTGCGTTGAGGAGCTTTCCAAAGTTTGTGGTACTACCGGCGTTATCGTATCTGCACACACATCTCTGTGCTGCGATCCGATCCAGACTTTCGGTACTGAAGAGCAGAAACAGAAATACCTGGTTCCGCTTGCTAAGGGCGAGAAGCTTGGTGCTTTCGGTCTTACTGAGCCGGGTGCTGGTACAGATGCTCAGGGTCAGCAGACCAAGGCTGTATTAGACGGCGACGAGTGGGTATTAAACGGCTCCAAAGTTTTCATTACCAATGGTAAAGAGGCTGACATTTACGTTATCATCGCTGTAACAGGCGTTGTTGAAGTAAAGGGCAGAAAGAAAAAAGAGATCTCTGCATTTATCGTAGAGAAAGGAACTCCGGGCTTCACCTTCGGTACCAAAGAGAAGAAGATGGGTATCCGTGGATCTGCTACATACGAGCTGATCTTCACAGATTGCCGTATCCCGAAAGAGAACCTGCTTGGCCAGAAGGGCAAAGGTTTCCACATCGCTATGCATACCCTGGATGGCGGACGTATCGGTATCGCTTCCCAGGCACTTGGTCTTGCAGAGGGCGCTCTTGAGAGAACTGTTGATTATGTAAAAGAGAGAAAACAGTTTGGTCGTGCTATCGGTCAGTTCCAGAACACTCAGTTCCAGCTGGCAGATATGGCTACCAAAGTTAAAGCAGCTCAGCTCCTTGTTTACAGAGCAGCCGTTGCTAAGAAGACACAGAAAACCTATTCTGTAGAAGCAGCTATGGCTAAACTGTATGCAGCAGAGGTTGCTATGGAAGTTACAACCAAGGCTGTACAGCTTCACGGTGGTTACGGCTACACGAGAGAGTACGACGTAGAGCGTATGATGCGTGATGCTAAGATCACTGAGATCTACGAGGGTACATCTGAGGTTCAGAGAATGGTTATCTCCGCTGATCTGTTAAAATAATTCAGTCTGCAGAGAAATCAGAACAATCTCAGTCCTAGAGAAAAAAGAAAAAAATAAGGAGTGAAAATACCGTGAAAATTGTAGTTTGTGTAAAACAGGTTCCGGATACCAAAGGCGGAGTTAAATTTAACCCGGATGGTACTCTTGACAGAAGCGCAATGCTGGCAATCATGAACCCAGATGATAAAGCAGGTCTGGAGGCAGCGCTTCGCTTAAAAGATCAGTATGGTGCAGAAGTTACCGTAGTTACTATGGGTCTTCCGAAGGCTGAAGAGGTTCTTCGCGAGGCTATGGCTATGGGCGCAGACAATGGTGTTCTTGTAACTGATCGTGTACTTGGTGGTGCAGATACCTGGGCTACTTCCCAGACAATCGCAGGCGCACTTCGCAACCTGGATTATGACTTAATCATTACTGGCCGTCAGGCTATCGATGGCGATACCGCTCAGGTAGGTCCGCAGATCTCCGAGCACCTTGGCCTTCCGGTAATCAGCTACGCTCAGAAGATTCGTGAAGTAAACGAAGCTGAGAAATACATCGTAGTTGAGCGTCAGTATGATGATAGATATCATGTAGTAAAAGCACAGCTTCCGTGTCTTTTAACCGCTCTTGCAGAGTTAAACGAGCCGCGTTATATGACTCCGGGCGGAATCTTTGATGCATATGCAAAAGAGATCACCGTTTGGGGCAGAAAAGATCTGAAAGAGGTTGAGGATTCCAACCTTGGTCTGAAGGGATCACCGACACAGATCGCAAAAGCTTCCGATAAGGTAAGAAAGGGTGCTGGCGAGAAAGTAGAACTTGATCCGGCAGCTTCCGCAGATTATATCGTTGGCAAACTGGCAGAGAAACACATTATCTAATTATTTTATAGAAAAGAGTGGTGAATAAGATGAACAACTTAGAAGCATATAAGGGCGTATTTGTCTTTGCACAGCAGGTGGATAATGTTATCAGCAATATCGCTTTTGAGCTGATTGGCAAAGGTAAAGAATTAGCAAAAGATTTAGGAGTAGAAGTAACCGCTGTTTTAGTTGGTTCTGACGTTAAGGGTCTTGCAGATCAGTTAGCAGAGTACGGTGCAGACAAGGTTATCGTTGTAGACGATCCGGAGTTAAAAGAGTACCGTACAGAGCCGTACACACATGCAATCGCATCTGTTATCGAAGAGTTCAAACCGGAAATCTTCCTGATCGGTGCTACTGCAATCGGTCGTGACCTTGGTCCGCGTGTTTGCGCTAGAATCCATACAGGTCTGACTGCAGACTGTACAAAACTTGATATCGGTGATTTCCCGATGAATCCGGTTCCGGGTAGAGAGACAAAGCACAATCAGCTGCTTATGACTCGTCCGGCATTCGGCGGCAACACCATCGCTACCATCGCTTGCCCGGATTTCCGTCCGCAGATGGCAACCGTTCGTCCGGGTGTTATGCAGAAGGCTCCGAAGGAAGCTGGCAAAAAAGCTGTTGTTACTGAGTTCAATCCGGGATTCACAAAGAACAACAAATATGTTGATATTCTGGAAGTTGTTAAGGCTGTATCCAACACCGTTGATATCATGGATGCTAAGATCCTTGTATCCGGCGGCCGTGGCGTAGGAAGCCCGGAGAACTTCAAGATTCTGGATGATCTGGCAGAGGCTATCGGCGGTACCGTAAGCTGCTCTCGTGCAGTTGTAGATGCTGGCTGGAAGCCGAAGGATCTTCAGGTAGGTCAGACAGGTAAGACTGTTCGCCCGAACGTATACTTTGCAATCGGTATCTCCGGTGCTATCCAGCATCTGGCAGGTATGGAAGAGTCTGACATCATCGTTGCTATCAACAAAGATGAGTCTGCTCCGATCTTCGATGTTGCTGACTACGGCGTAGTAGGTGACTTAAACAAGATCGTTCCGATGCTGACTGAGAAGATCAAAGAAGCTAAAGCAGCAGCTAAGAACAACTAATTAAAAGCAGGAAGAGATATCTTCTTACAATAAATAAGCAGTAGAGTTTTGTATATTTTTCTCTGATAAATATATGAGACAGCGCCGGCTGGACGGATTTACTCCACCCAGTACTCCGCAGTCCCGTGCCAGCGAGTAAAGAGAACCCTGTTTCCGAGGTGATGAACCTGGGAGGCAGGGTTTTTTTGTGTAATAGGAAATTCCTTAGAATTCGCTATTACACAAAAAGGCACATTCTTTATTCTGGTCAAAAACACTTGACAGATTAAGGGGGATTACCCGTATAATAGAGTGTCTGGAATATAGATATGATTTATCTGCTATATAAGAAAATACAGATTACTGTTCACGGGTAGGCACTTTTGGAACCGAAAGTGCCGTAAGAAAACGTGGTGGCGGCAGGAATTTGCCGTCTTTAAATGAGAAGCCACGGCAAATTCCGTTACTGGGGACGTATTCGTGAAAAGTAACAAATACAGGTTACTGTTCACGGGTAGGCACTTTTGGAACCGAAAGTGCCGTAAGAAAACGTGGTGGCGGCAGGAAGTTGCCGTATTTAAATGCGAAACCACGGCAAATTCTGTTACTGGGCACGTATGCGTGAACAGTAACAAATACAGGATGGTATGATTTATGTTATTTAGTTCCCTTGTGTTCCTATGGTATTTTTTGCCAGCGGTATTTTTTCTTTATTTTATAACGAAAAATCTGCATATCCGCAATAGCGTCCTTCTGACTGCCAGCCTCTTTTTTTATGCGTGGGGCGAGCCGAAGTATGTGATTCTGATGCTTGTTTCGATCGGGCTGAATTATTTCTTTGGATTGTGGATTGGGAGGATGCAGAGTAAACACAGAATGCGCCTTGCTGTTACAACCTGCGTGTTTTTAAACCTCCTTCTTCTGGGCTATTTCAAATATTTTAACTTCGCAGTCGAGATTGCAAATTCTCTGTTAAGCCGCTTTGCGGGCGGCGCACATACACTTTCTTTCCGCGAGATTGCTCTTCCGGTCGGAATATCCTTCTACACGTTTCAGGCGCTTTCCTACGTGGTGGATGTGTACCGGGGGACGATTCAGGCGCAAAAAAATATCTTTCATCTGGCGCTCTATATTTCTTTCTTTCCGCAGCTCATCGCGGGACCGATCGTCAAGTATCACGATGTCTGCGAACAGATTGGGGACCGGCAGTGTACGGCGGAGGGGATGGCGTATGGAATCAAGCGCTTTTCCTACGGACTGGCGAAAAAAATGTTGTTTGCTAATACCTTTGCGGCGACGGTGGACTGGATGATGGAGAAACCGCTGGCACAGCTGGGAACGGTCAATGCGTGGATGTTGGCGGTTTTGTACACACTTCAGATTTATTTTGATTTTTCGGGATATTCGGATATGGCGATCGGATTGGGAAAAATGTTTGGATTTGATTTTATGGAGAACTTCAATTATCCGTATATATCTACCTCGATCCGCGAGTTCTGGAGACGCTGGCATATTTCACTCTCGACCTGGTTTAGGGAATATCTTTATATCCCGTTGGGCGGCAACCGGAAAGGGCAGGTGCGGACGTATATTAATCTGCTGATTGTCTTTTTTGCGACCGGGCTCTGGCATGGCGCTGGGGCAACCTTTATCATCTGGGGATTGTACCATGGGCTGTTTCTGGTGGTGGAACGCATGGGACTTGGGAAGCTATTGGAGAAGAACTGCTTCCGGGGACTGAATCACATCTATACGGCGTTGGTTGTAGTGGTTGGCTGGGTGTTCTTCCGCGCCGATACGCTGGCGGATGCGAAAGTGATCCTGCATCAGATGTTTACCTGGGAGAACGGCATCTATCCGGCGTCGCTGTTCGTGAATCGGAAGGTGATTTTTCTTGCGGTGCTGGGCGTGCTGCTTTCGGGCATCGTGCAGAGTATATGCCCGAAGCTGCGGGAGCATCTGTATGAGAAAGAAGTGACAAAGACAGTGGATATTGTGATTATGGCTGTGCTGCTGTTTTTGTGTACCATGTATCTCGTCAGCAGCACGTATAATCCGTTTATTTATTTCAGGTTTTAGATCCAGCCGCCGTCCAGTTGAATTATCTGTCCCGTTAAATAGGAGTCCTCGCTCCCCAGCTGGTATGCCAGTTTTCCGACTTCCTCGGCACGCCCCATACGTCCTGCTGGAATTTCTTCCAGCAGGGCATTCCGTTCTTCTTCATCGAGAAACTGGTTCATTTCGGTGTCAATAGCGCCGCAGGCGATCGCGTTGACCTGGATGCTGCTCGGCGCAAGTTCCTTCGCGAGGGCGCGCGTCATGGCGTTGATGCCGCCTTTGGTGGCAGAATAGGCGACTTCGCAGGA
Source organism: Clostridium fessum (assembly GCF_027698965.1). Lineage (NCBI taxonomy): Bacteria > Bacillati > Bacillota > Clostridia > Eubacteriales > Clostridiaceae > Clostridium > Clostridium fessum. Next base: position 75,449 of record NZ_JAQEQF010000007.1, read on the forward strand.
AGCGCCGCAGACGCCCCAGACGGAGGAAATATTGAGAATGCGTCCCGATTTGCGTGACACCATCATTGGAACGGCGAGGCGGCAGCAGTTGAAGACGGAGGTCAGGTTGGTATTGAGAATGTGGTTCCACTCGTCCGGCGTCATATCCTGGAACAGACCGATGTAGGAAATCCCTGCATTGTTGACGAGGACATCCAGGGAACCGAAGCGCTCCCGGATCGCGCCAAACAGGCGGGAACAGCTCTCAAAATCGCCCGCATCGCCCATCCAGGTAAGGCAGGAAACGCCCAGCGCTTCGATTTCGCGCTGGGTCTTTTTTAATTCTTCTTCCCGCCTCAGGCAGGTAATCACGACATCCCAGCCATTCCTGGCGTAGGTTAATGCAATCGCTTTCCCGATTCCGCGGGAAGCGCCGGTTACGAGGATAGTTTTATGATTCATGGCAGTAAACTCCTTATATGCGTATATTTGATGATACCAGGGTCAAAAGGTCAGAAGTTCGACGCAAGCTTGCTTGCAGGAGAATTTTTGACCTTGGGACCCGCCAAAAACATGAGTAAGTAGCCATTTTTCAAAGAAAAATGAGCGAATTGCGAATGTTTTTGAGAATTGCGGGAGCACGCAGTGCAGAGCAATTTGGTATTAGAGGGGTCAAAAGCTTTTGACTCCAACATCATATTTGATTGAATTATAGCATGTATTTAAAATTCATGAAATAGTTTCATTTTTCCGCCTGTCATAAAATCGTAAGAAATTTTCATCCATTTTTTGCTCTTCTGAGTGTTTTACAGCATTGTATGAAAGTGCCAAAATGTGTTATACTAAAACCAAATGGATCTGACACAGCGATAGAGCGGATCAATTACCGAACAGATTCGGAAGAAAGGGACTGTATACCATGTATGATATAATAATCATTGGTTCCGGACCAGCTGGCTTGAGTGCGGCGATTTATGCACAGCGGGCATGTCTGGACACGATTGTGATAGAGAAGAATGGAATCAGCGGCGGACAGGTGCTGAATACCTGGGAGGTGGACAATTATCCGGGATTTCCGGGTGTGACCGGCTTTGAGCTTTCCAGACAGTTCCGGGAGCATGCAAACAAGCTGGGAGCAAGAGTTGTACAGGATGAGGTCGTGCAGGTCGAGCTTTCAGGAAATGTGAAGAAAGTAGTCTGCGAGGAAGAGACGTATGAGGCACGCTGTGTGATTCTGGCATCCGGAGCACATCACAGGACGTTGGAGGTGCCGGGAGAAGAGGAACTTCGCGGGGCAGGCGTTTCATACTGCGCGACCTGCGACGGGGCATTTTTCCGGGGAAGGACGGTTGCCGTTGTGGGCGGCGGCGACGCGGCGCTGGAAGATGCAATTTTTCTTGCACGGATGTGTGAAAAAGTATATATCGTCCACCGCAGAGACAAGCTTCGCGGGGCAAAACGGCTGCAGGAGCGCTTACAGGCGCTTGAAAATATTGAATTTGTCTGGAACAGCGAGACGGTTGCGATTGAAGGGGAAGGTCAGGTGGAGGCGTTGCGGCTGAGACAGACCCAAACCGGAGAAGAGAGGCGGCTGGACGTGGATGGTGTCTTTATTGCGGTCGGAATCGCACCGGAGAGTGAGCTGTATGCGGGTCAGTTAGAGCTTGATGAGCAGGGCTACATCCGGGCGGATGAGAGCGGTCAGACGAGCGTTCCGGGCGTATTTGCAGCCGGAGATGTCCGGACCAAGGCGCTGCGCCAGATTCTGACAGCGGCATCGGACGGTGCAAACTGCGTGGCATCTGCAGAGCGATATCTTCAGGCATAACTCATTTTTAACATAGAAGAAAACAGAGTAACTGTTTAGTAGGTCTGCGCATTTACTGCGCTGACCGTACGAAAACATGGGTCAGCAGGCAAAAATCCCATTGCCGTAGGCAATTTTTAATGGATTTTTGCGCGTGACTGTGAAGGTACTGAACAGTTACAGTTTGAGATAAAACGACGGAACAGAACGGACAGAAGAGTAGGAGGTTCTTATGAGAAAAACGCTGAAATTTCTGATAGCATCAGGGGCGTGCCTTGTGATGGCAGGGACGGGACAGATGAGCGCCCAGGCGGCGATGAATCTGGAGACGGATGCCCCGGTCGCTGGTGCGTCAGTGGCGATCAATAATTACTATGCGAGCAGCTTGAACCCGGAAAAAGAGCTGGCGGAGGCATTTGCTTCTAAAGAAGTTCTGGCAGTGGCGGGAGCCGGTCAGACGGGCGTGGCAGGCGGCGCGCAGACAGCCAAACCGGCACAGGTGGCAGCAGAGACGAAAGCCCAGCCAAAGGAGACAACTGGCGAGACTGAGGCGGTTGTCCGCGCGATGTCCAAGTCGATCTACGATAATATCGCGATTTCCCGTGTGACCAATTATGTCAATGTTCGCGCACAGGCGAGCACAGGCAGCGAGGTAGTTGGAAAGATTTACAATAACTGTGCGGCGACAATTCTGGACACGGTGGACGGCGAGGGCGGCAAATGGTACCATATCCAGTCGGGTTCCGTGACCGGTTATATTAAAGCACAGTATTTTGTGACCGGTGAGGAGGCGTCCAAGATTGCCAGGGAAGTCGGCACAACCTACGCGAAGGTTACAAATACCTCTACGCTTCGCCTGAGAGAGACGCCGAGCTTAGAGGGCAAGACGCTGGATCTTCTTTCTGCCGATGCAGAGTATGAGGTGATCGGAGAAGAGGGCGATTTTGCCAAGATTTCCGTCGATAATGATCTGGTCGGATATGTGTATAAAGATTATATTACGACACAGGTAGACTTTAAGCAGGCAGTTTCCGTAGCTGAGGAACAGCAGCAGAAAGCTGAAGAAGAAAAACTGAAACAGGAAGCGAATGCGGCGATCGAGAACCTGGAACAGGTAAAGAAGAAAGCCGAGGAAGAGTCGAGGGCAGCGGAAACCACGGCAGCGGCGAAGGAAACCACGGCAGCGGCCAAAGAGACGACCAAAGCACCGGAGACTTCCTACAGCGGAACAATAGAGGCGAATCCGAGCGAAAGCAAGGCAGCTGGGACGACAGCGGCAGCCAAGGAGACGACAAAGGCAGCTGAGACGAAAGCGCCGACTACCGCGGCAGCGACGAAAGCGACCACTGCAAGCGGCGTTGGACCGGGCGGCGGACCAGGCACAGGCGGTACGTCCTCTTCTGGAAATGAAGTAACAAATGCTACCCGTTCTGCGGTTGTGGCATATGCAAAGCAGTTCCTTGGAAATCCGTATGTATACGGCGGAACCAGTCTGACAAACGGCGCGGACTGTTCCGGATTTACAATGAGTGTATTTGCACATTTCGGTATTTCAACCGGACGAAGCTCGAGAGATCAGGCGGCAAAGGGCAAGGAGGTTGCGGTCAGCGCAGTACAGCCGGGCGATCTGCTTTTTTATGCGAGCGGCAATTATATCAATCACGTAGCACTTTACATAGGCAATGGACAGGTTATCCACGCAAGTACGGCAAAGAGCGGCATCAAGATTTCGCCGTCCAACTACCGAACACCGTGTAAGGCAGTTTCATTCTTAAATTAGTAAACGCAGATAAAGGAGTATATCGGTTCTTACGGAACGATTTCATATCCGTAGGGCTCGGTGGGAATACCGCAAAATTACGTTGCCAGCGGGGCAGAAGATTTCTGATCGGTGAGACAAGTAATTTTGCGGTATTTTTTCATTTTCATAGGAGAATGTATGCACTCGCGCGAAGCAGAAACATGTCGCAAGCGACCGCGCTCGGCGCGAGAATGTGCCAAGGCACATTCTTTTTATAAAAAAGGAGAAAAATCATGGCAGAATTAAGAGAACTTTCCGTAAACCAGTTTGTAGAAGAAGCTGCTTCGAAGGCGTCCGTACCGGGCGGCGGAAGCGTGTCGGCGATGGTGGGGGCGCTGGGCGCGGCATTGATGGAAATGGTGGCAAATCTGACGATCGGAAAGGAAAAATATGCCGGGGTGCAGGAGGAAATGCAGGCGCTGGCAGCTGAGGGCGCTGCGCTGCATGAGGAGCTGCTGGCGGGGATCAAAAAGGACAGCGAATCGTTCAATGGATATATGAGAGCGCTGAAGCTTCCGAAGGAGACGGAGGAGGAGAAAAAAATCCGCACTGCCGCCCTGCAGCAGGGGTTAAAAGAGGCGACCGAAGCGCCGCTTGCGATTGCGGAGTCAGCGGCAAAGATTTTTCCGATGGCGGAAGCGGTCGTAAAGAGGGGCAATAAAGGTGCCGTTTCCGACGGTCTGATTGCGGCGATGTTAGCCCGGACAGCGGTTGTGGGTGCGCTCTTTAATGTGAAGATCAATCTGGCATCGATCAAGGACGAAAGTTATGTATCAGAACTTGAGAAAAGAGTAGAAAAACTGGAATCGGATGCAATTTTTTGTGAAAAATCAATTTTGTGTCTTTCCAAATTGTCAGACACAGTATATAATAGATAACATTCACAGCCTTTCCGGGAAATTCACAGGGGGGATCTTCTTTACAGAAGATAAAGCAGATAACATTCACTGTGTGAAAACTTCCGGAACAGGCAAAACCGCAAAAACAGGGAGGTACAGGAGTAATGATGACAGATATTGAGATTGCACAGGCAGCGAATCCACTGAAAATCGGTGAGATTGCACAGGCAGCAGGCGTAGACGAGAAGTATCTGGAGCAGTATGGAAATTATAAGGCAAAGGTTGACTACAGTCTTCTGAAAGAGACCGAGGGCAAGGATGGAAAACTGATTCTGGTGACCGCGATCAACCCGACTCCAGCCGGAGAAGGAAAGACCACGACCACGGTCGGTCTGGCAGACGGATTGAAACGTCTTGGCAAAAAGGTAACCGTAGCGCTTCGTGAGCCGTCGTTGGGACCGGTCTTTGGTGTCAAAGGTGGTGCAGCTGGCGGCGGATATGCACAGGTCATTCCAATGGAGGATATCAACCTCCATTTTACCGGTGATTTCCACGCGATCGGCGCAGCAAACAACCTGCTGGCAGCGATGCTGGACAATCATATCTATCAGGGCAATGCACTCCGCATCGATCCGAAGCGCATTACCTGGAAGCGTGTTGTCGATATGAATGACCGTCAGCTCCGCAACATCGTAGATGGTCTGGGACGCCGCGTGGATGGCGTGACCCGTGAGGACGGATATGACATCACGGTTGCCAGCGAGATCATGGCAGTTCTGTGCCTGGCACGCAATATTACGGATCTGAAAGAACGCCTTTCCAAGATTATCGTAGGTTATACCTATGACGAGGAACCGGTCACTGCCGGTGATCTGAAAGCAGCGGGCGCGATGACGGCTCTTTTAAAGGATGCCCTGAAACCAAACCTGGTACAGACCTTAGAGCATACACCGGCATTTATCCACGGCGGTCCGTTCGCGAACATCGCGCATGGATGTAACTCCGTCATTGCGACAAAGATGGCATTAAAGCTGGGTGATTACACGATCACAGAGGCTGGCTTCGGCGCTGACCTGGGTGCGGAGAAATTCCTGGATATCAAGTGCCGGATGGCAGAGCTGAAACCGTCGGCGGTCGTTGTAGTAGCGACAGTACGTGCCCTGAAGCATCACGGCGGCGTGGCGAAGGCTGACTTAAACGCAGAGAATCTGGAAGCACTGGAGAAGGGACTTCCGAACCTGATGCAGCATGTAGAAAATATTACCAAGGTATATGGACTTCCGTGTGTCGTAGCGATCAACCGTTTCCCAATGGATACCGAGGCAGAATTAAAGCTGATCGAGGACAAGTGCCATGAGGTCGGTGTCAATGTAGCTCTGTCCGAGGTATGGGCGAAAGGCGGAGAAGGCGGCGAGGAGCTGGCAAAAGAAGTCATCCGCCTGTGCGAGACTGAGAGCGAGTTCCACTACTGCTACGAGACCGATACAACGATCGAGGAGAAACTGGATGCGATCGTGAAGAAGATCTACCACGGCGACGGCGTTGTACTCACGGATGCAGCAAAGAAGCAGGCAAAACGCCTGACTGAGCTTGGATTTGGTAACTATCCGATCTGTATGGCGAAGACGCAGTACAGCTTTTCGGACAATGCGAAGCTGCTCGGCGCACCGAAGAACTTTACAGTAACTGTCCGCAACCTGAAAGTATCCGCGGGCGCAGGCTTCATCGTAGCGCTGACCGGCGACATCATGACGATGCCAGGACTTCCGAAGGTGCCGGCGGCAGAGAAGATCGATGTCGATGAGAATGGACGGATCACGGGGCTGTTCTAAGAAAAGAAATAGGATATGAATGGAACTTAACACAACGCAAAAAGGGGAACTGCCACATGGCAGCTCCCCTTTTTGCTAGGAAACTTGTCTACTTATAGTACGAAGCGATGAATTAAAATTCTGGTTCAATCAATCCGTAGGTGTTGCCTTTACGTTTGTAAACAACATTGACCTGCTCGGTCTCGGAATTCAGGAATACATAGAAACTATGTCCTAAGAGTTCCATCTGTACACAAGCCTCTTCCGGATCCATCGGCTTCATAGCGAATTTCTTTACTTTGACGATATCTACTTCGTCGTTGGAATCATACTCTTCGTTTATGAAGAGGTCAGAGAATGCAACGGCTGCCTGTTTCTTGTCTACGATTTTATTCTTATATTTTTTGAGCTGACGCTCGATGATTTCTTCTACCAAATCAATCGATACATACATATCGTTGCTTTCCTGCTCTGCACGGATGATGGTGCCTTTGACAGGGATGGTAACCTCGATCTTCTGACGATCTTTCTCAACCGTAAGTGTGATATTCACTTCGGTGTCCTGATTGAAGTATCGCTCTAACTTTCCGATCTTCTCCTCTACAGCTGCTTTTAACCCCGGGGTAACATTGATATTTCTTCCAGTAATCTTATAACGCATAATCATCGCTCCTTTTTATTGGGATGGCTATAGTATACCACTTTTGGATGTTAAATTCAACCTTTTTCGCAAAATTGTCAACACAATTAATTGAAAAACAGGTCGAAATACTGTGTCGTTTGATTTTTCACGAATTGCTGTTGTTTTATAAGGGAGTTGCGCGCGGTTTGTGCGGCGGACAATGAAATATGAAAAAAGAGTCTTGCAGGATAGGGCAGAATGGGTGTGTTTTTGCAACAAAAAAAGGTCGAAAAAGCTAGGAAAAACGGGGGTTTGGAGGCAATGCGAGGGTTCTTCATTTGTCAATAGATCTGCTTGTATTTTTGGAAGAAATATGCAAGTTTATGAGATCTGAACAAAAAAGAAATCAAAATGCGCCGGGGAAAACGGGGGCTTCGTGAACAGACGGAAATTGTGGATAATGTGGATAAGTCGGTGCAAAACTCCATTTTCCCTAAAAAAGGGAAAAAATGGGTGTGCAAAACTTATCCACAAAACTGGGGACAAAATGTGGATAATGTGGACAACAAGAAAGCCGAACATACATTTTGTGCAACTTGTCTGGTTTACCATAAAGTTGGCGGGATGGCAGAAGAAAAAACGTTTTACCTGGATAGGCAGAGAGGCGGCGTTTTACAGCAGGTTTCTTTGTTCGTGTATGGAGGGTCTTGTTTTATGGCTGGGATTTTCCGGGTACGGCAGGTTCGGGTTATCTCAGCCGGGCGCGTGCGCAGCGTAAATGTAAAAAAATAATGAAATCATTGAATAAAATCCCCGTTAGTGTTAGAATAAATAAGATTGTATAACTATGCCTATATGATCTTTATGTATTAAAACATATCATTTATGATGGAATGAAATAAAATAACTAGATTTAGAATGTAAGAAATAGGAGAGAAAAGCATGAATCTGATAGAGAAAGTGTTTGGTACCCACAGCGAACGCGAGCTGAAGCTGATCCGCCCGATCGTGGATAAGATTCTAGGTATGCGCGAGCAGATGACTGCCTTATCGGATGATGAACTGCGTGACAATACGCGCAAGTTCAAAGAGCGCCTTGCAAACGGCGAGACGCTGGACGACCTTCTGCCGGAGGCATTTGCAACCGTGCGTGAGGCGGCGAGACGAGTATTAAATATGGAGCATTACCCGGTTCAGCTGATCGGTGGTATCGTCCTGCATCAGGGACGTATCGCAGAGATGCGTACTGGTGAGGGTAAAACCTTGGTTTCCACCGCACCGGCGTACTTAAATGCGCTGGCTGGAAAGGGTGTATTCATCGTTACCGTCAACGACTATCTGGCAAAACGAGATGCAGAGTGGATGGGCGAGGTTCACAGATTCCTCGGCCTGACGGTCGGCGTGGTTTTAAACTCGATGAATTCCGACGAGCGCCGGGAAGCTTACAACTGTGATATTACCTACGTTACCAACAATGAGCTTGGTTTCGATTATCTGCGTGACAACATGGCGATCTACAAAGAGCAGATGGTTATGCGGAATCTGGACTATGCGATTATCGATGAGGTCGATTCCGTCCTGATCGATGAGGCGAGAACTCCGCTTATCATTTCCGGACAGAGCGGCAAGTCCACGAAGCTCTATGAGGTCTGCGATATTCTGGCACGTCAGCTGGAAAAGGGCGAGGAATCAGCGGAATTTTCCAAGATGGCAGCCATCATGGGCGAGGAGATCGAGGAGACAGGCGATTTCGTAGTCAATGAGAAAGATAAAGTAGTCAACCTGACCGAGGCTGGTGTGAAGAAGGTCGAAGATTTCTTCCACATCGAAAACCTGGCGGATCCGGAGAACCTGGAGATCCAGCACAACATCATTCTGGCACTGCGTGCCAACTACCTGATGTTCCGCGATAAAGACTACGTGGTAAAAGATGACGAGGTTCTGATTGTCGATGAGTTTACCGGACGTATCATGCCGGGACGCCGTTATTCCGATGGTCTCCATCAGGCGATTGAGGCAAAAGAACACGTACATGTGCGTCGTGAGAGCCGCACACTGGCTACCATTACGTTCCAGAACTTCTTTAATAAGTTCAATAAGAAAGCAGGTATGACCGGTACGGCACAGACTGAGGAGAAGGAGTTCCGTAACATTTACCAGATGGACGTTATCTCCATCCCGACGAACCGCCCGGTACAGCGTATTGATTACGAGGATGCGGTTTATAAGACGAAAAAAGAGAAATTCCATGCGGTTGTCGAGGAAGTGGCAGCAGCCCATGAAAAGGGACAGCCGGTTCTGGTTGGTACCATTACGATCGAGACTTCCGAGCTTCTGAGCAAGATGCTGACAAGACGCGGCATTCCGCATAAGGTATTAAATGCGAAGTTCCATGAGCTGGAGGCTGAGATCGTAGCAGATGCAGGTATCCACGGTGCCGTTACGATCGCGACTAATATGGCAGGTCGTGGTACGGATATCAAGCTGGATGAGATTTCCAGAGAACTGGGCGGCTTAAAGATTATCGGTACAGAGCGTCATGAGTCCAGACGTATTGATAACCAGCTGCGCGGTCGTGCCGGACGTCAGGGCGATCCGGGTGAATCACGTTTCTATTTGTCTCTGGAAGATGATCTGATGCGCCTCTTTGGTTCTGAGCGTCTGATGAATATGTTCAACGCCATGGGCGTACCGGAGAATGAGCAGATCGAGCACAAGATGCTTTCCAAGGCGATCGAGAAGGCACAGATGAAGATCGAGACCAACAACTACGGTATCCGCGAGAACCTGTTAAAATACGACGAGGTTATGAACGAGCAGCGTGAGGCAATCTACGCAGAGCGCCGCCGTGTACTGGATGGCGAGAATATGCGTTCCGTTATCATGAAGATGATCACGGATATCGTAGAAAACGCCGTAGATATGTCCATCTCTGATGAGCAGGAACCGGCTGAGTGGGATTTGTCCGAGTTAAATTCCCTGCTGCTTCCGGTTATCCCGTTAGAGCCGATTCAGCTGGCGGAAGATCAGCAGCATATGAAGAAAAATGAGCTGAAACATATGCTCAAAGAGGCGGCAACGAAGCTTTATGAGACACGCGAGGCAGAGTTTACAAGCGCGGAACAGGTACGCGAGATGGAGCGCGTGATCCTTCTGAAAGTGGTTGATGCAAAGTGGATGGCTCATATCGACGATATGGATCAGCTGCGCGAAGGCATCGGTCTGCAGGCGTATGGTCAGAGAGACCCGCTGGTTGAGTATAAGATGAGCGGCTATGAGATGTTCGACAGCATGACGGCAGCGATTCGTGAGGATACCGTCCGTATTCTGTTCCACATCCGTGCAGAGCAGAAGGTCGAGCGTGAACCGGCTGCCAAGGTAACGGGAACCAACCGTGACGACAGCACCGTGCAGGCACCGAAGAAGCGTGAGGAGAAGAAGATTTACCCGAACGATCCGTGCCCATGCGGTTCCGGCAAGAAGTACAAACAGTGTTGTGGACGGAAGCTGTACGCGAAGAATTAATAGATGAAAGAAGGCAGGCTGCCGTGATTTTACAGCAGTCTGTGCAGAAAATTCCCGAAACTATGGCGAAATACCTGGTTCCGGGAATTTTTCCAAATATAAAAAAGAGTTACGGTCTATATGTGTGTGATCCGTAACAAAATATAACTGAAAGAATGCTGAACCGTTGAGGAAAATGGCAGCAGATAGATGAGAATGGAGAAGGTGAGAGCATGGTTGAATTAGATCAGTTTAAGTATACATTATCAACCTACGATGAGACGCTGAAAGAGGTCAAGGATTCCCTGGATCTGGAAAATAAGGAGCGCCGCATCACGGAGCTTGACAAATCAATGGAAGAACCGGGCTTCTGGGATGATCCGGAGCGCTCGACCAAGACGGTCCGTGAGGCGAAAAATCTCAAAGATACCGTGGATGGCTACAAGCACCTTGAACAGCAGTATGAGGATATCCAGGTCATGATCGAGATGGGCTATGAGGAAAATGACCCGGCGATGATTCCGGAGATTCAGGAGATGTTGGATGAGTTTGTCAAAGAGCTGGAAGAACTCCGCACAAAGACACTCCTGTCCGGCGAGTACGACGGCTGCAACGCGATCCTCAAGCTGAACGCGGGCGCGGGTGGTACCGAGGCGATGGACTGGTGCAGTATGCTGTATCGTATGTACCAGCGCTGGGCGGACAAAAAGGGCTTTACGACCGAGGTGCTTGATTTCCTGGATGGCGACGAGGCGGGACTTAAGTCCATCACACTGCAGGTCAACGGCGAAAATGCCTACGGCTACCTGAAATCGGAGAAAGGTGTCCATCGTCTGGTCCGTATTTCCCCGTTCAACGCGGCTGGCAAGCGTCAGACCTCGTTCGTTTCCTGTGATGTCATGCCGGATATTGAAGAAGATCTGGATGTGGAGATTAATCCGGACGATCTGCGGATCGATACCTATCGCTCGAGTGGTGCCGGTGGACAGCATATCAACAAGACGTCCTCCGCGATCCGTATCACGCATCTGCCGACCGGTATCGTCGTACAGTGCCAGAATGAGCGTTCCCAGTTCCAGAACAAGGACAAGGCGATGCAGATGTTAAAGGCAAAGCTGTACCTGCTCAAACAACAGGAGAATGCCGAGAAGTTGTCCGACATCCGCGGCGATGTCAAGGACATTAACTTCGGAAACCAGATCCGTTCCTACGTTATGCAGCCGTACACGCTCGTCAAGGATCACCGGACGAACGCTGAAAATGGCAATGTGAACGCGGTGATGGATGGAGATATTGATCTGTTTATCAGTGCGTATTTAAAGTGGATCAGCCTGAAAAACCAGAAGACAGAAGAGGCGTAAAAGAAGATAAATCAGCCTGGATTGGCGGCACAAAAGTTTGACAGAGAAGAAAATACTCTGTCGAGTGCCGTCAGTTCAGGCTGTTTTTTTACAGATACAATTCGATTATTATGAAAAAAATAGATTGCAGAGCGTCAATAAATGTGATAATATCTTCCTGGTAAACACAAATGTATTTCTGGTGCGTACATAAGCGGAGATGGAATGGAAGAAAAGACAAAGTATTATCTGTTAAAGCAGAAAGCAGTGCCGGAAGTCCTTTTGAAGGTGGCGGAAGCGAAGAAGCTCATTGCGTCGGAAAAGGCGATGACGATTCAGGAGGCGACCGACCAGCTTGGGATCAGCCGGAGTTCCTTTTATAAGTATAAGGACGATATTTTTCCATTTTACGACAACGCCAAGGGCAAAACGATTACCATGGTGCTGCAGATGGATGATGAACAGGGACTTTTATCGGATCTTCTTCATATCGTAGCGATTTACAAGGCGAATATTCTGACGATTCATCAGAGTATTCCGGTCAACAATGTGGCGACGCTGACACTCAGCGTGGAAGTCCGCTCGGATACCGGAAATATATCGCATATGGTCGAAGAGATGGAAGAAAATTCGGGAGTACACAACGTAAAAATTATAGCCAGGGAGTAAAGATTATGATTCAGGTAGCAGTGATGGGCTATGGAACAATTGGTTCCGGAGTCGTAGAAGTATTAGAAACCAACAAAGACAAAATCACAGAAAAAACCGGCAAAGAGATTGCAGTAAAATATATTCTGGATCTGCGTGAATTTCCGGGTGATCCGCACGAAGCGCAGATTGTTCATGATTTTGAGATCATTGAAAAAGACGAAGAAGTAGAGATCGTTGTGGAGGCGATGGGCGGCGTCAATCCGGCATACAAGTTTGCAAAAGCGTGCCTGTTAGCCGGTAAGCACGTTGTGACCTCCAACAAGGCACTTGTAGCGGCACACGGCACCGAGCTTCTGGCGATTGCACGCGAGAAGAACTTAAACTTCCTCTTCGAAGCCAGCGTAGGCGGCGGTATTCCGCTTCTGCGTCCGCTGACCCAGTCTCTTGCGGGCGAGAAGATTGAGGAAATCAGCGGTATCTTAAACGGTACAACTAACTACATACTTACCAAGATGGCAAGAGAAGGTCAGACCTTTGAGGAAGCCTTAAAGAAAGCGCAGGAACTCGGATATGCAGAGCGCAACCCGGAGGCAGACGTAGAAGGTTACGATACCTGCCGCAAGATCACGATTCTCACCTCTCTGGCAACTGGAAAAGAAGTAAATTACGAAGATGTGCCGACTGAGGGCATCACAAAGATTACCGATACCGATTTCAAGTATGCGTCAAAGCTGGGAACCTCGATTAAACTGTTCGGAACCAGCCGCATGGAGGGCAATAAAGCCAGTGTTTATGTATGCCCGATGATGATTGGATCAGATCACCCGCTCTTTGCAGTCAATGACGTATACAACGCAGTCATGGTTCGCGGCAATACACTTGGAACAGTCATGTTCTACGGCAGTGGCGCCGGAAAACTCCCGACCGCCAGCGCGGTCGTCAGCGACATTGTGGAGATTGCCGGACACATGGAAGACAACATTCCGACCGGCTGGACCGACGAAAAACAGCCAGTTGCACCGATGGGCGAAGTGACCTTCAGCTACTTCCTCCGCCTGGCAGGCAAATCAGCCGATAAACTTGCCGATGTGCGTGCAGCTTTCGGTGAAGCAGAAACCATCGAACTCCCGGAGATGGACGAATTTGCAGTCGTAACCGGAGAAATGACCGAAGCACGCTTCCGGAAACTGGCAGCAGCATTCGAGGAAGATATCCGCCAGACGATTCGCTATACCAGATAGGATATAGAGCTTAAAAACAAAAAGCACGCCAAAGTCAATATGTTGACAAGGCGTGCTTTTTTTTACTGCAGTGGACCAATCAAACTCTCATACAACTCCATCGCCTGATCAAAAAACGGCGCATATTGTGGATCTGTAATCATATGGTACACCTGGATCAGGCAGAAAAACTCAACTACTCCAAAGATGGTAGACATAACTCCCAGTATCAGCCCGACCACTGCGCTGCCGCGCCGCGGCTGTCCTTCCTCCTTGGATAGGACAAACAGTACATTCGCCGACATTCCGAGCAGAATCGCGGCGGAAAAACTCAAAAACAGGGAGAAAAATGCGAAGATGCCGCACATCATTGACATCGTGGCATAGCGGCGCGAACGATTGCGCCGGGTTTCATTTGTATCTGAATGTTCCTTCGGAGAAGGTGTTTCATCGTAATAACTCATCGTATATCTAATCCTTTCATAACTGTGAAAAAAGAAAACAGCTACATCCTTTTCTGAAAATTAGAGACAGCCGCCAAATAGGGCAAAACAAAATCTATGCCAATCCGGCAGATTGAATCCGATAAAAGTGTATCATGAATAAAGCCGCTTGTCCAGTTAGGCATTGACTTGCGAAATATGCGCTGGAATGGTATGATTAAACAGCGTATTGATATTGAAGGAGAGTTTTTGCATGGATATTATACAGGCATTAAAAGAAGAGCTTCAGATAGGGAAAAATCAGGTCGAGGCGGCGGTCAAACTGATCGATGAGGGAAACACGATCCCGTTCATCGCGCGCTACCGCAAGGAGGCAACCGGTTCCCTGAACGATGAGGTGCTGCGCCAGTTAGATGAGCGTCTGCGCTATCTCCGGAATCTGGAGGATAAAAAGGAGCAGGTGATCGGGGCGATCCGCGTCCAGGAGAAGCTGACGCCGGCGTTGGAAAAACAGATCCGCGAGGCTGCAACGCTGGTGGCAGTGGAAGATCTGTATCTTCCGTACCGCCCGAAACGTCGTACCCGTGCCGGAATTGCCCGTGAAAAAGGGCTGGAACCGTTAGCGGTCTGGATTTACAAGCAGGAAGCGGGCGGCAGCCTGGAGGCGGAAGCGGCGAAGTATGTGTCGGAAGAAAAGGGCGTTGCAGATGTTTCAGAGGCAATAGAAGGAGCGCGTGATATTCTGGCTGAACGAATCAGCGAGATGGCAAAGTACCGCAACTACGCACGTAAAAAGACGATGCAGGACGGTCTTTTGGAGGCGTCCGCGAAGGATGAGAAGGTACAGTCGGTGTACGAGATGTATTATCATTTTTCCGAACCAGTCAAAAAGCTGGCGGGACACCGCGTGCTGGCGATCAATCGCGGTGAGAAAGAGAAGATTCTGAGCGTGAAGCTTATAGCGCCGGAGGAGCAGATTGTCCGGTATATGGAGAAACAGCTGATTATCCGCCCGGATGGGGATGCGGCGCGCGCGATGGAAGAGGTCATTTTAGACAGCTACCGCCGCCTGATCGGACCGGCCATCGAGCGCGAGATCCGCACGGGGCTGACAGAAACGGCAGAGAGCGGCGCGATTCAGGTATTTGGCAAGAATCTGGAACAGCTCCTGATGCAGCCGCCAATCGCAGGATGCGTGGTGCTCGGCTGGGATCCGGCATTTCGGACGGGCTGCAAGCTGGCAGTTGTGGATGAGACGGGAAAGGTGCTCGATACGACGGTCATTTATCCGACCGCACCGCAGAACCGCGTGGAAGAGTCGAAGGAGATCGTGAAAAAGCTGATCCGCAAGTATGGCATTTCCCTGATCTCGGTGGGAAATGGTACGGCAAGCCGTGAATCTGAGCAGATCATCGTGGAACTCTTAAAAGAAATTCCGGAGAAAGTCCAGTATGTCATCGTCAATGAGGCGGGCGCGTCGGTTTATTCGGCGAGTAAGCTGGCGACGGAGGAATTTCCGCAGTTTGACGTCGGACAGAGAAGTGCGGCATCGATCGCGAGACGCCTGCAGGATCCGCTGGCGGAGCTGGTAAAAATTGATCCGAAATCCATTGGAGTCGGTCAGTACCAGCATGATATGAACCAGAAAAATTTAAGCGAGGCGCTGCAGGGCGTGGTGGAAACGTGCGTAAATAAGGTCGGCGTGGATCTGAATACGGCATCGGCGCCGCTGCTCGCCTATATTTCCGGCATTAACAAGACGATCGCGAAAAATATCGTGGCATACCGGGAGGAGAATGGCGCATTTTCAACGCGCCGTGAACTTTTGAAGGTGGCGAAGCTGGGACCGAAGGCGTATGAACAGTGCGCCGGATTTATGCGGATTCAGGGCGGCAGGAATCCTCTCGATGTGACGAGTGTGCACCCGGAGAGCTATAAAGCAGCGGAGGCACTTTTAAAGCAGCTTGGACATGATCCGAAGGAGATCGCGGCGGGCGGCATCCGCAATATCCGCAATGAGATCGCGGATACGGCAAAGCTGGCAAAAGAGCTTTCGATCGGCGAGCCGACCTTACTTGATATCGTGAGCGAGTTGGAAAAACCGGCGCGCGACCCGCGTGAGGAGATGCCGAAGCCGATTCTCCGCACGGATGTGCTGGAAATCAAGGATTTGAAGCCGGGTATGATTTTAAAAGGAACTGTGCGGAATGTCATTGATTTCGGCGCGTTTGTGGATATCGGCGTGCATCAGGATGGTCTGGTTCACGTGTCCCAGATGACAGACCGCTATATTAAGCATCCGCTGGAGGCGGTCAGCGTCGGGGACATCGTGGAGGTCAAGGTGCTGGCGGTTGATGTGGCGAAAAAGCGCATTTCGCTGACGATGAAAATCCGGGAGACGAAGTAAGCTGCGGCAGATTCAGCCGTTGGTTATATGATGCAGGACCGCCGACTGGAATGGGGCGGCGGATAAGGCATAGAAAATTAGGGGGAAGATAAAATGGACTTACGTGTAAAAATACAGCCAAAAGAGATTTTTATTTATTCAATGTACAATTTCTGGGCGGGAATGCGTGGAATCGGAAGCATCATACTGACGGTGCTCGTCATTATTGCGGCGGCAGCCAGCGAGGAACGTCTGGGAACGCAGGTGACGAATCTGGTGATTCTGGGAGTGATTGCCTTGACAGGCTTTCAGATTTTTGCAATCTGGAAACAGGCAGAGCGCACCGCCGGGGATGCGAAAACGGGAGCTGAGATTGTATTTCACATTGGAGACGAGGGCATCCGTGCCCGCCAGGCGAACAGCAAGGGCGAGATCAGCTGGGATAAGCTGGTAAAAGTGAAAAAGATCGCGGGAATCTATGTGCTTTACCTGGGTCGGGACAAGGCGTACCTGATGCCGAAGCGCGTGTTCAGAGGTTCGGAGGAGCAGATTTTTCTCAGTATGCTTACAAGAAATCTGCCGCAGGAAAAGAGAAGAGGAATTCGAGCATGATGATAGAAACAAACAGCCCGGAAGAGACGTATGCGTTTGGAAAAAAGCTTGGAATGGAAGCGCAGGCAGGGCAGGTGTATTGTTTGAATGGTGATCTGGGCGTAGGAAAGACGGTCTTTACCCAGGGGTTTGCCGCGGGACTTGGAATTCAGGAACCGGTCAACAGCCCGACTTTCACGATCGTGCAGGAGTACGACGATGGGCGCCTGCCGCTCTACCATTTTGATGTATATCGTCTCGGCGATGTGGACGAGATGGATGAGATTGGCTATGAGGACTATTTCTACGGCGAGGGCATCTGCCTGATCGAATGGTCGGAGCGCATCCGCGAGATCCTGCCGGAACATCCGATCCAGATCACGATTGAAAAGGATCTGGAAAAGGGCTTTGATTACCGGAAAATTTCAGTAAACGAGCAGTAGCCGGCGACAGGAGGAAAGAGAAAATGAGAATTTTGGGAATCGAAAGCGCATCCCTGGTGGCATCGGTTGCTATTGTTACGGATGATGTGATCACGGCGGAATATACGGTGAATCTGAAAAAAACGCATTCGCAGACACTTCTTCCGATGATTGATGAGATTGTGAAAATGCTGGAGGTGCCGTTGGAAAGCATCGATGCAATCGCAGTATCCGGCGGTCCGGGCTCTTTTACGGGGCTTCGGATTGGCTCTGCGACAGCGAAAGGACTGGGACTGGCGCTTGGGAAGCCGCTGATCCATGTGCCGACGATGGATGCGATGGGATATTGTCTGTACGGGGCTTCGGCGCTCATCTGCCCGATGCTGGATGCGAGACGGCAGCAGGTGTACACGGGACTCTATCGCTATGAAGAGAAGTTCGAGATTGTGAAAGAACAGTGCATTACGGATATCCATGCGTTGATTGCCGAGTTAAATGAGCGCGGCGAGCGCGTGATTTTCCTGGGGGACGGTGTGCCGGTCAACCGGGCGGTGATCGAGGAAGAGATGAAGGTGCCGTATTCGTTTGCACCGGCACAGGCGAGCCGTCAGCGAGCTTCGGCGGTGGCAGCGCTTGGTGCAGTGTATCTGGCAGAGGGAAAGACTGAGACGGCAGCCGAACACAAGCCGGATTATCTGCGGAAATCGCAGGCGGAGCGCGAGCGCGAGGTCGCAGAGCGCCAGGGCGAGATGGATAAGCTGGCAGCCGGTATTGTGGTTGTGGAGAAGAAATAATGGCGGCAGGAACGGGAACGCAAAAAAAGCTTCGTGTTCAGATAGTGGATTTTCAGCCGGGGGATCTTCCTGCGGTCCGGGCACTGGAACTGGAATGCTTTTCGGATGCATGGTCGGAGAAGCTTTTACAGGATCTGCTGACGAGCAGCTGGGATAAAAACTGGGTGCTGAAAGAGGATGAAACCGTCCGTGGCTACTGCAATTTCCGCGTCATTGCCGGGGAAGGCGAGCTGATGCGGATCGCGGTTCACGGCGCGTGCCGGGGGCGCGGCTATGGGCGGCTTCTGATGGAACGGCTGTTAAGAGAAGCAGAGGAAGAAAACGTCGAGGATATCACCTTGGAGGTGCGTGCATCCAATGCCCCGGCGATTGCGCTGTATGAGGCGTATGGCTTTCAGAAAGAGGCGGTTCGGAAGAATTATTACAGCGGGCCGACGGAAGATGCGCTGATTTATTGGAAAAGAAGCGGAAAAAGCATTGACAGATGAAATGGAAATGAGTATACTGTTTAACAGATAAAAGCGTAACACTTTACAGTGTTAAATTAAGAGAAAAGAACGGTAGGAGGTTCATATGCTGAGTCAGGTATCTATTTTTGCAGAGAATAAGAAAGGACGTTTACAGAATATTACATCCCTTCTTCAGAAGGAGAATATTAACATCTGGGGTTCGATCACGAATGACAGTGCGGAGTACGGTATTATCCGTATGGTTGTTTCTAATCCAGAGCACGCGGAGAAAGTGCTGGCGGAAGCTGGTTATCTCTGCCGTCTGACAGAGGTGCTTGGCGTCGAACTGGATGACGAGGTCGGAGCACTCAACCGTCTGTTAATTTCCCTCGAAGAGAGCAATATCAATGTAGATTACCTGTATCTCTCCTTCAATCGTGATTCTGGCAAGCCGGTTATGGTGCTTCACACGGACGATGTGAGGGAGGTCAGCATCTGCCTGACATCGAAGGGATATAAGGTACTGTAAGTATTTCCAGCACTTTCCGCTTAAAAACCGGTATAAAAAACAGTATAATGATGGAGAAGCTGTGGAGGACATGGCTTCTCCATTTTGCGTATATAGAAGAGAAAGGCGAGGAGAGCATGAGAAAATATGGAGAGAGCGGCATTCTTCTGTCGGTTGTCTGCAACCGGTGCGGAAAGAAGCTGGCGGTGAAAGAAGGCATTCTGCGCGAAGGAGCGGCGCATTTTGATGTGGCATGGGACTATTTTTCGGAGAAAGATGGGGAGGTGCATCATTTTGATCTGTGCGAGGAGTGCTATGATGGAGTGACGCGGGAATTTCTGATTGAGGCAGATAAGGAGGAGAGGACGGAACTATTGTAGAGTCGTGAGGGGGACGGAGAAACGCGGGACAGGCGGTGTGCCATCTGCGTCTCTCCAGTGAATTGGATTGCTTAATTTCTGGCTTGCAACATAGTATTTCTTTATGATATTATTAAATGATATGGGAGTTAGGAGAAAAGGTGTTTTGACAGCTTTTTGCATGACTTTTAATTAAAAAGATTTATTATGAATCATTTATTTAATAGAAAAGAGGATGTTTCATGTTAGATGTATGTTTGCTGGGAACGGGCGGGATGATGCCGCTGCCGTATCGGTGGCTGACGGCTTTGATGGTCCGCTGCTCGGGCAGCAATTTGCTGATAGACTGCGGGGAAGGCACGCAGATTGCGTTGAAAGAAAAGGGCTGGAGCCCGAAGCCGGTGGATGTGATTTGTTTTACACATTATCACGCGGATCATATCAGCGGTCTGCCGGGACTTTTGTTGACGATGGGAAATGCGGAGCGGACGGAGCCGATCACGATGATTGGACCGAAGGGACTGGAACGCGTGGTGACGGCACTGCGGACGATCGCGCCGGAACTGCCGTTTCCGCTTGAGTTTATTGAGCTGACGGAGCCGAGACAGCAGCTTCAGATTGGACCGTATGTGATCGATGCGTACCGGGTCAACCATAATGTGACCTGTTATGGGTACTCGATTTCGATTCCGAGAAAGGGACGGTTCGATGTGGAACGCGCGCGGGCGCAGGAGATTCCGCAGAAGTTCTGGAGCCGCCTGCAGAAGGGGGAGACGATCGAGGAGGAAGGCAGAACGCTGACACCGGATATGGTGCTCGGAGGTGACCGGAAGGGAATCAAGGTGGCATACTGTACCGATACGAGACCGCTTCCGGTAATTGCGGAGTACGCGAAGGATGCGGATCTGTTTATCTGTGAAGGCATGTACGGCGAGGACGGGAAAGAAGCCAAGGCGAGAGAATACAAGCATATGACATTCCAGGAGGCGGCGCACCTGGCGAAGGAGGCCCAGCCGAAGGAAATGTGGCTGACTCATTACAGCCCGTCGCTCATCCGTCCGGATGATTATATGGATAAAGTGCGTGAGATATTCCCGAGAGCGAAAGCCGCCCGTGATGGTTGGACGGCAGAGCTGGGATTTGATGAGGAGTAAGGGCGATGCAGACGGAAGAAAAGAGAGAAAATATAGAAGAAAAGAAGGAAGAACGGATGGAAATGCCAGTTTCAGGAGCATTTGGACGGGGACTAGGGAAAGCTCCGGTATCGGGGGCAGAGATTTCCGTGCATGATACAGAAAACGGACACCCATCAGAAGATGTTTACATTCTTGCAATCGAGAGTTCCTGTGATGAGACGGCAGCTTCAGTCGTGAAAAACGGACGTACCGTTCTTTCCAATATCATATCTTCCCAGATCGATCTTCACACGCTGTTTGGCGGCGTTGTGCCGGAGATTGCGTCGAGAAAGCATATCGAGAAGATCAACCAGGTTATTGAAGAGGCGCTGACAGAGGCACATATGAGTCTGGAGGAGATGACGGCGATTGCAGTTACCTACGGTCCAGGGCTGGTTGGCGCGCTTTTGGTCGGTGTGGCGGAAGCCAAAGCACTCGCGTATGCGGCGAAGAAGCCGCTGGTCGGCGTACACCATATCGAGGGGCACG
The DNA here is from genome assembly GCF_027698965.1 of Clostridium fessum. Lineage (NCBI taxonomy): Bacteria > Bacillati > Bacillota > Clostridia > Eubacteriales > Clostridiaceae > Clostridium > Clostridium fessum. Next base: position 96,639 of record NZ_JAQEQF010000007.1, read on the forward strand.
TATCGGCAAATTTCATCGAAAATCCGGATCTGGAACCGCCGTTCATGTGCCTGATCGTGTCAGGCGGACATACACATCTGGTGATTGTGAAAGATTATGGCGAATTTGAGATTCTGGGACGCACCCGAGACGATGCAGCAGGCGAGGCGTTTGACAAGGTGGCACGCGCGGTCGGGCTCGGTTATCCGGGCGGCCCGAAGGTCGATAAGGCGGCAAAAGAGGGGAATCCACATGCGATTGAGTTTCCACGGGCAAAAGTGGGCGACAATCCATATGATTTCAGCTTCAGCGGCTTAAAATCGGCGGTCTTAAATTATATTAACCATGCGAAAATGATGTGCGAGGAGATTAATGTGCCGGATCTGGCGGCTTCGTTCCAGAATGCGGTTGTGGAAGTGTTGGTATCGCGCACGATCGAGGCGGCGAAACAGCATGGCTATAAGCGCGTGGCGATCGCCGGTGGTGTGGCATCTAACTCCGCTCTCCGGGCGGGCATGGAGAAGGCCTGTAAAGAGGCGGGCATCCAGTTTTTCCATCCGTCACCGATCTTCTGTACGGACAATGCGGCGATGATCGGCGCGGCGGCGTACTATGAATATAAGAAGGGCGCGCGCGCAGGCTGGGATCTGAATGCGGTGCCGAATTTGAAGCTGGGCGAGAGATAATACAAATTTTTTCAGGAAGAATTGTTTTGCGGTTAGTTTTTTTTAAAATATTGATTTGACAAAAAGTGGAAAAAGAGTGTTTTAAGAGATCGTTCTGGCATGGAGGAGAAACGAGATGGAACATACATTGGATCAATTTGGGAAAGAGAAAATTACACCGCATCCGACCCGCACCGCCGCTATCGTTCTGGCAGCCGGACAGGGAAAACGGATGAAAAGCAAGATTCAGAAGCAGTTTCTCCTTCTGGAGGAAAAGCCGGTCATCTGGTATGCACTTCACGCGTTTGAGGAGAGCCGGGTCGATGATGTGATTCTGGTGACCGGGGCGGATGAGATCGCGTACTGCCGGGACGAGATTGTAGGAAAATATGGATTTTCCAAGGTGCGCGCTATCGTTGCGGGCGGAAAAGAGCGCTACCATTCGGTCTACGAGGGTTTAAAGGCGCTCGGCAGCCAGCTTTCCTATGGGGAGGGGGACTGCGTCCTGATTCATGACGGGGCGCGTCCGTTTGTGGACGAGCCGATGATTGAACGTATCGTATCAGATATACGAAGTTATAGCGCAGCAGTGGCAGGCATGCCGTCAAAGGATACGGTCAAGCTGGTGGATGCGGACGGATTTGCCTCTGTGACGCCGGAACGGGCGCATGTCTGGATGATTCAGACACCGCAGGGATTTACTTACCCGCTGATCCGCGCGGCGTATGACAAGATGATGAGTCGGGAAGAGTACCAGCAGGGAGTGACGGATGATGCGATGGTGGTCGAGACGATGACCGATCACAAGGTGCGCCTGACCGAAGGTTCTTACCGGAATATCAAGGTGACAACGCCGGAGGATATGGAGGTTGCGGCTGCATTTTTACAAAATAAAAAAAGTTAATAGGTCTATTGACAACCCTTGACTTCTATGTTATAGTACTTATCGTGTTTAACTGCCGAAGACAGCAGGTGCCGAAAGGCATAAGGTTAATACGCCTGCCGAGGGAACTGATATCGTTGTATATTTCTATCCCCCTGTCCTGCGAGTGACGGAGGGATTTTATTTTACAGAAAACGTTTACCAGGCGGTTATAGAAATAAAACAGGAGGTAAACCAATCATGGCAAAAGTTGAATTAAAGCAGCCGGTTGTTGCTGAAATCGCAGAATTATTCAACGGCGCTAAGGGCGCAGTAGTAGTTGACTACCGTGGACTGACAGTTGAGCAGGACACACAGCTCCGTAAGCAGTTAAGAGAAGCTGGTGTTACTTATAAAGTATATAAGAACACCATGATTCGTTTCGCTGCTAAGGGTACCGCGTTCGAGGCTCTGGAGCCGAATCTGGAGGGTCCGACCGCTCTGGCTGTATCCAAAGAGGATGCTACAGCTCCGGCAAGAATTTTAGCTGAGTTCGCTAAAAAAGCAGACAAGCTTGAGATCAAGGGCGGCGTTGTAGAGGATACTTACTACGATGCAAAGGGCATGCAGGTTATCGCAACCATCCCGTCCAGAGAAGTTCTTCTTGGAAAACTTCTTGGAAGCATGCAGTCTCCGATCACAAACTTCGCTCGTGTTATCAAACAGATCGCAGAGCAGCAGGAGGCATAAGACCCTTACCTGCAAAGCAGGGTGTAAGGTGCGTGAGAGCCGCATAGTAAAGCAAGAGGCCGCATAAGGTCGATTTAAAATTCAATCACAGGAGGAATATTAAAATGGCAAAGTTAACAACAGCTGAGTTCATTGAGGCAATCAAAGAATTATCCGTATTAGAGTTAAACGATTTAGTAAAAGCTTGCGAGGAAGAGTTCGGTGTATCCGCAGCAGCAGGCGTTGTTGTAGCAGCAGCAGGTGCAGCTGAGGCAGCAGAAGAGAAGACTGAGTTCGACGTAGAGCTGACAGAGGTTGGCCCGAACAAAGTTAAAGTTATCAAGGTAGTTCGTGAAGCTACAGGTCTTGGTCTGAAAGAGGCTAAGGAAGTAGTTGACGGTGCTCCGAAGGTAGTTAAGGCTGGCGCTTCCAAGGAAGAGGCTGAGGACATCAAGACTAAATTAGAGGCTGAAGGCGCTAAAGTTACCTTAAAGTAATTTAAGTAATTTCGCATAGAGCTAATTGCATTACAGATGGAGAGTCTGGCGTGTGCGTGAGCGCATGCCAGGCTCTTTTTATTTCATGGGAAATTGCATCCTATGAAATAAAAAACGCTCCGCGAAGATGCAGACTCTTTTTTAAACGGGGGAATCAAATCAAGATGGCAGAGAAGACAAGAAATGAAACGGCAGCAGATGAGGAACTTAAAACGCTTCGGGAACGGCTTAAGGCGTGCGAATTTCTGCTGATTGGGCTTGGAAGCGAATGGGAGAAGGCGGGAGGCGCGGAGGTACAGGAGGCATACCGGGCGCTGGCATCGATGACAGAGGGGAAGGATTATTTTATCGTGACAACCGCAAAGGATGCGCGCATCTTTGAAAGCCCGTTGGATGAGACGAAAATCACGGCGCCGTGCGGTAATGTGAACTGGCTTCAGTGTTCGAAAGGCTGTACGAAGGATATCTGGGAGCGCGGCGAGGTGGCGGATGGTATCTGCCCGCACTGTGGGGCGCCGCTGACAGAAAACACAGTTCTGGCGAATCCGTATATCAAGGAAGGTTATTTGAAAAGCTGGAATCTCTACCGGGAATGGCTGGCTGGAACCTTAAACCATGCGCTTCTGATTCTCGAGCTGGGAGTGGATTTCAAGACGCCGACCGTCATCCGCTGGCCCTTTGAAAAGACGGTCTTTTTTAACCGCAAATCGCATATGTATCGGATAAACCAGAAGTTTTACCAGATTGTCGGAGATATTCAGGAGAGGACCGTATCGATTCCGCAGAATTCGGTCGGCTTTATCCGCAATTTTGCTTCCTGCGATTGAGAGTCCACTTAATTACTGGGCACGTATGCGTGAACAGTAACGTCCACTTATCTGCAGAGGGGACATTTGGGAAGCAAAACTTGAGAAACCGCTTCGATTGTGCTAAAATGGAACCATCGTTTGACAGAAAACGACAGAAAATGACATGGACGAGAGGATAGGGCAATGGGAGCAATCAGTAATGACTGGCTGGCTCCGCTCAGCGGAGAGTTTAAAAAGCCATATTACAGAAAGTTATACGATACTGTGAAACGGGAATATGAGACGCATGTTGTATATCCGGATGCGAATGATATTTTCAATGCATTTGATTTTACCCCTCTTTCCGAGGTAAAGGTGGTTATTTTAGGTCAGGATCCCTACCATGGTCCGGGACAGGCGCATGGGCTTTGCTTTTCGGTAAAGCCGGATGTGGAAATCCCGCCGTCCCTGGTGAATATTTATCAGGAATTGCACGATGATCTCGGCTGCTACATCCCGAACAATGGCTATCTGACGAAATGGGCGAAGCAGGGAGTCATGCTGCTGAACACAGTTCTGACCGTCCGCGCGCATCAGGCAAATTCCCACCGTGGAATCGGCTGGGAGGAGTTTACGGACGCTGCGATCAAGATCTTAAATGAGCAGGACCGTCCGATGGTATTTATTCTGTGGGGACGTCCGGCACAAGCGAAGAAATCGATGCTTAATAATCCGAAGCATCTGATTCTCGAAGCACCGCATCCGAGCCCGCTGTCTGCGTACCGTGGATTTTTCGGCAGTCGGCCATTCAGCAAGACCAATGAATTTTTAAAAGAACATGGTGTTGCCCCGATCGACTGGCAGATAGAAAACGTGTAGGAAGGAGCAGACATGAGTTTTGTTGAGATTTTAAAGGTAATTGTACTGGGAATCGTGGAAGGTTTCACGGAATGGCTTCCGATCAGCAGTACCGGGCATATGATTCTGGTGGATGAGATCATCCATCTGGATGTCAGCGAGGCGTACCGGGAAGTGTTTATGGTTGTCATCCAGCTGGGTGCGATTCTGGCGGTTATGGTGCTGTATTTCAATAAATTGAATCCGTTTTCACCGCACAAATCGATGGCGCAGAAGCGCGGTACAATCCGTTTGTGGATAAAAATTATTATAGCCTGCATTCCGGCAGCGGTGATTGGGCTTCCGCTTGACCATTTCATGGATAAACTGATGAACGGCTATGTCGTAGCAGCGATGCTGATTCTCTACGGCGTTTTGTTTATCGTACTGGAAAATCGAAACGTACACCGTCATTTTCCGATTGAGCGCGTGACGCAGATTTCGTTCCAGACAGCGGCACTGATCGGCTGTTTCCAGGTGCTGGCGATGATTCCGGGTACTTCCCGTTCGGGCGCGACGATTCTGGGCGCGATGCTGATCGGCTGTTCACGTCCGGCGGCGGCAGAATTTTCATTCTTCCTTGGGATTCCGGTTATGTTCGGTGCGAGTTTTTTAAAGATTGTGAAATTTTTCATTCAGGGCGGCGGATTTTCTTTCGCGGAGTTCATTTATCTGGTTCTTGGTATGGTGGTCGCATTTGGCGTGTCTGTGTACTCGATCAAGTTCCTGATGGGATATGTCCGCAAGCATGATTTCAAGTTTTTCGGATATTATCGGATTGTGCTTGGTATCGTGGTGCTGTCCTACTTTGGTATTTCGGCGCTAGTAGGTTAAAATGTACTCTCGGAGTCTTTCCTACACTTGCTTTTGCGGCTGGCGGAAAGATTCTGAGAGCACATTAAATAGAAAAAGAGGATTCAGACCTGACAGAAATGCGGAGGTCTGGATCCTTTTTTGCATTCATATAATACATGGAAGCGGAAACGCAAATATAAAGGGGATGCCCTGTCACAGTTCAGGGCTGACACGTCTAAAATGGTAAATCGGATCATTCAAAATAAGGGTTCCATGAGGAAAAAACTGCTCTGCCTGTGCACGGCAGTGCTGCTGGATCTGTGTTTCTTAGGAATCGTGTGCAGGCTGGCAGTGGGGATGCAGTGGGAAGATTTGGCGGAAGTGGAGCAGGCGGACCAGACGGACCAGACGGTTTCCTCCCCGGAATGCTTTTCCGGCGGGGAGCTGGCGCTGACCTTCGACGACGGACCGCACAGGGTGTACACGAAAAAGCTGCTGGACGGCTTGCGCGAGAGGGGCGTGAAAGCCTCTTTTTTTCTGGTCGGGGAAAATATTCCGGGTAATGAGGAACTGGTGCAACAGATGGCTAAAGACGGTCATCTCATCGGGGTTCACTGCATGGCACATGTGGATCTGGCGCGCCAGCCGATTGAAAAGAGCGTGGAGGAGATTCGGGAGACGGCCGATTGGATCGAGGCGGTCACGGGAAAACGTCCGGAATACATACGTCCGCCGTATGGTTCATGGAGTACGGAGCTTCAGGAGAGAGTGTCGATGACGCCGGTGTTCTGGGACGTCGATACGCTGGACTGGAAAAACCGGAATACGGCGCGGATTGTGAAGCATATCTGCAAAAATGCGGCGGTTCACACGGTGGTGCTGATGCATGATGCATATCAGACTTCGGTCGATGCTGCGCTTGAGACGATTGACACATTGACGGCGGAGGGATATACTTTTGTTACAATAGAAGAATGTCTGATTGATTGAGAGGATACGATGGATTTATTTGATTATATGCGGAAAAATACGATCGAGCAGGAGGCGCCGCTGGCATCCAGGCTGCGCCCGTCCACGCTTGACGAGGTGGTGGGACAGAAGCATATCATAGGAAAGGATAAGCTTTTGTACCGGGCGATCAAGGCAGATAAGCTCGGATCGCTGATTTTTTATGGACCGCCCGGAACGGGCAAAACGACGCTGGCGCGCGTGATTGCCAACACGACGAGCGCGCGTTTTGAGCAGCTCAACGCGACGGTGGCGGGGAAAAAAGATATGGAACAGGTCGTGCAGGATGCCAAGGATGCGCTGGGGATGTACGGAAAGCGCACGATCCTGTTTATCGACGAGATTCACCGCTTTAATAAGGGGCAGCAGGACTATCTTCTGCCGTTTGTTGAGGACGGGACGATTCTGCTCATTGGTGCGACGACGGAGAATCCGTATTTTGAGGTCAACGGGGCGCTGATTTCCCGATCACGTATTTTTGAGCTGAAACCGTTGGAAAATGCGGATATCCGCGAGCTTTTAGAGCGGGCGATCCATGACAAGGAAAAGGGCATGGGAAGCTATCGCGCGGAGGCGACGGACGAGGCTCTGGATTTTCTGGCCGATATGGCAGGCGGAGACGCGCGCGCGGCGCTCAATGCGATCGAGCTTGGTATTCTCACAACGGAACGGAGTGGAGATGGGCTGATTCACATTACACTCGATGTGGCGCAGGAGTGCATCCAGCGCCGTGCCGTGAAGTATGACAAGACGGGGGATAACCATTACGATACGATCTCAGCGTTTATCAAGAGTATGCGCGGTACCGATCCGGATGCGGCAGTTTATTATCTGGCGAAGATGCTGGATGCAGGCGAGGATATCAAATTTATTGCGCGGCGTATCATGATCTGTGCGTCGGAGGATGTCGGCAATGCGGATCCGCAGGCGATTCAGGTTGCGGTCAGCGCGGCATTGGCAGTGGAACGGATTGGTCTGCCGGAGGCGCGGATTATCCTGTCGCAGGCAGCTACCTATGTGGCGAGCGCGCCGAAGAGCAACGCGGCGTATGTGGCCGTCGATGAGGCACAGGAGGCGGTCAGGTTAAAGGGCAACTTTACGGTGCCGTCCCATCTGCGCGACTGCCATTACAGCGGGGCGGAGAAGCTGGGGCATGGCGACGGGTACAAGTATGCACATGATTATCCGAATCATTATGTGAAGCAGCAGTACCTGCCGGATGGACTGGAGGGCAGCACATTTTACCGCCCGTCAGAAAATGGGTATGAGAAGAAGATTGGGGAGTGGCTGCGCTTCCTGAAGGGCTCTGAATGAGAAAAGCTTCTTTTCAGATGGATTTTGCCGATGCTACGCATTCCAAATCGGCAAAATCTGCTGCCGGAACTGTATCGTACGGAATTTTCAGTTCAGAAAATTCCTACCTGTGAACAGTTACTATGTTCCTGAATTGATATGTATGAAGAAAATGTCTACTTGAATTTTTATGAAAACCGTTTATAATAAAACCAAGGTGGCTGCAGGATAAAGAGCAGTCACAGCATAAAAGGCTATGTTAAAAAGGTATGCCGGGCAGGTATCTGCCTGTCCGGTTTCGTGTAAGTACCTGGAAGACATCCACACGTTTCTTATTTCTGATTTTTGAATCCCAGAGAATATGACACAATTAAACAGGGCAAGGAGAATTATATGAGAGAAAAATTAAAGACACTCCCTCTGGTGCAGCTTCGGGAAATGGCGAAGGCACAGGGGTTAAAGGGGATCAGCACCCTGAAAAAGGCGGAGATCATAGACAGGCTGTGCGAACTTGAGAAGCCGGTGGAAGAGGGACAGAAAGAAGAAACGCCCCAGGCTTCTGTCAGTGAGCATCCGGCTGGATCGGCGGAACCGGCAGAGAGAACGGAAATGCACGTGCAGCCGCGCAGAACTGATGCAGGGCAGAATACATCGGCACAGACGTATTCGCAGCCGCGGAGATCTGCCAACGGAGAACGGGCTGCGGGAGGGCAGAATTACAGTTATGAGCGCCGCAGCGAAGGCGGATACCGCCGGAATGAATACGGCTCCTATACACGCCGTGAGAATAATAATACCCGTTATCAGGATAATCGCAGACGCGAGTACACGCAGCGAGAGGGGTATCAGAGAAATTCCTATGTGCCGCGTAACAATTACAATGAAGCGATGAGCGCAAGAACCGAGTATAGCCAGCCGGAACATACCGCACCGGCACCGCAGATGGCAGAAGCAGCCTCCGAGTACAGTCAGCCGGAACGTACCGCGCCGGTGCAGCAGATGGAAAGCACCCGTACTGAGGTGGAAAATGCACGCATGGAGGATCTGAAAAATGAATTTCAGGAGCTGGACAGCGGCATCGAGGCGAACGGAATCCTGGAGGTTATGCCGGATGGATTTGGATTTATCCGTTGTGAAAACTTCCTGCCGGGTGAAAATGACGTCTATGTGGCGCCGTCCCAGATCCGCCGTTTTAATCTGAAAACTGGTGATATCGTGCGCGGAAGCCGTCGTGTGAAGTCGGCGACGGAGAAATTTGCCGCATTATTATATATTAATTCGGTCAATGGATACCCGACCAGCGTGGTGGAAAAACGTCCGAATTTTGAAAATCTGACGCCAATTTTCCCAAATGAACGTCTGCACCTGGAATATCCGGGGGTTAAGACTTCCATGGCGATGCGTGTGATGGATCTGCTGTCCCCGATCGGAAAAGGACAGCGAGGCATGATCGTATCCCCGCCAAAAGCCGGAAAGACCACCCTGTTAAAGCAGGTGGCGACGACCATCACAAAGAACCATCCAGAAATGCACCTGATCATCCTTCTGATCGATGAGCGTCCGGAGGAGGTGACAGATATCCGTGAGACGGTAACGGGAGAAAATGTCGAGGTCATCTATTCGACGTTTGACGAGCTGCCGGAGCGTCATAAACGTGTGTCGGAGATGGTAGTAGAACGGGCGAAGCGCCTTGTCGAGCACGGCAGGGACGTTATGATTCTTTTAGACAGTATCACCCGTCTGGCGAGGGCTTACAACCTGGTGGTTCCGCCGAGTGGACGAACTCTTTCAGGTGGTTTGGATCCGGCAGCGCTGCATATGCCGAAGCGCTTCTTCGGTGCGGCGAGAAATATACGCGAGGGCGGCAGCCTGACGATTCTGGCGACCGCGCTGATTGAGACGGGCAGCCGTATGGACGATGTTATTTACGAGGAATTTAAGGGAACCGGCAACATGGAGCTGGTGCTTGACCGCAAACTTTCCGAGAAGCGCATCTTCCCGGCGCTCGATATCCTGCGTTCCGGTACGCGAAGAGATGATCTGCTTCTTTCGTCCGCCGAGGCGGAAGCGGTCGATATCGTCCACAAGGCGACCAACACGCAGAAACCGGAGGATACCGTCGAGCGGATCCTGGATCTGTTTGCCAAGACGAAGAACAATACGGAATTTGTAGAGATCACGCGGAAAAAGGGGTCATTTTACTAAAAATCATGTTTCACCAATAGCGCATCTGTGAGGACTTTCTTCAAGGCAGGAAAACAGGACTGTAAGAAGAAAAATAGTATTGAAAAATAGATAAAATTGCTTGCTAAAAAGTACACACCATGATATAATTATAAGGCTGTATTAACAGACGGTAGTTCTGACATCTGCGTGAGTCGTCCTTACGAGTGGAAGGAACGCTTAAATGATGGAATAGCGTGCCTGGATGTGCGGAGCTTTATATAGAGCCGTTTTAAGACGGCTTGCAATTAAAAAAGCGGTCGGAAATCGCAATGAAAAATTCAGAGAGGTGAAAGAAATGAGAGAAGGAATCCATCCAGCCTATTATCAGGCAAAAGTAGTTTGCAACTGTGGTAACGAGTTCGTAACTGGTTCTACCAAGAAAGACATCCACGTAGAGGTTTGCTCCAAGTGTCATTCATTCTACACAGGCCAGCAGAAAGCAGCCGCTGCCCGCGGACGTATCGATAAGTTCAACCGCAAGTACGGCATCAACGCAGGCAAATAAGTTTGAACCATGTAAAGGTTGGGTTTTAGTGGCGACATTAAACTCAGCCTTTTTGTTTTCTTCGTAACTGTTCAGTACCTTCACAGTCACGCGCAAAAATCCATTAAAAATTGCCTGCGGCAATGGGATTTTTGCCTGCTGGCTCATGTATTCGTACGGTCAGCGCAGTAAATGCGCAGACCTGCTGAACAGTTACTTTTCTTCTTTTTTTATTTTATTTTGAAAGGACAGCATGAAGTATTCAGGAATTGGCGGTCAGGCGGTAATTGAAGGAATCATGATGATGAAAGGCGAGGACTATGCAGTGGCAGTCCGCCGGCCTGACAAAGAGATAGAAGTAAAAAAAGACACATACCAGAGTATCACGAAAAAAGCGAAGATTTTACAGCTCCCGTTTGTGCGCGGCGTGTTCCGGTTTGCAGATTCGATGATCATCGGCATGCGGAGTCTGTCGTATTCCGCCAGCTTTTTTGAGGATGATGAGGATGCAGAGCCTGGAAAATTCGAACAGCTTTTAGACCGTGTGTTCGGCGAGAAGCTGGAGAGTGCGATCATGGCAGCAGTTCTGGTAATTTCGTTTATCCTGGCAATTGGTATTTTTATGATCCTGCCGCTGGGGATTGCGAACCTGTTTAAGGGAGTTATCACATCGGATCATCTGATGGCAGTGCTGGAAGGTGTGATCCGGATCGCGATTTTTATTATCTATATTAAACTCGTTTCGCGGATGGAGGACATCCGGCGGACATTTATGTACCACGGGGCGGAGCACAAGTGCATCAACTGTGTGGAACACGGACATCCGCTGACGGTAAAATATGTGCGCGAGAGCTCGAAGGAGCACAAGCGCTGTGGTACCAGTTTCATATTGATTGTCATGGTGATCAGTATTCTGATGTTTATGGTGATCCGGGTCGATACGATCTGGATGCGGATTCTGAGCCGTATTATTCTGGTTCCGGTCATTGCAGGTATATCATATGAGGTATTGCAGTGCGCCGGACGGAGCAATTCGAAGTTTATGGATCTGGTGAGCCGTCCGGGTATGTGGATGCAGGGTCTGACGACGAAGGAGCCGGATGACTCGATGATTGAGGTGGCGATCGCGGCGACCGAGGCAGTTTTTGACTGGAGAGAATACCTGACGGAGAATTTCCCAGGCTGGGAAAAGCAGCTGGAAGAGTCATAAATAGAACACGGTACGACAGAGGGGATGATTCGATGAGCGAGGAAAACGGAAGAACAGACCTGACCTGGAGAGAACTGTTGGATGAGGGCGGCGCGCGCTTAAGTGAGGCGGGTGTACCGGACGCAGGGACGGATGCCTGGTATCTGATGGAAGCGGCGTTCGGGATTGACCGGGTGCATTATTATCTGGATCAGAACCGTCCGATCCATGCGGAACGCCTGGAAAAGGGCTATGGGCGCTATCAGGAAATGCTTCAGAAACGGGCAGAGCGCATTCCACTGCAGCAGATTCTGGGAATGCAGGATTTTATGGGAATGACATTTTCTGTCGATGAAAATGTCCTGATTCCGCGCCAGGATACGGAGACGTTAGTTGAGCGGGTTCTTCGGGATTACCCGGAAAAGGATCTGAAACTTTTGGATATGTGTACCGGATCCGGCTGTATCGCGATCAGCCTTGCCGTGCTTGGCGGCTACCAGAACGTGACGGCGGTGGATATTTCCGAGGCGGCGCTGCGCGTGGCAAAGAAAAATGCGAGACGTCTCTTTTTGATTCAGAAGGGAACTGCGCGGTCAGAATCGTTTCAGGTATCGGAGGATCCGTGGTGCATCCGCCTGAAAACGTGGCTGGCAAAGGGACCGCGCCTGCAGGCAGAGATCGAGGAACACAGCCTGACACTTTTGCAGAGCAATCTGTTTCAGGCGGTGGAGGCGGATGTCATGTACGATGTGATTGTGTCGAATCCGCCATATATCCCATCGGCGGTGATCGACGGTCTGGAACCGGAGGTACGCGACCATGAGCCTCGGCTGGCGCTGGACGGCAGCGAGGACGGTCTGTATTTTTACCGGGTTCTGGCGCTGGAGTGCAGCAAACATCTGAACAAGGGCGGCTGCGTATATTTTGAGATAGGATATGACCAGGCGGAGGCGGTCAGCCGGATACTGACCATCGCCGGGTATCGGGAGATAGAAGTGATAAAGGATGAGCCGGGGCTTAACCGCGTGGTAAAGGCACGGTGGAACCGTTAGACGATAGAGGAGGATATCATGTTTGACAGATTGGATGATTTGCTGATCCGTTATGAAGAGCTGATGGAAGAGCTCGGCAGCCCGGAAGTGGCAAGCGATACAAATCGTTTCCGCAAGCTGATGAAGGAGCAGTCGGATCTGGCTCCGATTGTGGAGGCATATAAAGAGTATAAGAAGGCAAAACAGGACGTAGAGGACAGTCTGGCGCTTCTGGATGAGGAATCCGACGAGGAGATGCGCGAGATGGCGAAGGAAGAGTTAAATGCTGCGAAAAAGCGCATCGAAGATCTGGAGCAGGAATTAAAAATTCTGCTTCTTCCGAAGGATCCGAACGATGAAAAGAACGTTATCGTCGAGATCCGTGCAGGTGCAGGCGGCGATGAGGCGGCATTATTTGCGTCCGAACTGTACCGTATGTATGTGCGCTTTGCAGAGCGCAACCGCTGGAAAACTGAGCTTGTCAGCGTCAGTGAAAATGGAATCGGCGGCTTCAAGGAGGTCGTTTTCATGATTACCGGTCAGGGCGCTTACTCCAAGATGAAGTACGAGAGCGGTGTCCACCGCGTACAGCGTGTGCCGGAGACCGAGTCCGGCGGACGTATCCATACCTCGACCGCGACGGTTGCCGTGATGCCGGAGGCAGAGGATGTGGACGTTGTCATCGATGATAAAGATATCCGTATTGACGTTATGCGTGCGTCCGGAAACGGTGGACAGTGTGTCAACACGACTGACTCCGCGGTACGTCTGACCCATATTCCAACCGGTATCGTGATCTACAGCCAGACTGAGAAATCGCAGTTACAGAACAAGGAAAAGGCGTTCCGTCTTCTGCGTTCCAAGCTATATGATCTGGAGCTGGAGAGACGCCAGAACGAGGAAGCGGCAGAACGCCGCAGCCAGATTGGTACCGGTGACCGTTCCGAGAAGATCCGTACCTATAACTTCCCGCAGGGACGTGTGACCGAGCACCGCATCAAACTGACCTTGTATAAGATCGATTCGATCATGGACGGCGATCTGTATGAGATCATTGACAGCTTAATTGCAGCCGATCAGGCGGCGAAGCTGGCGAAGATGAATGAGGGCATCTAAAGAATTAGAGAAAACGGAAGGGGGATCCTATATGGAAAGAAGAGATAAAGTCAATTATTATTTGGATCTGGCGGAAATGGTTTCGCAGCGGAGTACCTGTCTGCGAAAGCACTACGGGGCAGTGATTGTGAATAACGATGAGGTTATCTCGACCGGCTATGTGGGTGCCCCGCGCGGACGGAAAAACTGTTCCGATATCGGTCGCTGCATCCGCGAGGAGCTTCATGTGCCGCGCGGCGAGCGGTACGAGTTGTGCCGCAGTGTCCATGCCGAGGCCAATGCCCTGATCAGTGCCTCCAGAGAGCGCATGATCGGCGCGTCGCTGTATCTGACCGGTGTCGATGCGAGAACCGGCGGGTATGTGGAAAAATCGAGCTGCTGTTCGATGTGCAAGCGCATGGTAATCAATGCCGGAATTGAACATGTCTATATCCGTGATACGAAAAATGAGTACCGAAAAGTCGATGTAGAAGATTGGATCCGCGAAGATGAATCGCTGGAAGGAAAATTTGGGTACTAAGAAGCGCACAGGAGACGGCGCTGCCCGCTGGGCACGCCGCATCTTCTGTGCTTTTTTGATCGTGATTGGATGTCTGGTTCTGGCGGATGGTGTGGGGGATGCGGTTAGAAGGGCGGAAAACAGAGATTCCCAATCTGAAGGAAATGTAGAGCAGAATTTATCTGGAAAATCTGATTCAGATGCGTCAGAGCCGATATGGCAGCCAGATTTCGCAGCCTTAAAATGCCAGAATGCCGACGTCATCGCCTGGATTCGCATTCCCGGTACTCACATCGACGAACCGATTGTCCAGACAACCGACAATGAATCGTACCGCAGCATCGGGCTGGATGGAAAACCAGATCCAGCCGGGACTGTCTTTCTGGACTGCGAGAGTGCACCGGATGCATCGGATTTTCATTCGATTTTTTACGGGCATCATATGAAGGACGGAAGCCGGTTTTCCGAGCTGATCCGCCTGAAAGACGAAGATTTCTTCCAGAAGCATCGGACTGCTTATCTCTATTTCCCAGATGGGAAAAGGCGGACACTCCGTCTGATTGCAGCGCTCACTGCGGGCAGTCAGGGGGAACGGCGTAGGACGGAATTTGCGGATCGGTCGGAGATGCATCCTTATATAGAAGAAATGACGGAGGGATGCCGGTTTCGCGAACTGCCAGACGAGGAGGTTTCCCACTTGTATTCCTTTGTGACGTGCAGTTATGAATTTGCGGATGCGCGGACGATTGTGTATGCAGTGGATGAATGATGCTTATGGATTGTACGTTACAGTTCACGTATACGTGCCCAGTAACGGAATTTGCCGTGGCTCCGCATTTAAATACGGCAAATTCCTGTTGCCACCACGTTTTCTTACGGCACTTTCGGTTCCAAAAGTGCCTACCCGTGAACAGTTACGATTGTACAATGCAAGAAAGAAGTGCAAAGCAAATAAATTTGCAAGCAGCAGGCAAATGTGGTATATTACTTATAGTGATGAGATCTGCCTTTTTTTAGAAAAGAGGCGTGAAAATAAAACATATGAGGAGAACAAGATATGAAGGGTATCGTTTTAGCAGGCGGTTCAGGCACACGCCTTTACCCGCTGACACGCGTAACTTCCAAACAGCTGCTTCCGATTTATGACAAACCGATGATTTACTATCCGATCTCCGTTCTGATGAACGCGGGAATCCGGGATATTCTGATTATTTCGACACCGGATGACACACCGCGTTTTAAGGAATTGTTGGGCGATGGACATCAGTTTGGTTTACATTTAAGCTATGCCGTGCAGCCAAGTCCGGATGGACTGGCACAGGCATTTATCATCGGCGAGGAGTTCATCGGAGACGATTCCGTGGCGATGATTCTGGGCGACAATATTTTCCAGGGTCAGGGACTTGTGAAACGCCTGCGTGCTGCCTCTGCCAAGAAAGAGGGCGCGACTGTATTTGGCTACTATGTCGATGATCCGGAGCGCTTCGGTATCGTAGAATTTGACGACCAGGGCAAGGCGATCTCCATCGAGGAGAAGCCGGAGAAACCGAAGTCCAATTACTGTGTAACGGGTCTGTATTTCTATGACAACCGGGTAGTAGAGTATGCGAAACAGTTAAAACCGTCTGCCAGAGGCGAGCTTGAGATTACCGATTTGAACCGCATCTATCTGGAAAATGGCGATCTGGATGTCATTCTTCTGGGACAGGGCTTTACCTGGCTCGATACCGGTACACATGAGTCCTTAGTTGAGGCAACCAATTTCGTTAAGACAGTAGAGACCCACCAGCACCGCAAGATCGCGTGCCTGGAGGAGATTGCGTACTTAAACGGCTGGATCAGCAAGGAAGAAGTGCTGGAGGCATACGAGGTATACAAGAAAAACCAGTATGGCAAATATCTGAAAGACGTACTGGATGGGAAATATGTTGATAAAATACATCAGAATTAAAAGGAGTTAAAACAATGAAGATTATCGTGACAGGCGGAGCCGGATTCATCGGCGGAAACTTCGTACACCATATGGTAAATAAATACCCGGAGTATCAGATCATCAATCTGGATCTTCTGACCTATGCGGGTAACTTAGAGACACTGAAACCGGTTGAAAACAAACCAAATTACAAATTTGTACACGGCGATATCGCAGACCGCGACTTCGTATTCAAGCTGTTTGAAGAGGAAAAACCAGATGTCGTTGTAAACTTTGCAGCGGAGAGCCACGTAGACCGTTCCATCACGGACCCGGAGGCATTTGTCCGTACCAATGTCATGGGAACGACCACCCTGCTGGATGCCTGCCGCACCTATGGAATTAAACGTTATCATCAAGTATCGACCGATGAGGTATACGGCGATCTGCCGTTAGACCGCCCGGATCTCTTCTTCACGGAGACGACCCCGCTTCATACCTCCAGCCCGTACTCTTCTTCCAAGGCGAGTGCGGATCTGTTTGTATTGGCATACCATAGAACCTACGGACTTCCGGTGACAGTATCCCGCTGCTCCAACAATTACGGTCCATATCATTTTCCGGAGAAGCTGATTCCGCTGATGATCAGCCGTGCGCTGGCAGACGAGGAACTTCCGGTATACGGCGACGGCGCGAACGTTCGCGACTGGCTGCACGTATCCGATCATTGTGAGGCGATCGATCTGATTCTCCACAAGGGACGCGTCGGTGAGATTTACAACATCGGCGGACACAATGAGAGGACCAACCTGGAGGTTGTCAAAACCATCCTGAAAGCGCTGGACAAGCCGGAAAGCCTGATCCGTTACGTCAAGGATCGTCCGGGTCATGACCGCCGTTATGCGATCGATCCGACCAAGATCGAGACGGAGCTTGGCTGGAAGCCGAAATACAATTTTGACACCGGCATTCGTCAGACGATCGACTGGTATCTGAACAATCAGGACTGGTGGAAACACATTTTAAGCGGTGAGTACAGCCAGTACTTCGAAAAAATGTATGGAGATAGATTATAATGAGAGTATTAGTGACAGGCGTTAAAGGCCAGCTTGGCTATGACGTGATGAATGAGCTGAAAAAACAGGGTCTTACTGGCATCGGTGTGGATGTCGATGAGATGGATATTACCGATGCAGAGGCATGCCGCCGCGTGATCACCGAGGCAAAGCCGGATGCAGTGATCCACTGCGCTGCATATACTGCAGTAGACGCAGCGGAACAGAATATGGAACTCTGCCGTAAAGTCAATGCAGATGGAACGAGAAATATCGCTGAGGTCTGCAAAGGTCTGGACATCAAAATGATGTACATCAGCACCGATTATGTATTCAACGGTCAGGGCACCCGCCCGTGGGAGCCGGATGACCACCGGGAACCACTCAACGCCTACGGTCAGTCGAAGTATGAGGGTGAGCTGGCAGTCGAGGAGCTGGTAAAGAAGTTTTTCATCGTCCGTATAGCGTGGGTATTTGGCGTGAACGGCAAGAACTTCATCAAGACGATGCTGCGCGTTGGCAAAGAGCGCGGGGCAGTCAGTGTTGTGGATGATCAGATCGGTTCCCCGACTTACACATACGATCTGGCACGTTTGCTGGTTGATATGATTCAGAGTGATAAATATGGTCGTTACCATGCGACGAATGAGGGACTTTGCAGCTGGTATGAATTTGCAGTTGAGATCTTTAAACAGGCGGGCATGGACGTCAAGGTGACGCCGGTCAGCACTGCCGAGTATACAGCTGCTTATCCGGGTCAGGCAAAACGCCCGATGAACAGCCGGATCAGCAAAGAAAAACTTTCGGACAACGGATTTGAGCGCCTTCCGTCCTGGCAGGATGCGGTAGGTCGCTATCTGAAAGAAATTCAGTAAAAAATGTGCAATCAGACATAGAAAGCAGCAGCGGCAGAAAGTGTGAAGCGCCGTTGGCTGCAGGATTTTCTTCAGGTTGGAATCAAAATCGTAGAAGGTCATGTATGTTAGTGGGGTATTTCCATAAATGTACATGACCTTTGGACTCTGTATTTGATGATGTAGGAGGAACTCTCAAAATGGGTAAATATTTTGGAACAGACGGATTCCGCGGCGAGGCAAATGTGACGCTGACCGTGGAGGACGCCTATAAAGTAGGTCGTTTCCTGGGCTGGTACTATGGACAGAAGACGAAAGCAGATCGCTGCCGGGTCGTGATCGGCAAGGATACGAGACGCAGCAGCTATATGTTTGAGTATTCGCTGGTATCGGGACTGACCGCTTCCGGCGCAGATGTCTATCTGCTTCACGTGACAACTACTCCGAGTGTATCGTATGTTGTACGCACCGAGGAGTTTGACTGCGGTATCATGATCTCCGCAAGCCACAATCCATACTATGACAACGGAATCAAGGTCATCAATGGACGCGGCGAGAAACTGGAGGAGGAGACGATCGAGAAGATTGAGTCGTATCTGGATGGCGAGATGGGCGAAATTCCATTTGCCAAGCGCGATGCGATCGGACGCACCGTTGACTATGCAGCGGGACGCAACCGCTATATCGGTTATCTGATTTCCCTGGCAACACGGTCTTTCAAAAATATGCGGGTAGGTCTGGACTGTGCAAACGGAAGCGCTTCCGCGATTGCGAAAAACGTATTCGATGCACTGGGCGCGGAGACGCACGTCATCAACAACACGCCGGACGGTCTGAATATCAATACAAATTGCGGTTCCACCCACATCGAGGGACTGCAGAAATACGTGGTTGAAAATCATCTGGACGTTGGATTCGCTTATGATGGAGATGCGGACCGCTGCCTGGCAGTGGACAGTGAAGGCAAGCTGGTGGATGGCGACAAGATCCTCTATGTATGCGGAAAATACATGAAAGAACAGGGCACGCTGGTCAACAATACAGTTGTCACCACGGTTATGTCAAACTTCGGTCTTTATAAGGCATTTGAGCGCGATGGTATTTCCTATGAGAAGACGGCAGTTGGCGATAAGTATGTCTATGAAAATATGTCCCAGAACGGCCACTGCTTGGGAGGCGAGCAGTCGGGTCATATCATTTTCAGCAAGCACGCGACGACCGGAGACGGCATTTTAACATCATTAAAGCTGATGGAAGTGATTCTGGAGAAGAAAGAGACACTTGCAAAGCTGGCTGACGAGGTGCAGATTTATCCTCAGGTTCTGAAAAATGTCAGAGTCAAGGATAAAGAGGCGGCGCAGGCAGACCGCGACGTGCAGGCGGAGGTTCAGAAGGTATCGGATGCGTTGGGCGATACCGGTCGAATCTTAGTTCGTCCGAGTGGTACGGAGCCGCTGATCCGCGTGATGGTCGAGGCACCGACGGATGAAATCTGCGGAAAATATGTAGCACAGGTTGTAGAAATGATAGAAAAAAAGGGACTGGCAGAGTAAGACATGAGAGAGCAGCTGACAGAAAGTGATGTAAAGAAGATTCAGGAAGAGATCGACCATCGGAAGCTGGTGGTCCGCAAAGAGGCGATCGAGGCGGTCAAGGAGGCGCGCGCACAGGGTGACTTGAGCGAAAACTTCGAATATTATGCTGCTAAGAAGGATAAGAACCGGAATGAAAGCCGTATTCGCTATCTGGAAAATATGCTGAAGCACGCTAAGATCGTATCGGAAGAATCCCGCCCGGATGAGGTCGGAATGAATGATACGGTTACCCTGTATTTTGAGGATGACGACGAGGAAGAAGTATACCGTCTGGTAACGAGCATCCGGGGCAATTCCCTGGAAAACCGGATCAGCATCGAGTCGCCGCTCGGAAAAGCGATCGAAGGACACCATGTGGGTGACCAGGTGGAAGTGAAGGTCAACGATAAGAGCAGCTATGTGGTGGAGATCCGGAAGATCGAGAAGACGGGGGAAGAGGATTCGGATCGGATTCGGAGCTATTAGTTGTAACGCAAAGGAGAGTTTTGATTACTATGAAATTTGAAGAATTATGTGATGCACGTTATTCACTTCGTAAATTTGACAGCCGTCCGGTTGAGGCAGAAAAATTACAGAAAGTGCTGGAGGCGGGACGCAAAGCCCCGACGGCACATAACTTACAGCCACAGCGCTTTTTCGTGATGCAGAGTGAGGAGGCTCTGGCGAAAGCGGATGCATGTACGGCGTGTCAGTTTCATTCGCCGGTTGTGATTGTAGCAGCCTATGATCCAGAGATTTCCTGGAAAAGGGAAGAGGACGGGAAAAACCATGGAGAGATCGATGTGACATTGGCGGTTTCCCAGATGATGCTGCAGGCAGCAGAACTGGGACTGGGAACAACGTATGTTGGTATGTTTAATCCAGAAAAATTGCTGGAGCAGTTCCCAGAGATGAAGGGCTTACAGCCGACGGCCTATCTGCCGCTTGGATATCCGGCAGAGACAGCTCATCCGTCCAGGCTGCATACAGATCGCAAGCCGCTAGAAGAGCTGGCAGTATTTCTGTAAAATATAGACAATCCGTAACTGTTCAGTACCTTCACAGTCACGCGCAAAAATCCATTAAAAATTGCCTGCGGCAATGGGATTTTTGCCTGCTGGCCCATGTTTTCGTACGGTCAGCGCAGTAAATGCGCAGACCTACTGAACAGTTACGACAATCCTTTATTTACCATAATCCTTAATCGATACAGTCTGTTTCCTGAGAAGCTTGGAGACAGGCTGTATTTTTGTGTAATGCCAATGATGCGCACTCGCGCGAAGCAGAAATATGTAACGATATATCTTGCAATCCATGTGCATTTAAAAGTATAATAAAAAAATATGAAGAGAAGCATGAAACGATGTAAGATGAGAAAAGGAAATGGTATGTTATTAAGAGAATATTTAAAAGAATGGACCAAAGAAGACTTATTAAACGAAGCAAGAAGCTACGAGTTAAAGAACTGTTCCCGGCTTAAAAAGGATGACCTGATTGACCGAATTGTTGAATATTTAACGACAAAAGAGGCACTCCGGGGCAGACTTTCATGCCTGACGAAAGAGCAGATGGTGCTTTTTTGCAAAGCCTGTACCGAGCCACAGAAAATTTCTGCAGAAGAGATTATGGATGGAATGCAGTTATATAAATACGTACTTGGAAGTTTTGAGGAAGTGAGTGACTGCTTTACTGTCTTTGAAGAGATTGCACAGGGGTTTAGCGGGATTGACGATGAGGCATTCCGGGCGGTTCAGAGCAAAAAAGGCTGGCTGATGAAGTGTATCAGCTTCTTTATCGATTATTATGAGATTGCGCCGTTGGAAATTTTGTATGAACTGTACAAATTGAAGGTGAAAGGCACGATCGAAGAAATGATCGGGATGCTGGAGGAAATGCCGGAGGACATCACAGAATCCTGCATTTTCCCGATGGAGAAACTGGGAATGCAGGACCTGCCGAAAGAGAATCCGCTTTATTCCGAGAGGGGATTGTATGTACATCTTCCAGTTTTTGAGGGTGATGGACTCACTGCTTTGTTGAAACAGCAGCAGAATAAAAAATTCTATATTCCGTCTGCACAGCAGTTGGATGAAATCTGTCAGAAAGGGTATGAGTCAGGGGTACTGGCTTATAAGGAGCTGGAGTCCTATTTCATAAAAAAATTGGATGTGTCGTATGAGAAAGCGGCTAGATGGTGCTTTGAGACGTGGACCAACAGCTATGAAGGAAAATCACCGGCAGAACTGATGAATAAGATGCATGAAGAAGGGATTGTTTTCCAGAGCGAGCAGCAGATGGGCGAATTTTTAAGACTTCTCATGGATGCGTTCAACAATACGAGAACAAAAGAAAACCGTGGAAATAAACCGTGGGAATTAAGTGAGAGAGGTATGATCGGCGGCATGCCGGCGATGGTGCCGGAAATGTCCCAGCCAGCACCGGTAACCGCGAAAAAGGTGGAGAAGATTTATCCGAATGATCCGTGTCCTTGCGGATCTGGGAAGAAATATAAGAAGTGTTGTGGAAGAAATTAATACTCAGAGGTGAAATGAAAAATGCAGCAAGAGAGGAAAGAAATATCTGGCAAAGCTAATACGATCGCTGGTTTTTCCATCCCTCTGTATCTAGGCATCTTGGCGCTGGTGGTGGTCTGTATGTATATAGACTGTCTTCCGGCAGGCTTGGTCGGCGGCATGATTGCGCTGATGGTGCTGGGCGAGGGACTCAATTTTTTAGGAAATCATACACCGGTTGTGAAAACGTACCTGGGCGGCTCGGTCATCTGTATTCTGGGGGCGGCGGTCATCCAGGCGCTGGGGCTGATTCCGGAGCAGACGCATGAGATCCTGGACAATTTTGTCAACAAAGAAGGATTTCTGGTCTTCTATATCTCAGCGCTGATCACAGGAAGTCTTTTCAATATCGACCGCGGGCTTCTGATCCGCGCAACGGTGAAACTGCTTCCGACAGCTGTCATATCGCTGGCAGTCGGCGTGATACTTTCAGGTCTGCTCGGTATGGTGATGGGGGATAGTTTTCTGGAAGGCATCCTGTATATCGGTATTCCGATGACGAGCGGCGGCATGACGGCGGGAGCAGTGCCTCTGTCGGCAATGTATTCGTCGGTTCTGGGGACGGACGCCGGACAGATCCTGACGCGGATCGCACCGGCGACGGTGCTGGGAAATTGTGTAGCGATCATTTTTGGCGGTTTAGCCAATAATATCGGCGAGCGAAAGCCATCCCTGACCGGAAATGGCTGCCTTGTCAATGACGGTCACGAAGTGAAGAAACAGCCTCCGATGAAACCGACCTTCGCACTCTTATGTACGGGGCTTATCATTTCAATGGCATTTTATGAACTGGGGGCGCTCTGCCATCATTTTATTTCGATTGTACCGACGTATGCGTGGATGATTGTAGCAGTTGTGATTGTGAAGGGAACGGGAATCCTTTCAGAGCGCCTGGAGGACGCGGCGAGAGAGTGGGGACAGTTCGCGATCCACAGCTGGACAGCGGCGGCGCTGACCGGAATCGGGGCGACGCTGATTGATTTAAAGACGATTTTACACACGATCACTCCGTTTTATCTGCTCAGTGTCGTGCTGATTGTCGGGGCGATCACACTGACCGCCGGATTGATCGGCATCAAGATGGGATTTTATCCGCTGGAATCATCGATCGCAGCGGGGATGTGTACAACGAACATGGGCGGCTCCGGAAATGTAGCGGTGCTCAGCAGTTCGAAACGGATGGAACTGCTTCCATTTGCACAGATTGTGACGCGTTCCTGCGGGGCACTGATGCTGACCATCGGGGGCGTGCTGATACAGCTGCTGGCGAGGTAAAAAAGAATTGTGATTGACAGAGAAATGTGCCTGATAGAGGGAAAATAAGTGAAAACAGGGGAATAGAGAAATAGGGAAAAGCTGGGAGGTAGGTCTTATGAACATATTCATTGCGATCATGCTTGTATTTGCGGCAGCCGGGCTTTTGGATGAGATACTGGGAGGAAAGCTGGGGCTGATGCCGAACTTTGAAAAGGGGCTTGCCACCATGGGCGGTCTGGCGATGTCCACGGTCGGATTTTTTGCGATCGGAGTTACATATGTGCAGACCCACGCGGAAGCGATTGCAGAGGCGGCAAAGCATATGCCGTTTGATCCGGCGCTCATTCCAAGCTGCCTTCTGGCGCCGGATATGGGGGCGCTTGGCATGGCACAGAAGCTGGCGGCGACACCGGCTCTGGCAGCATTTACCGGTGCGATGGTAGCAGGCAGTCTGGGAATGACGGTCGGATACCAGCTGCCGGTCTTTCTGGCAGCCGTTCGAAAAGATGAAATAGGAGAGCTGATGCGGGGATTCATCTTCGGGCTGATTGCCATACCGTCTGGTCTGGCGGTCGGAGGTCTGATGCTGGGTCTGCCTGTCCGTCAGCTCTTTTTTAATATGATCCCGGTGCTGGTGCTGTGCGTGGTGCTGATTGCGGCATTTGTGCTGGTTCCGGAGCTGACGATGAAGATCATGATTTTCATCGGAAATGCGATCCGTATTTTTAGTTTTTTCCTGTTTGGTGTGGCAGTCTTCGGAATTTTTATGCCGAAGTATGCGGTTGTCGAGAATGCTCTGATTGAGGAAATGCTTTTTATGGTACTCCGTATGGTCATCGCAGCGTGCGGCGGTCTGGTGTTGTCGCAGGTGGCGTTAAAACGTCTCCAAAAGCCGATCCAGCGCATCGGGGCGATCCTGGGTATCAATGAGGAGGCAGTTGTCGGACTGTTCCTTTCCTTTATACAGAGCCTTGCGATGCTGCCATTGTTTTCCAAGATGGATAAGCGCGGGAAAGTATTAAATGCCGCTTTCTCTGTGGCAGGTGCCTATGTAGTAGGCGGTCAGATGACCTTGGTAGCGTCCCTGATACCGGGAAACTGGGTAACAGCCTATATGATCAGCAAGGTGCTGTCAGGCGGTCTGGCAGTTGCCCTGGCGTTTATCTCAGCTGAGAAGATTCCCGCATTAGGTGGCGAGTAACAGCAAATTTGACTAAAATTATCTAAGAAGGACAAAAATGATAACAGAGTAGAGCGGAATATCTGATATTGAGATAAGGATAAAGAAATAAGAAAGCCCCGGCAGTTTCGCTGCCGGGGCTTTCCGCCCTTTTGGGGCTATATCATTTTCATAGAAGGCATTAATAGGTTACAATGAAGACTTTTAGAGTTGTCAAACTGTTGCGAGCAATTAACAGCAGCCACAGCCTCCAAAGCTCTGCTCGGTTCTCTCAATGATCTCGTTCTGAAGCGGTTTATCCAGGTTACGGAAGTAGTCACTGTATCCGGCTACGCGGACGATCAGTTCTTTGTATTCCTCCGGGTTCTTCTGAGCTTCAATCAGAGTCTGGCGGTCGATAACGTTGAACTGCATATGATGTCCGTTCATAGCGAAGTAGGAACGAATCAGAGCAGCCAGGTTGTCAATACCCTTCTCGCCTGCGATAGCAGCCGGAGTAAACTTCTGGTTCAGCAGAGTACCGCCGGTCTCACAGTGATTCATCTTGGAGCAGGATTTAACAACTGCGGTCGGTCCGTTGATATCAGCGCCTTTTTCTGGGGAAATACCCTCAGACAGCGGGATATGTGCCAGACGTCCGTTCGGGCTTGCGATCATAACATCACCGAAGTATACGTGGCAGGTGGTCGGAAGCATATCTACATGATATACACCGCCTCTGGTGGTAGGTCTGCCGGTGATATAATCTTTGTACTCGTTGAATACGCTTACCATGATGTCATCTGCATAATCATCATCGTTGCCGTATTTCGGAGTCTTATTCTTAACCAGGTTCAGGATATCCTCATGACCCTTGAAGTCGTCATTCATAGCGTCGATGAGTTCTTTCATGGTAAACTTCTGATTGTCAAATACGTTGAACTTGATAGAGGAAAGTGCATCGGAAATGGTTCCGATACCAACACCCTGGATATAGCTTGTGTTGTATCTTGCACCGCCAGCGTTGTAGTCTTTACCTTTCTTGATACAGTCATCGGTACAGATGGAAAGGAACGGAGCCGGCATCATTTCTGCGTAAATTCTCTCGATAACCAGGTTGCCGCGCATCTTAACATCGATGATGTACTCAAGCTGTGTCTTGAATGCGTTCCACAGTTCGTCGTAGGATTTAAAGTCTTCTGCCTTGCCGGTGTGCGGTCCGATCTGTTTTTTGAACATTACATCGTAGCCATCATACAGAGCGAGCTGTAAGCACTTCGGGATGTTTAAGTAACCGGTCAGCCAGTAAGCCTCGGTTCCCCAAGCACCTGTCTCAACACATCCGGAGCATCCAGCGTTTCTTGCATCTACCAGAGATTTACCCTGATTTACCAGCTCCTGAATCAGCTCATCGGTATTGTAGAATGCCGGCTGGCCCCAGCCCTGACGAGCGATCTCGCAGGCTCTCTTTAAGAACTTATCCGGAGTAACTTTGGAAATCTGTACGTTGGAGTTCGGCTGGTTCTGTCTCATATCTTCCATACAGTCAAGGATTAAGTAAGAAACAGCGTTAACTGCATCAGTACCATCTTCCTTCACACCGCCGGAGTTGATATTTGCGAAGTCTACATATGTACCGGACTCTTTTAAGGTTACGCCAACCTTAACCGGAGCCGGAGAGTTGAACAGTTTAACCCAGAGGCACTCAAGAAGCTCAAGAGCTCTTGTATCATCCAGAGTACCTGCAGCGGTATCTTTCTCATAGAACGGAATCAGATGCTGATCCAGACGACCCGGTGTAAATGCATCCCACGGGTTTAACTCGGTTGTAACACCAAGGTGTGTAAACCAGTACATCTGAAGTGCCTGCCAGTAGGTCTCCGGTTTGTGCTCCGGAACAACCGCACAGTTAGCTGCGATCTGCTCGAGCTCTGCTTTTCTGACCGGATCCTTCTCCTCAGCAGCTTTCTCAAGAGCCAGATCGTGATATCTCTTACCTAAGATAATGATAGCATCGCAGCAGATATCCATAGCGCGAAGTTCCTGCTCTTTGTCATAAGCTTCCGGATCATTGAAGTAGTCAAGCTCTTTGATAGCCTGCTCGATCTCTTTCTTGTAGTCGCCGTAGCCCTTGATGTAGAAGTTCTTGCCGCCGGCTGTATGACCCGGTCCACGCTGCTCCATGAATTCGGTAAACATACCAACCTCATAGCAGTCTCTCCATTCCTGGGTCATAGCTTTTAAGAGATGCTCTCTGACTGCACGGTTCTTCCAGTACGGAATGATCTCTTCTTCCTGAAGCTTCAGATCGTCTTCGGTAACGGTAAAGTTAACCAGTTTACGATCATTCATAATGTGCATATCTTCGATGGTATGACAGCACAGCTCCGGGAAAGTCGGTGAACACTGCGGGTCTTTACCCTTCTCACCAACTAACAGCTCATCATCGCCTAAGTAAAGAGTTTTCTTGGAGAAATACTCTTTCAGAACGAGAGCTCTTAAAACCGGTACAGATACGGAACCTTCGTACTCTTTGTAAACATCGGTTTCAATTTTGGCTCTTTCCAGATCCAGATGCGGCTGGGTAGAGTGGCTGAGTCTTCTCAGTCTTTTAATTCTTTCGGTACATCCGCGGTCGTTGTCTTTTAACAGACCTTCTGGTGTGTTGATTACGAATGAAGTATCCATTTTTTCTGCCATTTAAATCATCCTCCTATATTGACTTTGTTGAAGCCCTGTTCTTCGAACATGGACTTAAAGTGTTCCATAAGCTCGGACACCGGTACGCTCATCTCATCATCATGGTACTCCATGTCGAGGCTGGCGTATTTACCCTTTCCGATGTCATGATAAGGTAAAAGGTTTACCTGACGTGCGTGAATATTGTTTTCCTTCAGGAAATGGATGACACTTTCAATGTGTTCATCGGTTGCGTTGACCTGCTGGATAATCGGAAGCCGGATATAAAGACCTGCGCCCTCATCACTTAATTTCTTTAAGTTCTCAAGAATCAGTGAATTGTCAACGCCGATATACTTCTTGTGGTCTTCCGGATCCATCACTTTGATGTCGTAAAGAAAAACATCTACGTAAGGAAGAATCCGCTTCAGATTCTCATAGTCTGTGTAGCCGCTGGTGTCGATGAAAACGCTGACACCGTTCTCGTGGAGCTTGCGACAGACCTCTTCCACATAGTCCATATGCTGGGAAGCCATAACCTCGCCACCGGAGAGTGTCACACCGCCGCCGGACTGCTCATAGAAGATTTTGTCCTTCATCGCTTCCTTGACAAGTGCATCTACCGTGTATTCCTTACCGGCTAACTCCCGGGCCTCTGTGATGCACCAGTCGGTACAGACGCCGCAGGCGGTACACTTGGAACGGTCAAATACAATCTTGCCGTCTACGATGGAATTGGCTCCCTGTTTACATTTTGCAACACATCGACCACAGGCGGTACATTTGTGATGATGAAAAATCAGTTCCTTATAATAATGCTGACTCTCCGGGTTGTGGCACCACATACAGCGTAAGGGACATCCCTTGAAGAAAATCGTGGTGCGGACACCATCGCCGTCGTGCGTTGAAAATTTCTGGATGTTAAATATGTAAGGAGTTTCTGCCATCCTTTCCCCCTCCTTTGCAAAAACTAGACTGTGTTCTAGTTCTGAGTCTATAATACTACAACCAACTCAAGAATACAAGAGTAAATTGAAAAAAATGTATTAATTTAATTTTTAACAGACGAATCTGAAAAATAATCATCCGATCACGCTGAAACAAGCGGAATGCGGAATGACTATAAAAGAAAATTAATATAACATATAAGATATCATAGAAAAAGGGGGCTTACAATCGGCAAAAGTGAGGATATTATGCATGAAAAGAAAGTGAAAATTGTAGAAAAGATAGAATGGTTTGAATATTCATAATATATAAAACAAAAACAAAAAATTAAGCACAGTTAAAAGAGTATCGCACAAATATGAAAAGGGAAAATCAAGATAGAAGTGAAAAAAGACTAAAAATCCAGAATAACAGTAGAAAAGAGCAGTAGAAAACAAAAGACAAAATAAATAAGAAGCTTGAAAAAATGAAAAAATTTCGCTCATGTGAAAGTTGCCCGGTTGACAAGAAGAATTTTGACATGGTATAGTAAAAATGTATAAGGATGTTTCGGGAAGTATTAGAAAAACCCGGACAGCAGAAGCCAGGAAAACTATATTTCGAGCTGAAAAACCTAACACAGTATATTGTCAGGGTTCACAGCCAATGGGTATCAGGGGAAACTCGGATGCCTCCCGCATTTGGAAAGAAATGCATTGGAAAGAGAAGTAGAACCTGCTGCTTATTAGGAAGAAAGGCAGCTGGTAAAAGGCGGCGCATCCTCTGCCAGAGTCTCGTTCCGATGAAATGTTTTTCAGAGTATTCTTAAACAAAAGAAGGGAGAAGAACAATTTTATGAAGAAGACAAACAGAATCATTGCATTAGCAATGGCGGCTATGACAGCATTGTCTATGACAGCCTGCTCTGGAAGTGCAAAAGAGACGACGGAGGCGGAAAGCGCCGCAGAGACAACCGCAGAGGCTGCTGAGGAAAGCAGTGCAGAGGAGACCAAGAAAGCATCCGGAGAGACGCTTCTGATGGCAACGACGACCAGTACCGATAATACGGGTCTTCTGGATTACTTAAAGCCAATCTTTTTAGAGGATACAGGTATTGACTTACAGTGGACGGCAGTAGGAACCGGTGATGCGATTCAGAAAGCAAAAGATGGTGAAGTCGATGTGATACTGGTTCATTCCAAAGCAAAAGAAGAAGAATTCGTGGAGAGCGGCTACGGTGTAGAGCGCTTCCAGGTTATGTATAATGATTTCGTGATCGTAGGACCGAAGGATGGTCCGATTGCAAAGACGGATGATATCAACGCTGCATTTAAGCAGATCATGGACGAGCAGCTGACATTTGTGTCCCGTGGAGACAACTCCGGTACCCATAACAAGGAGACCGGAATCTGGGAGAAGCTGGGAATTACAGATTATGAGAGCAATCCAAACTATGTATCGGCAGGCGCTGGAATGGCTGATACACTGGCGATGGCAGATGAAAAAGGCGGCTACTGCCTGTCTGACCGCGGTACCTGGCTTGCCAAGAAGGCAGATTTCCCGGATATGGATATTGTATGTGAAGGCAGCAAGGAACTTTTAAACCAGTACGGCGTTATCGCAGTAAATCCGGAGAAATATCCGGATGTCAACAACGAGGCGGCGAATACGTTTATCAAGTGGATCTGTTCTCCGGAAATCCAGACTCTGATCGGTGAATACGGCGTAGAGGAGTACGGCGAGCCGTTATTCTTCCCGAATGCAGAGCAGAAGTAGAATACTGCCGGATGATATGCGGCAGTGCTGGAATTAGCGTATTTAAACGAATAAAGCAGGCAGTTGAACCTTGCAGAATTTATAATGTATAAACAGGAAACCGGAGAAGGGAGGATGCACTTTTTCCGGTTTTTCTGTCATTAAGAATTGAGAAAATGAGAACGCCTGCAGAATATAAGGTGTTTCAGTGAATATGCTGGGAGAAAAAATATGGGAAACCTGTTTTCAAAATTTTTTGGTACGGTCGGAGTGATAGATTCTATCCGGGTAACGCTGGTGATGTCTTTCTGGTCAACCTTGATTGCGTCCATGCTTGGAATTTTTCTGGGACTTGTGCTGGAGCAGACGAAATTTCCAGGAAAAAAGCTGGTAGTCCGCGTGAACCGGACCTTGATGGGAGCACCTCCGGTCGTCATCGGACTGCTCACATATATGCTTTTGAGAAAAAAAGGTCCGTTTGGGGCGCTTCGATGGGTATTTACGATCAAAGGAATGGTGGCAGCCCAGGTTCTGATCATCACTCCGATCGTCTGTGGAATGGTATATTCATATGCGGTTCGCACGGCGCCTTCGATCCGGGCGTTTGCCAGGACGATGGGAGCTGACCGGCATCAGACCGCGCGGCTTCTGCTGCGTGAAATGAAAAATGAAATTTATTTTGCGGTTGTGTCTGGATATGGGCGTTCCATCAGTGAGGTCGGGGCGGTCTTTCTGGTAGGTGGAAATATAAAAAACAGCACCCGGACAATGACAACTGCGATTTCAACCCTGAAAGGTGCAGGCGATTATTATGAAGGGGTATTTTTGGGAGTGATCCTGATGCTTCTGGCATTTTCGGTACAGACATTGGCAGAACATTTCAGACAGGAGGAGACACCGGATGAAAATCTCTAAGCTGCAAAAGAAGATAGGTCAGTTTACGCTTCAAATCGAGGAACTGTATCTGGAGAGCGGGAAGGTTCATGGTCTGATAGGAACCAATGGCTGCGGAAAAACAACACTTTCCAAGCTGATACAGGGGATATTGGTTCCGGATGGCGGGAAGATTGATTACGAGGGACTGACACCCCGGGATATCACGATGACAACACAGAGACCGTATCTTTTGCATGATACGGTGTATCAGAACCTGATCTATCCGCTGAAAATACGGGGAATCCGCCCGGATGAGGCGAAGATGGATGCCTGGCTGGAACGATGTGGGCTTCTGCAGAAAAAAAATCAGTATGCCCGTTCCCTGAGCAGCGGAGAACAGCAGAAATTATCATTTATCAGGGCTCTGGTATTTGACCCTGCGTTTGTGATTGTTGATGAAACGCTTTCCAACCTGGATCCTGACAGTACAGAATTGTTTGAACAGCTGATGCGGGAGCAGCAGACGAAAAATAAGATGACATGGCTGCTAATCAGCCATCAGCTGGTGCATGTCCGCAAGATTTGTGACCAGGTACATTTTATGGAGCAGGGGAATGTTCTGGTGTCCGGAACACCGGAAGAAATCCTTCTTCACCCGTCGCATCCGTCCATCCGCCGGTATTTGGCAGATACGGAGGTTTCATATCGTGAAAATGAAAAAAATTCAGAAATATGAATATAAATGCGAGGCGATTGCGTTGAACATGAAAAAAATGGGAAGAGTTTTGCTTGGGATGATTGACACAGTTTGTGAAAATGTGGTATAATTTCTGGTAGAAAATCATGAGAAAGAGAATTGTCGCACGAGAGCGGCAGTTATACAGAGTTGATTTCGAGCTTTTCTGCCTAAGCTGTGAACCGATTGACAGGATGGAAGAAAAGCCAATGGGTATCCGGGGAAACGCGGGTGCCTCCCCGCATCAGACGATGCATTGGAAAGGAATAGCTCTCGGATGACCGGGATGAAGCCCCGGAAGTTCTGGAAAAGAGCAGTAAATTCCGCCAGCGCAAGCAAAGCCTGATGTAGATAAGTGCATATCAGCAGAAAGCCATAAGAGGCAGACTGCATTATCAGGAACGGATACAGAGAGCGGAATGTTTTCTGTATTCGTTTTTCTGTTTCATTCGGAGAGGCGGTCTATGAA
Organism: Clostridium fessum; assembly: GCF_027698965.1. Taxonomy (NCBI): domain Bacteria; kingdom Bacillati; phylum Bacillota; class Clostridia; order Eubacteriales; family Clostridiaceae; genus Clostridium; species Clostridium fessum. The sequence continues at coordinate 128,523 of NZ_JAQEQF010000007.1, forward strand.
TCAAAAGCACTTCGCATGGATGCATACCTTCGCGAAGAAGAATCATGCCGCAAGGGAGGAAATATGAAGTTATTGAAAGTTGATACGCTGGCGCAGGCGCGGGAACGTCTGCTTGAAGCGGCAAAAGAGTGCCTGCCAGAGACGGAGCGGGTTGCGCTTGCAGATGCATCTGGCTGCATTTTAGCAGAAGATATTGTCTCTGAGGAAATGATTCCGGCATTCCGCCGTTCCAGTGTAGATGGGTATGCAGTCTGTTCAAAGGACACGGCGGGCGCAACAGAAAGTATCCCGGTTTTTCTGAAGGTGCTGGAAGAAGTAGAGATAGGACATCCGGCGGTATCAAAGATTGAACCGGGTACCTGTGCCTATGTACCGACCGGCGGCATGGTTCCGGAAGGGGCAGATGCCATGGTGATGGTAGAATACAGTGAACGGTTCGGAACAGATGAGGTTGCCCTGTATGAAAATGTTCCGTATGGAAAATGCATCGTGCTTCCGGGAGAAGATGTAAAAACCGGGGATATAGTCCTTAAAGCGGGAACCCGGATTGGCCCGGCGCAGGCGGGAACGTTGGCAGCGCTTGGCGTGGTGCAGGTGCCGGTTTTTAAACCGTGGAAGGTGGCAGTTCTATCGACGGGCGACGAACTGGTCAGGATCGATCAGGTTCCTGGACCGGGGCAGGTGCGGGATATTAATACATGGGCGCTGTCCTGTTATGTGAAGAAGACAGGTCTGGAGCTTGTTTCGGCAGAGGCAGTGAAGGATGAAGAAGTACTTTTAGAGGAGAAAATCAGGGAGGCGGTCAAAGCCTGTGATTTGATTCTGATCTCCGGAGGAAGTTCCCAGGGAAAGAAAGATATGACTATGGAGATATTAAACCGCATCTCCAAGGAGGGAGTATTTACCCATGGGCTGGCACTGAAACCGGGAAAACCGACGATTCTGGGATATGATAAAGAGAAACATACGCTGTTAGGAGGACTTCCTGGGCATCCGGCAGCAGCGCTTGCCGTTTTCCATTTATTATTTGTGTGGCTTTGGAAGCAGGTAACCGGTCAGCCGGATCAACCTCCGTTAGAAGCCTTTATGACAACGAACCTGGCGGGTGCACCCGGAAAAACAACCTGCCTGCTGGTAAAGCTTCAGATGGCTCCCCAGGGGCTGGAGGCAGAACCGGTATTTGGAAAATCAGGCTTGATTTCGACGATGGCAGAGGCAGACGGCTACGTTCTGATTGATATGAATCAGGAGGGTCTGAAGAAGGGTGAGCAGGTGAAGGTATACCGTTTTTAAAATGAATTGTTTCCAGAAGAGCGGCGGAGGATAAAGAATCGGCAGAGCCTGGTGGAAACAGAATAGAGGCAGAGATGGGAAAGAGAAATTTATATCTGAATAATACACCGGTGGAGGAGGCAAAAGCCCTTTACCAGAAAGCACTGGGGGAATTATTAAGCCCCAAGGCAGAATGGATTCCCGTGACGGAAAGTCTGCACCGGATTACAAAAGAGGCAGTCTATGCGAAATATTGTTCCCCGCTTTACAATGCGGCGGCGATGGATGGAATCGCGGTTGAGGCAGAGAAAACAAAGGGAGCATCGGAGCGGAAACCACTTACCCTATATCCGGGTACAGATTTTACAGTGGTGGATACGGGCGATCCGATTCACGCACCATGCGATGCAGTTATCATGGCGGAGGATCTGCTGGAGCAGGAGGATGGCTCGGTGCAGATTACGGATGCAGCTGCATCATGGCAGCATGTGCGCCCGATCGGAGAGGATATCGTAGCGGGTGAGATGCTGATGCCCGGTTATCATGAGATACGCCCGATTGATATAGGTGTTCTCCTGTCTGGCGGAATTACAGAGATTGAGGTGTTGAAAAAGCCGTCGGTAGCGATTTTTCCGACGGGAACCGAAATCATAGAGCCGGGACAGGAACCCAGGGATGGGGACATCATCGAATCGAATTCGAGAGTGTTTGAGGCACTGGTAACGGAACATGGCGGTGCGCCCCATCGTTTTCCGCCGATTGCGGATGAATATGAAACATTGAAAGCAAAGGTGGCAGAGGCGGTTGAAAACTATGACATGGTGATTGTCAATGCCGGCTCCAGTGCAGGAACTGAAGATTTTACGGTTCATGTACTTCGGGAATTGGGGGAGGTTCTGGTACACGGGGTGGCAATCAAGCCGGGAAAACCGGTAATATTGGCGATTGTCAATGGAAAACCGGTAATCGGACTTCCGGGATATCCGGTATCCGCCTATATCAACTTTGAAAATTTTGTGATTCCTGTGCTGCAGAAACTGGCAGGACGTACAGAAACAGGCGGCACGATGGTGCGGGCTGTCATATCCAAACGCCTTGTATCATCCCTGAAACATAAAGAGTATGTGCGGGTGAAGGTAGGAGAAGTGGGTGACAAGCTCGTCGCTTCTCCATTGGCGCGCGGGGCGGGAGCAGCAATGAGCCTGGTGCGGGCAGACGGATTCTGTGTGATTCCTCAGAACAGCGAGGGGGTCGAGGCGGGAGATACCGTTGACGTAGAGCTATACCGTTCCCTGGAGGAAATTGGAAGTACGGCAGTGGCAATCGGAAGCCATGATCTGATTCTGGATGTGATGGCAGATTTGCTGCCGTGTATGTACCCGGGTAATTACCTTTCCAGTACGCATGTAGGCAGTATGGGCGGTTTAATGGCATTAAAGCGGGGAGAGGCGCATCTGGCTCCGACCCACCTGCTGGATGAAGAGACAGGAGAATATAATATTGCGATCCTGAAAAAACTGTTTGCGGGTGAAAAAATGGCACTTGTCAAGGGTGTTGAGCGAATTCAGGGAATTATCGTAAAAAAAGGAAATCCGCTTGGAATCCATGAAATTGAAGATCTACGTGGTTTGAATTATGTCAACCGACAGAGAGGAGCGGGGACAAGAGTCCTTTTTGATTATAAGCTGAAGGAAGCCGGTATTTCACCGGAAGAGATTCACGGATATGACAGAGAGGCGGCAACGCATATGGCAGTGGCGGCTGCCGTGTCCGGCGGCGATGCAGACGCGGGCATGGGAATCCAGTCGGCAGCCAGGGCAATGGGACTTGATTTTATTGAGATTGGACGGGAAGAGTATGACTTTGCGATTCCAGTCAGATTTCTGGATTTTCCATCGGTACAGCATTTTCTGGCGGTTTTGAAAAGCCGGGAGTTTGCAGAGAGAGTGGAGAAGCTCGGTGGTTATGGGCTGGCAAGAACCGGAGAAATTTTATATTTATAAAAGAGGGGATTAGATGGGAGCAGTTGTGCGCGAATTATATGTGTTCCGGCAGAGGGGACAGCCGGGAGAAGCCGTGGAGAGCGCCTGGTTCCGAAGGGGGATCGGAATGGAGGGTGACCGGCATGCAGCGGGAGGTGAAAGGCAGACTTCGCTGTTGGCGGGAGAAGCCCGGGACTGGATGGAGAAGCAGACAGAACCGGGACTCTGCTTCCGTCGCTACAAGGCAAACCTGATAACGGAGGGAATAGATACCACCCAGTTAAATACGGGGGATCTTCTGGCGGCGGGAGGGGCGGTGTTCCGCGTCTCCGGGTATGGAAAAAAGTGTTTTCCAGAGTGTATTTACCATGAAAAAGGAGTTTTCTGCCGCCTTTCGGCAGGAGCCATATTTTTGGAAGTGATTCGGGACGGGTATGTATCTGTTTCGGATGAAATAATGAAATTAGGCAAAAAGGAGGAACTGTGATGAGACGATTAGAGAAAGATGAATCACTCTGCATTGGCTGCCACCAGTGCGAAGAAGCCTGTTCGAAGGCATTTTACAAGGTTTCGGATCCAATGAAATCCTGCATCCGCATTACCGACAAGGAGGATGGAAGCCATCATATTGCTGTGTGCACACAGTGTGGAAAATGTTCTGAAGTATGCAATACAGGTGTGATTACGGAGGATGCGAGAGGCGTTTACCGGCTGAATAAGAAAGAATGTGCCGGCTGTCTGATGTGCGTCGGATTCTGTCCGGAGAATGTTATGGTACAGTGTGATGATTATCTGGAGCCGTCCAAATGTACGGCGTGCGGATTGTGCGTAAAAGCATGTCCGACCGGAGCGATCCGTCTGGTAGAAGAGTAAAGGGAGGAGAAAGGCATGATTAAAATGTGTGATCTTCCGCGTTATGCGGACGCAGATATGGAAGAAATCAAAAAAATGAAAGAGGCCCACACGGTTCTCAATCAGGTTACATATGAGCCAAAGCCGCTGTATCATGGATATACGGATAAGCGCCTTCGAATCAATGTGACAGATAACACCATCGATATGATCGACATTCCTCAGGAGGTCAAAGAAAAATTTACCGGCGGCAAAGGTTATTGCCTGCGTTATCTGTGGGATGCAACGAATCCGGATACAAAGTGGAACTCTCCGGAAAATGCCATTACCATGTCGGCAGGACCGATTGCCGGAATTACGCAGTACGGCGGTACCGGAAAATGCCTGGTATGCAGCATTTCACCGATGACAGATATCCCGATTGATTCAAACGTCGGCGGATATTTTGGCCCATTCTTAAAATTCTCCGGATTTGATGTGATCGAGCTGACTGGAAAAGCGGAGGAAGACGTGATTATTGTCATCGATGGCAATAAGGGAACCGTTTCAATTGAAAAAGCACCGTTAGAGCATAAAGATGCACATGTACTGGGAGAAGAGCTGACAACCATGTATGCGGAGGATGACAATGATCGCAAAAACGTGGCGGTCGTATGTTCTGGTTCAGCGGCGGATCATTGCAACCTCTCTATGCTGAATTTTACATTCTATGATCCGAAGCGAAATGTAGTCCGCTTAAAACAGGCTGGACGTGGTGGTATCGGACGTGTCTTTGCGGACAAGCACATTAAAGCGCTGGTATGCCATTTTAAAGGTGTAAAAGCAAATCTGAACCATGTATATGATATCAGTATCTTGAACCGGGATGGCCTGAAATTCCATCGTGAGGTGGCGACACAGGATGACAAACAGAATTCAATGCGTAAATCCGGAACAGCATACTCCCTGCGTATCATGAGCGATTATGATATTCTGCCGACGCGCAATTATAAATATGGCGGAACGGATAAGATCGATGAGATGGCACCGGAGGTATGGAGAAATAAATGGCTGACCCAGGGCGGAGCGGACGGATGCTGGTATGGATGTTCGATGGCGTGTGCTAAAACAGCCGATCAGTTTGAATTAAAGACAGGTCCGTATAAGGGACATAAAGTATGTGTGGATGGTCCGGAGTATGAGACAGCAGCCGGTGTTGGTCCGAACTGCGGCGTAACCGATCCGCAGGTAATCCTGGAAGTGAATTTCTACTGTGATACATATGGCATTGATACGATTTCCTTTGGCACCATGACTGCCTTCCTGATGGAATGCTATGAAAATGGTATCCTGAATAAGGAGAGAACCGGCGGTCTGGAGCTTGTATGGGGCAATGCAGAGGCGGAGCTGGAGCTGCTGCACCAGATGGCGCGAAACGAAGGCTTTGGCAAGATTGCGGCACTGGGAAGCCACAAGCAGAAAGAGTATTTTGCAGCGCAGGGCTGGGGCGATATGGATTTCATGAATGATATTGCGATGGAACAGAAGGGACTTGAATATTCAGAGTATGCTTCCAAAGAATCCCTGGCGCAGCAGGGCGGCTATGGTCTGACCAATAAGGGACCGCAGCATGATGAGGCATGGCTGATTTTCATGGATCAGGTAAATAACCAGATCCCTACCTTTGAGGATAAGGCGGAGGCGCTGTATTACTATCCGATGTTTAGAACCTGGTTTGGTCTTCTGGGACTTTGCAAGCTGCCGTGGAATGATATTGTACCGGCTGACAACAGCCTGACCGATGAACCGGCGAAGGTACCGGAGCACGTAGATAACTATCTGGATCTTTATTATGGTGTTACTGGGGTCAAGATTGATAGGGATGAGATGATTAAAATGTCCGAGCGTGTCTACAATTTCCAGCGTGTTTTCAACATTCGTCTGGGCAAGGGACTGCGTGCGAACGACGCGATTCCATACCGCTCCCAGGGACCGGTTACGGAAGAAGAATATCTGTCTCGTCAGGAACGCTACGATGGTCAGCTGGTAGAGCTGGTTGGTTTTACAAAAGAAGAAGTCGAAAAAATGTCCTTAAAGGAAAAGATGGCTGCGACCAGGAAGCACAGAGAAGGGGAATATGAGAAGCTGATTGATGCGGTATATCCGAAGCGCGGCTGGAATTTAAACGGCGTTCCGACAATTGCACATCTGAAAGAGCTTGGCATGGATCTTCCGGAGCTTTTGGAAGTAGTTGAGCCGCTTCAGTAAGACTATTCATTAATACGTTGCAGAAGGGAAGTGGATATAATGGTACTGAATAACCGTCCATATCCGGACTGGCATGAAGGACTGACAATCAGGGGTGTGATGGAACACATGAAATTTACCTGGCCCAAGCTGGTCGTGAAGGTAAATGGGCAGCTGGTCTGGCCAGAAGACTATGATAAAGTAACACTTGAAGAAGCAGATGATTTGAAGATTTATCATTTACTGGGGGGCGGTTGATTCAGAAAGGAGACGCTGGTTTGGAGATAGACAAAGAACGCTATAAAAGAAATATTCTCCTGCCGGAGGTAGGAGAAGAAGGACAGAAAAAGCTGGCGGAAAGCCGGGTGCTGGTAGTCGGGGCGGGGGGACTTGGATCTCCCGTCAGCCTCTATCTGGCAGCAGCAGGAGTCGGTACGATCGGGATTGCTGATTTTGACCGGGTGGATATCAGCAATCTGCAGCGGCAAATCCTTTACCGGGAACAGGACATTGGAAAAGCAAAAGCAGAACTGGCGGCGGAGCAGCTTCAGAGCCGGAACCATTCGGTGCAGGTAGAATTATACCCAGAGGGGATTACAGCTGAAAATGCAGAAGAAATTCTTGCAAAGTTTGATGTGATTGTGGATGCTTCGGATAATTTTCCAACCCGCTATCTGCTGAGTGACACATGTATGAAGCTGGGAAAGCCGGATGTATATGGAGCTATCTGTGAATTTGCGGGACAGGTTACCGTGTTCGCATCGAACGGACCATGTCTGCGTTGTCTCTGTCCGGAGGCAGAGGACCCATCCGGAAACCCGAATTCGGCTGCTTATGGTGTGCTTGGCGTGATTCCCGGCATGATCGGGTGTATGCAGGCGGCAGAAGTATTGAAGCTTCTTTTGGGCAAGGGAGAGCCGCTGATTGGAAAAATGCTGTTCATTGATGCCAAAACGTGGTCCACGGATCTGATAGAAGTTCCGGTGCATCCCCAGTGCAGCTGCCATACACATACCAAAGTTCACCGGACGTGAAAACGATATTAAAAATAGACACTATGAACAATCTCTTTACTTCACAGGAAAAGAATGATAAAATAAATTAAATTGTCGAAAGCAGATGAGGAAGATTATCCACTCTGCTTTCGGCTGGATTCAGGTAAACAAAAAGGTAAATTAGATGATCAGGAATGTTTCCCTGAAATTACGATTATTGAGAAGTTAAGAGGTAAAAGGCAAATGGCGAAGGGTAATAACACAAAAGCAAAAATTGCCCGTGTTGCATGGAAATTGTTTCATGAGAAGGGATATGAGGAGACGACGATCGATGAGATTATCCTGCAGTCTGGAACATCAAAGGGAAGCTTCTATCATTATTATAGTGGAAAGGATGAGCTTCTGGCATCTCTCCCAGAGATCTTTGATGCAAAGTATGAAGAGGTAATGCAGGCGCTGGATCCGGAGATGGACAGCTTTGACAAGCTTATGACGCTCTGCTTCAGTGTACATGATCTGATAGAGTCGGATATCCCGGTAGGGCTTCTGGCGTCACTCTATTCCTCACAGGTGGTGACAAAGGGGGATAAGCATCTTTTAAACCAGAACCGTTTTTACTATAAGATGGTAAATCAGCTGGTCGATGAGGGGCAGCGCCGGGGGCAGATTACCCGCAGTATGCCATATTACGAGATTGCACATATGTATGCACTCTGCGAGAGGGCAATCATCTATGATTACTGCATTTCAGACGGTGGCTATGCGCTTGGAGAGTATACAAGAAAGACAATGCCTCTGCTGTTCGGCGGAGTGCGTGTAAAGCAGGAAGTCAAATAAAAAAGCAGACGGAAAATGCTTCTTAGGGGTATTTTCTGTCTGCTTTTGTGCGTGATAGCCGCGTACAGATCAGGATAGCATTGAGTACCTTTAAAATAAAGGAACCTGGGACGGGAAAATGCAGCTTAAGAAAGGAAGAATGCCAGATGGAACGAGAAAATCAGGAGTACATAAGCATTGTGAATGCAACGGAAAACAACTTGAAACATGTGTCGTTGAAAATTCCGAAAAAGAAAATCACGGTTTTTACCGGTGTGTCCGGTTCGGGCAAATCATCGCTCTGCCTTGATACGATTGCGGCAGAGTCGCGGCGGGAGCTGAATGTGACATTTCCAAGCTTTGTCCAGCAGTTTCTGCCGAAATATGGTCGTCCGGAGGTTGAGCGCATGGAGAATCTTCCGGTCACGATCGTGATCGATCAGAAAAAGCCGGTGGCAAACTCCCGCTCAACGGTCGGCACATACACCGATATCTATGCGCTGCTGCGCCTGCTCTTCTCACGTGTGGGCAAACCGTTTGTCGGCTATTCGGACAGCTTTTCCTTCAACCATCCGAGCGGCAAGTGTGAGCGCTGTGAGGGCCTGGGCGTTGTGACGGAGCTGGACATCCACAAGCTGGTGGATTTTGATAAATGCCTAAACGATGAGGGCGTTATCCAGTGGCCGGCGTTCACGACCGGTGCATGGCGGTGGAAGCGGTACGCGTACAGCGGTCTGTTTGATTTGGACAAGAAGATCAAGGATTATTCGAAGGAGGAGATGGATTTATTTCTCTATTCGCCGCAGATCCGCCTGAAAAACCCGCCGGCAAATTGGCCGAAATCCGCGAAGTATGAGGGCATTTATCCGCGTATGTACCGCAGTATCATTACATCTAAGGAAGGACAGCTTCATAAGAAAGAGCTGGATCGCATTGTCAGCACCTTTACGTGTCCGGAGTGCCACGGGGCGAGGCTGAATGCGAAGATCCGGAGCTGCCTGATTAACGGAAAAAATATCTGCGAGGTTTCGGATATGCCGATCCCGGAGGCGGCAGAGTTTATCCGCCGGATCGATGATCCGCTGGCGCGCGATATCAAGACCGAGATCCTGAAGCGGATGAATGCGCTGATTGAGATCGGACTCAGCTATCTTTCTTTAAGCCGTGGAACCGACACTCTCTCCGGCGGCGAGGCGCAGCGTATCAAGATCGCGCGTTACATCAATTCTCCGCTTACCGATATGATGTATGTGCTTGATGAGCCAAGCGTCGGACTGCATTCGCGCGATATCCAGAATCTTAAAAATTCGCTGATCAAGCTGAAAGAGCACGGAAATACCGTGATGATTGTGGAACACCACCGGGAAGTCATTGCGCTGGCGGATCACATTGTGGATATGGGACCGGAAGCGGGCATAAACGGTGGACAGATCATGTATCAGGGAAGCTACGAGAACCTTTTGAAAGCGGACACTGTGACCGGGCGGATGCTGCGGACGAAAACGCCGATGAAGATGGAGTACCGCAAGCCGACCGGATGGTATCAGGTCGAGCACGCGAAGCTTCATAACTTAAAAGATCTGAGCGTAAAGCTGCCGCTTGGCGTGATGACGGTCATCGCCGGTGTGGCTGGTTCGGGAAAAAGCTCCCTGATGGAATATTTTACGAGCCAGTATCCAGGCGAGGTGATCTCGATCCGGCAGAAGGATATCGGTATCAATCTGCGTTCAACTCCGGCGACGTATCTGGATATCGCGGATGCGATCCGGGCGCTTTTTGCGAAAGCGAACCATGTCGCACAGGCATATTTCAGTTTCAATTCCAAGGGCGCCTGCCCGGCGTGTCAGGGTAAAGGTGTGATTATATCGGATATGGCATATATGGACTCGATCGAGACGGTCTGCGAGATCTGCCACGGAACGCGGTATTCGGAGGAAGTTCTGAAATATCAGTACAAGGGAAAGAATATTGCGGAAGTCATGGATATGACCGTCCGTCAGGCGATCCAGTTCTTTGAAGATGCGGATTTTGTGAAGAAACTCGATACGCTGGTACAGGTCGGACTCGGTTACCTGCATCTGAATCAGTCGATGACGACGCTTTCCGGCGGCGAGCTGCAGCGTGTGAAGCTGGCGAGCAAGCTGGATGAGCGGGGACAGATATTCATTCTGGATGAGCCGACCGACGGGCTTCATCTCGACGATATCCGCCGTCTGATGAAGCTTTTTAACCGGATGACCGATCAGGGCAATACGCTGTTTATCATCGAGCACAGCCTGGATGTGATGAAGGACGCCGATTATATTGTGGAGCTCGGACCGGGCGGCGGCCTCGCAGGCGGCGACCTGCTCTTTGCCGGGACGCCGAAGGAGATGCTGGAAGCGGAGCGGAGTGTGACGCGGGAGTATCTGCGGGAGAGCTTATAAATAAAAAAATATCCCGAATGCATCGGAACGTACATTCGGGATATTTTTAACAACACTCAATCAATTCGTTCAAATACCATGGTAGCTTGAAAGATATTTCTTCGCATCCTTAAAAAACGCCGCCACGATCAGGAGAATGATAAACGCGATCGGAAATGCTGCAATGATGGACACGGTCTGCAGGTTTGCCATTGAATTATCACTGAAAATGAGGACCATCGGCAGTAGAATCAGGCTCAGGGACCAGAAGGTTTTGATCGCCATGTGCGGTTCGTCCTCGCTTGTCAGGTTCTTGTAGGAGTAGGCGGAGGCAACCAGTACGATCGCGTCAAAGCTGGTGGCATAGAAGGCGATCATCGCCGCCGCGAGCAGAACGAGAACCATCGGGGCGAGCGGAAGCGTGCGGATGATGGCAGTGATTGTGGAATAGAGGTCGCCACTGGCGGCATAAAGCCCCATGACATCCAGTTTTCCGAACACCTGGAGTCCCAGGCTGTAGTTTCCGAGGATAATAAAGCTCACAAACGTGCCGCCAAGCCCGAACACGTAGCCGCCGAGGATTGTCTGCCGGATCGTACGTCCACGAGAGATGGTTCCGATGAAGAACGGGGCAGCGACGCACCAGACCATCCAGTATGCCCAGTAGAACATTGTCCATGTCTGCGGAAATGAGGTGGTGCGCTGTGGGTCGGTGTAGGTGGACAGTCCGATAAAGTTCTGTACCAGATTTCCGATGGAGGAAAAGCCGGTTTCGATGATATAGCGAGCTTCACCGCCAAACAGCAGCACATACGCCAGAAGAGCGAAGAAGAGGTAGACGCAGGACGCCGCGAGCTTCTGGATGCCCTTCATGCCACGCACGACGGAAACGGTATATACCAGGCAGGTGACTGCCAGAATCGCGATGGTGATGAGGCGGGTGTCGCCGAATCCGAAGAGTTCGGAGACGATCTGGCTCATCAGAGGGGTCGCCAGCGTAAAAGTCGTGGTTGTGCCGGCCAGCAGTGCGAAGACCGCCATCAGATCAATCAGGGTTCCGGCAAGCCCGTCTGTGTGTTTTCCGAGGATCGGGCGGCAGGCTTCGGAGTATTTCTGTTTATGGCAGCCGCGCACATGAAGCATGAAGCCAAAGGCAGCGGCGAGCACGACATAGAAGCCCCACGGGATCGGACCCCAGTGAAAGAGCGGGTATGTGCTCGCCCAGTCCTGAATACTGCCCATTTCTGCCAGATGCGGGTCATTGGCGTAGAGAACCCACTCACACAGGGAGTAAAAGAGAATGTCCGCCGCAAGTCCGGAGGTAAACATCATCGAACCCCAGGCAAAATTGGAATAGAGCGGCTTCTCATCCGGTTTTCCGAGCCGGATGGTTCCGTAGCGGGAAAAGGCGATGTAGATTGACAGAAGAAAAATGCCGAGTCCGATGGCAAGGTAGCCGACACCGAAGTTTTCCCCGAGAAAGCTCCGGAGATTTTCCAACACTGCCTTGGATGCATCTGGCGCAGCCAGAAAGCAGAGACAGAGTATTATAATAAGAAGAAATGGGACGACCATCGTGGTCAAGTCCAGGCGTTTTGGCTCTGGCGCTGTTTGGGATTGTGGATTTTGCATGGGAAACCTCCTTTTAAATCATTTGTAAAAATGAGGATTTTTGCAAATGGTTCATGTTCATTTTTTGATAAATAAATTAAATATTGAACACATTATAGCATTGGGTGGAAAAAAAATCAATGAAAAATTTGGGAAAAAATAGAGAAACAAGGAAATAGATGTTACCGGTTCACGGGTAGGCACTTTTGGAACCGAAAGTGCCGTAAGAAAACGTGGTGGCAGCAGGAATTTGCCGTATTGAAATGCGAAGCCACGGCAAATTCCGTTACTGGGCACGTATGCGTGAACAGTAACGAATAGATGGAAAAATGTATGGGAGGCGGCAATGGAAAAATCCTGCCGCCTCCCTACTGCTCAATCTGCACATCAAATCCCAGTCCGCGCAGCATATTCGCATAATTCTCCATATCCTGGCCGGAGAAGGTCTGCTCGCGGGCAAGCGTCGGAGATTGCGTGTATTTTTCATATTTAATGATCCCCAGATTTGAATAGGAGAGCAGAATTACATGTCTGATGTGGTGCTCAGACAAAAGGTGGGCATACCTGCGGGCATCGATGAGCGTGTCGTTGATGCCGGGGGTAATGGTAATGCGGACCGCCACTTTTTTTCCGATAGAGATGGCAAAGTCCAGATTTTCCAGAATCGAATGATTTGAGACACCGGTGAACTGGATATATTTCTTTTCAGAATAATGTTTTAAATCGATGATAATCATGTCCGCGTTGGCGATGAAGCGGGAGAAAGCCAGCGGTTTGGCGAAAGCGGTCGTCTCAATCGCGGTGCGGATGCCGTGTTCTTTACATTTTTTTAGGACAGCGGTGGCTGCTTCCGGCTGCATCAGCGGATCGCCGCCGGAGAGAATGACGCCGCCATTTCCATAGAGCTCCTGGTCGGCAAGAATTTTTTCCATGATTTCATCCATATCCATCATCTGACCGACGAAATGAAGCATCCGGGACGGACAGTGATCCGTACAGGCACGGCAGAATGTACAGGTGTCCGGGGTAAAGGTGAGACGGTTGTCTGAAAATGCCAGACTTCCGGTGGGACATTCGCTGACACAGAGATTGCAGTAGAGACAGTGCTTGCTGTCCCAGAGAATCCGGGTCGGGCGCTCATGCGCCTGCGGTGTTGAACACCAGACACAGCGCAGGGGGCATCCTTTAAAATAAATCGTAGTTCGCAGCCCGGAACCGTCAGCCAATTCATTTCGTTTGATTTTAAATATATTCGCCTGCATGAATACAATACTCCTGAAAATCCTTCTGATATTTATAAAACACGATAAGACATTGAGTATTCCAGCACGGGATGGCACCGGAATTTCCGAATGGATTCGTAATACATCTGAATGCAAAATACAGGCTAACTATAGCATAAAGAAGATAAAAAGTAAATGAGACAGTTTCTCCAATTTGCTGCTTGATTTTTTTACAAAGATTTGACAAAAAAACGGGAATAAATTTTACAAATAAGCGTTATAATAAAACAGGTTCGAGAGAGAATATGTGTGAACGCTGCGAAAGAGCAGGTTATACAGCGGCAGATTTGCCAACTGGCACATATCGAAAAAAAAACCACGAAGGAATACCGCGAGAGATCGGGCGGCTGGCTTAAAATGAAGCGCGAAAACAGCTGCAGGAAAAAGATGGAAGATGGCGGGGAAGATATGGAATTGAAATATGAACTCTGGAAAGAGAGTATAGTTCAAGAGAAAGTTATATGTGAATGTAGGAAGCGTCTGTCGGGATATCGGCGGGCGGTTTTTTGTGTAATAGGAAATTCCTTGGAATCCCCTATTACACAAAAAGGCACTAACGTGAAATTACAGTATTATACATAATTTCTATACACAAAAGAGGTATTTGTTTATGTTATGAGCACAGGCTTACAACACTTATTAATAAGAATTAATATAAGGTACTTTTAACGAAAAATTTGCGGAAAATCACGCTTACAACGTGAAAAACACGGTTGTATTTAGGAAATAAACTTGTTATAATGAGTGGCTGAAATGGAAAATGTAAAACAAAAAAGAAAAAAGTTGGGAGGTTACGAAGGTGAAAAGATTGAGTGCGTTTTGCGCGAGCCTGGGATTATTTTTGATGGCAAATCCGATGACGGCTCTGGCAGCAGAACAGGAAGGCGGTGCATCGGCATCCTCTGTGCCGCTCTGGATGTGTATTCCATTTGCGGGACTGCTTCTCTGTATTGCGATTCTGCCGCTTGTGAAGGCAGAATGGTGGGAAGAGCACCAGCCTCATGCGGTTGCTCTTTGGTCAATTCTTTTTATCATTCCGTTTGCGATGCGTTACAGTGCGGGGACAGCACTGGAAACGGTTCTGGAATGCCTGGTCAATGACTATTTGACCTTTATTATTTTGTTATTTGGACTTTTCTGCGTTGCCGGTAATATCACGATGTCCGGTGACCTGGCAGGTTCTCCGCGTGTCAATGTAGGACTACTGGCACTGGGAACCCTGCTTTCAAGCTGGATCGGTACGACCGGTGCCAGTATGCTGATGATTCGTCCGGTTGTCAAGATGAATGCATGGAGAAAGAAGAAACGTCATATCATTATCTTCTTTATTTTCCTTGTATCCAACATCGGCGGATGTCTGACCCCGATCGGTGACCCGCCTCTGCTGATGGGCTTCATGCGCGGCGTACCGTTCTTCTGGAGCTTACATCTGGCGCCGATCTTATTCTTCAATATGCTGGTGCTGTTGACAATCTTCTATTTTATTGATAAGAGGGCATATCGTCAGGATATCGCGAGCGGTCTGAAACCGGATATCAGCAAACCGGGTACCGAAGTAAAGCTGCGCGGCGCGCACAACCTGATTTTCCTGGTTATGATCGTGGCAGCCGTTATTTTAAGCGGTACCTTACCGTCCATGCCGCAGTTCCAGGATGCAGCCGGAAAGGTGCTTGGCATCCATCTGTTTGGAGAGGTAGAATTAAGCTATCCGGCCATCATTGAGATTGTGATCATTCTGGTGGCGGCCTTCCTGTCCTTCAAGACCACGAAGGTTGAGATCCGCCGTGAGAACCACTTTACCTGGGGCGCGATTCAGGAGGTTGCGGTTCTGTTTATCGGTATTTTCATCACGATGCAGCCAGCCCTGATGATTCTGAAAGCAAATGGCGCGAATCTGGGCATCTCCGAGCCGTTTGAAATGTTCTGGGCGACCGGTCTGCTGTCCAGCTTCCTGGATAACACGCCGACCTATCTGGTATTTTTAACAACGGCAGGTGCGCTTGGATTTACGGAGGGCATGGTGACGACGTTAGGAACGGTTCCGATCAAGATGCTGATGGCGATCTCCTGTGGTGCGGTATTTATGGGTGCGAACACCTACATCGGAAATGCACCGAACTTCATGGTTAAGTCGATTGCGGATGAAAACGGTGTGCGTATGCCGTCCTTCTTCGGATATCTGCTCTGGTCGTTCGGTATTCTGGTTCCGGTCTTTGCACTTGATATGCTGTTATTCTTTTTATAGGGGGTGAGTGACGATGAGCAACAATCAGGAACATACCAATACAGATAATATGGAAAATCAGACGCAGCAGGCGCTTGAAAAGGACAGCGCCCAGTATGCGAATGAAGTAACGGGTGCGGAAAATGCAGCCGAAAAGGATTCAGCAGGGAAGAAGCCGGGCAGCACGGTGCCTGGAAGAGATGAAAAACGAATCCGTGAACTGGCGGAGAGTATTTACGATCTGGATGCGGAGGTTTATGCACAGTTAGGTTCTTCTCTGGGACGTGTTTTCAATCGTGACCGGAAGCGCTGCGTGGATGAGCTGACTCATCTGATGCTGACACGCCCGCAGGGTAACCTGGTTCGAAGTGAGATTGCCCTGATCGGAAACATGGCGCGTACCATCGAGAATAAGGAAGAGCGGAAGCTCGTCATGACCGAGTACAACCGGATTCTGACCGAAGTCATGAGTCTGCCGACCAGTTTCGCGAGCGGCGACGTTATCAACGCAGAGCTGGCGAAGCTGAATACATTTAACCTGAAAAACCGTTTCTCCGAAAATGACCACCTGATCGTATGTATCAGCTGGACCTACGGAAGCGGCGGTGTAAATATCGGATTTAAGCTGGCAGATAAGCTGAAAATCAATTTCTACGACGCGGAGATCTTTGAAGCGGTTCTGAAACGTCTCGAGGCTCAGAAGGATTCTATACAGGATTCTGTCAGCTACGGAATCAAGCCGGGAATCAAGAAAGAGCCGGCGCACGATCAGGATGCCAATGTAAACCCGAGTGAGGCATTCATCCCGGAGCGCCATCTGACCCTGCGCCAGCGCATGCGCGAGTTCAGCCGTTTCCACGGACTGCCGAAGCGTGATGCGGTCTTCTTCAACGAGAGCGACCTTCTGGTTGACATGGCGAAGAAGGAAGATTTTGTTATTCTGGGACGATGCGGAGATGCCATCATGGCAAATAACAACATCCCGCATATCAGTATCTACATCACGGCGCCGTTTGAGCAGCGTATCAAACGTGCGATGGAGATTGACAGCTCCCTGACGGTCAAGCAGGCACGCCATATGTTAAAGCATCTGGATCATGTCCACAGCCAGTACTATCATTACTATACAAACCGAAACTGGGGACATTCCAACAACTATGATCTCTGTATCAACAGTGCCAGCTACGGTATCGATGGAACCGTGGATTTCATCTATCGGATGATCACGGCACGGGAAGAGGATAAATAAGAGAACGGCTGAAGATGATGGGAGTCAGCGAAAGACAACAGACGCTGCTCCCAGATTCTTCGGTCGTTTTTTTACATTTATAGTTTACTGCCAATAGGATGTATAACTAAAAAGATTCAGAATTTTTGCAGCGGAATACTTGCAAATTTGAGGGAAAGCCAGTATACTAGGTACCATATCACAGGGAAGTCCTTCGAAAGCGGGAGATTGGAAGAGGCATCCTTCTCGAAAGGAGAAATAAATTATGGAAGAAAGAATTATGCGCCGCGTAGCGGATTCAGCTGTTATCCAGACACAGCTTGTATTAAATAGTCACTTAAATGGTGCTGGTCGTTTGTTTGGCGGTCAGCTGATGGAATGGATCGACGTTGTAGCGACCGTTGTTGCGCGCCGCCACGCGCACTGCAATCCGACAACTGCATCGGTTGATAACCTGCAGTTCAAAGAGGCAGTCCACCTGAACAATACCCTGATTATCGAGGGTAAGCTGACTTACGTTGGAAGAACCTCCATGGAAGTGCGTGTCGATACATTCGTAGAGTCTTTAAGCGGCGCGCGTAAACTGGTTAATACCGCTTATGTGGTTATGGTAGCGCTGGATGAAAACGAGCATCCGATGGAAGTTCCGGGACTGCTTGTCGAGACCGATGAGGAGAAGGCAGAGTGGGAAGCTGGCGTGAAGAGAAACGACTTGCGGAAACACCGCCGTGCGGAGAACTACTAATCGGCAGTGTTTTTGTTTGGGAAAGGGAATTCGCATAAATCGGAAACAGATGTAATAAGATGTAAAAAACGTTCTCAGGGGAACTCCCATGAAGGAATATATCGAGGAACGGGCGGTTGCGATCGCTAATTACATCATAGACTACAATGCGACAGTGCGGCAGGCGGCCCGGAAATTTGGGATCAGTAAATCTACCGTGCATACGGTTGTACCAATAAGGAACATATTATTTGGATTATTCGATAAAAGTAAAAAAGGGGCAGAAACCTTAATTGTAGAGGTTTCTGCCCCTGCTCTGTTTTATTTAAAATAATAGTTCTTTTGAAGTTTTATATAACTTCCATCATCACATATAAGATATAATTCGTCTTTCAAACGTCCAAACTCATCTGGAGGAACACAATATTCCTGAGTATATCCATAAGATACAGAGTGTGAGCGACTGCTTATTGTAGTAGACTTAGTTTCAACTTCCTGTTTTCCAATTATATCAGAAAAGTAGCGCTGACTGTCTGGATCTGTGATTCCTAAAATCACTTTATAGCGGATATTATTTAAGATGGAATCCCGTATTTTTGCCCCATATAATATGTCTAAATCAAGGAGGGATTGGGTTAGAATCATAAGCCGCACATTCTTTTTCCTGTATTTACGGACGGCATTCAAGATATCAGAAGCGCCAATTCGTAAGGATGCAAATTCATCAAGCACGAATAAAATCGTGGTTTTTTCCTGATTTTTCCGGGCAGCGCAAAAATCAAATGCTTGAGCGCTGACAATGCCAAGGAAAGAACCATATATATCTGTTTTGGAATCAGGAATACATAAGAAAATCGAATGATCCTTTAATAATTGGGGCGTGACACATAATTCATTTTCTTTAGGACGTCGCACAGCATTAGCCATTCGAAAATTATTTGCATATAGAGAAATATAATGATCGGCACATTGCTTACATCCGGCGGAATTTTTTTCGTTTGCTCCAGAAAAACTGCTTATGTATCGGATGGCATTTTCATTATTGGTTCGGACTATGTCGTATAATAATGTTTTATAGTCAAGAGAGACTATTTTTTTGCAGATGGGAACGAAATCCAGTCCTTCATGGTAAAATGCGATCAAAGAGCCAATCAGCATTTTTCTACCGTTGTTAAGAAAAAATGCACCTGCATCGTCAGAACTGTTGGTTTCAGGCATAATTAGAAAGCCTAGTTTTTCTAATAATTCGTTTTGGATATTATAGTCGTTTTCCATATCAACTGCGTAAAACACATTATATGGCGTTGTGGCTGGGTTTTCGATATCAAAGATAATTTTCTTAGGGATCGCACAATTACTTGATATATCCCCCGAAATATCGATGCAGAAACACGTCCCTCGGCTTGGATCCTTGCAGGAAGAGCGAATCGAGGGGATAGCTAAGGCGCTGGTTTTTCCAGCCCCGGAAGAAGCACAACAAAAGACGTGACATTCATCTTCTATCGGGCTAGAATAGAATTTGTTTTTTCGCCGTCCAAAGATGATTCCATTCGTTTTGCTGAGTGAAGCAATGTGTAAATGCGGTGGGACGCGGGCATTTTTTTGTTTTTCCTTTTTTAGGGATGATTTCAAGTGTTCCTGATAGAGCCACAATAAGATAAACAAAGCTATAAGCGAAATATATTTGATTTTTTCAATAAGAGTCATATTAAAAAGTAAAGCTCCTTTCATAAGAATAAGTCAGAGAATCGCGTTTCAGTTCTTTTACTATCCGATTTCCTCCTGATTTATTTGTTATACCGGAATACACTGTTGCCCGAATAGGTTCCCCATTTTTGTCACAGGATTGATTAATAAAACGTTGTAAATCCTGATGGAAATTTCGTAAATCCTGACGATTGAGTATTTTCTTGGCACAAATATGCAAAGCGCCTTCCTTATTTGGTGCGGCAGGAATGAAAGAATAGTGAAGATGAGGACGCGAAGTCTTTAGTTGCCCCGTTTTCGAATCGATAAAGGTGTGGATCTCATCGTAATGAACGATTGCCTGTAATTCGTTTTCGGGCAAATAACGCTTCTTCAAAAATTTATGACAGCACCGAAAAAAATCTGCTTCTTGGCTTGGAGCTAAATCATCGGGCGCGGTAATAATCCAACTAGCCATCTTGATAATATCAGGACGGTTCATACATTTGTATTCTTGTACATGCTGTTTGAAATAATCGTAATCAGTGCAGGTGCGTTCCGGCGATAATCGATAGTTTAAATTAGATTTTTCAGAATCAATATCGGGATTGCTGTGAGAACGTGCTGTTCGTTCGTTATGCTTTAACATCGCGTACACGGCAGATTGAGTATATTTATCCATAGAAGCCATATAAAGATAATCTCCTTTCATTTAGTTATTCGTTGTTTTTTCTGGTCTGGTATACCAGATATACCAAATGTTTCACATTTAGTACCGGATGCGTTGCATCCTTATCTGGCTGAGAGGGTTTCACCCCTCAGACTCCCCTGCAAAGGTCGGTCTCTACGACCTCCCAATGCAAAAAAAAGCGGCCGTTAAAGGCCGCAAAATGGTGCTTGCTGAAAGTTATTTTAAATGCTTTAAATTCGGATCCATTTCAAAAATATCCAGAAGCACTCGATAAGCCCAAGTGAAATTTTCAAGCTTCTTCCAATTTTCCAAGAAGAAATTCAGAATGTCTTGATACGTGTTCAAAGAGTATGTGGGATTCGCTATATTTGTACAAATGTCCATACATTTTCGAAAATGTGGGTAGCGGAAATGTTTTAAATCAATTGTTTCATTTGAAACACATCGGGACAAAAAATAGATTAAGTCCAGAGT
The DNA here is from genome assembly GCF_027698965.1 of Clostridium fessum. Lineage (NCBI taxonomy): Bacteria > Bacillati > Bacillota > Clostridia > Eubacteriales > Clostridiaceae > Clostridium > Clostridium fessum. The sequence goes on from NZ_JAQEQF010000007.1 coordinate 148,992, forward strand.
TTTATGTGCTTTTCGGGCTTCAAGGGTTCCGCTACAAAGTTCCAAAACGTTCAAAATATCGTTTCTTTTGAATTTCATTATAAATATTCTCCTTTCCAAATTATGGATTTACGCTGTAAAAATAATAGTTACACATATAATATGTAAGATTTGAAATGAAAAAAGGGGAAAAAGTGAGAAAAATTAGATTGAAATGCAATCTGAAATCAGGTATACTAAACTTGTGGTTTGCAATTTGAGGGAGTACAAAAACAAAGGAGAATTGGTTATGAGAAAGAATATGAAGAAATTAGCGGCAGCACTTCTCTCTATGGGAATGCTCCTGTCGATGAGCGTACCGGGATACGCAAATGTTACTTCCACAGAAAGACGCGGAACAACTACATATGTAAAAACAGATAATGCAGTAGAGAACTATCCGGCTTGGATTTGGCGCGATGGCGCGTGCTATTACTATGATGCCAGCGGACACATTCTGAAAAATACTACTACGCCGGACGGCTACACCGTCGATGGCGAAGGTCGCTGGACTGTGAATGGAGTCGTACAGAGCAATGGATTCGGAAATTACGTGGCTGATATTTCCGACTATGCAGGAAAAAATGATGATGAACTTTGGAAATCAATGAAACGAAAATTGGCTAAGGTTTATGAGGGAAGTATTCCGAGTGGATTATCGAATGCAACGGATCAGTGGACGTACTCTATTACAGACGATAACCAGAGTTATGATGTAGTAGCATATGATGTTGACAATAAAACAAGAGGAATTGGCGAATCATATGCAATCAAAGGATATTCGATGTATCCAAATGATGTGTTTACGGTTTGCCTTGGACGAGCATGGTCTGATATGGCATCGACTATGATAGATGCAGCGGGAACAGCACATTATAGTGATACTTCATTTGTTCACGAAAAAACATTAAAGACCGTACTTGGAAATAATGTTGGTGGAGAATTTTTCAATTATATTAAACCTTTTGCAGATCAGACAGCATCAGGATATGTTCCTGCAAAGGATGCAAATGGAAATTTAATTTATGGCACCTATCAATATGTTTCAGATGGAAAAGGTGACTTTAATCGTATTTTTGTAGAAGATGCAAATGGAACAGAATTTCGGATTGATGCTGTTTCAAATGCTGGAGATGGAATTAATACAGATTTACTTGATTTAAGTAATTGGCAGAATAGAACCACTGACTATGGAAGAGCGTTTTCTATTGGGACTTATGAAGGAACATTAACAATCCATTTTACGAAATAATGTATGATTAAGTCTCACACTTGAGAAATCAAGATACAGTGAGTGTTTATATAAGTTTTCAAAGAAGTCGTATGATTATTTCTATGATATAGCTTCTGGAACTCCTCGGTTATGCCGGGGAGTTTTTCTTTTTTATTAGATAAGTAGACAGTTCATTTTGGATTGTCTACTTTTTTAGTTCAATCTAAAATTTTCTTTTTCGATACTCAAATCTAAAACACTTTTGAAAATACATATAATAAGGTAAATTCCAAAATAATAATTTGAAATAAAAAGCGAACTCAAATCTTCTAAATCTAGCATATTATTTTTGTACCATTCCGAGCACCGTTTGGAAAACGTTGGTCTGCCCGTCTCCCAGACCAGCGGACAGGAGAAGCATTCTGTCCTCAAATGGAAAATTAGAATCCCCCTTTGCCAATCGATTCCCCGGTGGGGAATCCCTCTTTTTATCGCCAGCCATGTTCGTGCTCTTCTCTCCTATTCTGTTGATGCATTCTGAGTTCCTGTTTCTAGTCGGAGACGTATATTCTAAATTAAAAAATAGATTCCCACAAGGACAAGATAAATGCGCTATGGCGCATCCTTGCATGAATCTATCTTTTAATTTCAAACGAATATACCCGACGAAACAAAGAACTCAAAACGCATCAACAGAAAGGAGGAAAAAGCGAGGGGACGAGTATTGACGATAAAAATATATTCCCCTCAGAAACTGCAAAATCTAAAACGCATCAGAAAACGCAGATATTAGTCAAATGAAAAAGGAGAAAAGAAAATGGAAAATTTACACTTTATTGAAAAGAGAATGAAAAATCGAGAATTTATTTTGAAACATATCAGTATCGGGATTCAGAAAGAAAGTGAGGAAGCGGTTATTAAGAAGAACAGTGATTTTGATGGAATGGAGTTCTACTTATATATTAGTTGTTCGGTTGGAGTGGAAAAAAGAATACAGAAAAAAATTACAAGGAAGAATTTGGAAGAAATCAGATTGACAGAAATCGAAGCATGGAAAAAAGCCGATGAAAATCTTCAGAAACACACAATTATTAAGAATATAACTGATGTATTATCCGGTATATGCGGAAATGAATCTGACAGCCGAACACTCTGTGAACAGATGGATTTGGAGGATAACGGAATTGAGTTGTCAATACCGATGTATGTAATTAGTTCAGATTCAGGCTTATGGGGCGCGGGAGCGATTTATAACAAAGAAATGTTGGAAAGGTTCGTAGAATTACATAATGTGAAGAAGTTAGTGATTATTCCATCATCAATACACGAAATGATTTTAGTTCCATCTCCAGATTTTTTCGATGAAGAGGAATGGAATCAGATGGTATTCGAAATTAACCGGAGTGATGTGTCAGAATCAGATAGACTGACGGATCAAGTGTATGTAATGGAATTTTAAAGGTTTATTAATGTAGGGGGCATCCGCCTCCTACAAATAAAAATAAATTTTTTTGAAAAAAGTAGCACCAAATTCTCCAAATCTTTCATATTACCTATGCAAGAGTCAGCTGATAAGGAAAACGGATTGGAGAATAGAAAGTGATGATTCTGAAAAGAGATACAGAAGCGTTATGTGATAAAGTGAGAATTTATAATTTTTTCATTTCTGAAATTTTAGATATTCCAAAATTACAGGAAATCGGAATTGTGAATATCATAAAAGGAAGAAAAATTTATATACCTGTTAATAAGGAAGATGAGATAAGTAGCGTTTTTATCAAGGAAAATGAATATTTTGATAATTTGATATACTCGGTCGGAATAGATGGACACGTTTTTTCAGAAATGGAATTATCGGTTCCCGATGATGAAAAATACCATAATTTAAATTGTATGAGATTAGAAGAATGTCAGCTTCGATTAGAAGAGATAAAAGATTTTTTACTAAAAGAATACGGAATTGTTATCCGGTTTGAGGATTCTAAATTTAAAACGATGGAAATAAACAAAACGATCATCCTAAACGATGAATTTTTAAAGTATCAGAGACCGATAAAAACTATTATGTATCTGTTTCCAAAAAAATTGAGATTGAAAGAGAACGATTATTTTTCGGAAGACAAAAATACAGAAAAAAATTTCAAACGTTCCATTGAAACATTTATGAAAGACTCAGGAAAACAAGGAATAACCATCAAGTTTTATGATAAAAAAAGACAATTAGAAAATAAGTATAAAATTTCTCTTCCGTTCGAATGCTTACGGTTCGAAATAACATTGAAAAAACCATCCAAAATAAGGAAAGATTTAGGGACAAATAAAGTGTTCGAATTGACGGATGAAAAAATAAACGTTTACTTCAGAAAATTTGTAGAAGAAAACATTCGAAAACCAATGGAATTGTATCAGAAGCAAATGAAATCTAATTTACGTCGAATATTGAAGAAATATTATAGTCCATCCAGCCATACTTGGAGCAGGGATATTTTATTACAAATTAGTGGACAAGAATTAGAAAAAGGAGTGCCGCTTATGTTTGATATATCAAATTTATTAAATGAAATAGATGTTTTGAAACTTGGTTCAAAACAAAAGAAATATTCAGTTAAACAAAGATTTATCTGCATATGCCGGGAAGAGTTGCAGATTTATATGCAAGAAGACGGAAAACGCTGTTATGAACTCCTAACAAAATTGTAGTTTTTCTACTCATAACAACCCGTTTGAAATCGCTGGTTTGAAATCCTATAAATCCCCTGCGAAGCATTGATTTTTCAAAGGATTTTACACCAGAACGGGTAAAGGAAAAAACATTACCACAAATACAAAAAGGAGGAACACAGAAATGAATAGAAAACACATAAGAGAACCTACAAATTATTAATTAATATTATACCGTATCAAATCAAAATAACTAAATCAGAGAAAGGATATAAAAATTATGAAGAAGATTATTCATAATAAATTGTATAACACAGATACATCTGAATTGCTCGGACAGAAAGAATGGGGCGAACCCATGGACTTCTATTACATATTTGAATCATTATATCGAACCAGCAAGGGGAATTTCTTTCTATATAGGAAAGTTGGAGCTGGAAGTGAGTTTGCAAAACCCATAGGAAATAATAGCTGGGTTCCCAGAGAAGATATCGAAGCATTAGATAAGGAACAGGCACGGAATTGGGCTATCGACTATTTGGAACAGGGTAAGTTTGAAGGAGCAGAATGTCTCTTATATGTATAAGTAGTAACTGATTTTTTCGATGATCGCACCTGGTTATGCGGTCATCGGATATCAAAAGATAAATTTTTGAATATGTAAAGGAGAAAGAACCATGAAGAAAATCATTAACGGTAAGATGTATAATACGGAAACTGCAACGGAACTGGGACACTATCGGATGCATGAGTGCACTTTTAGTAGCATTTATGAGGCTTTGTATAAGACAAAAAAGGGGAACTACTTTTTACATGGTAGCGGAGGACCGCAATCAAAGTATAGTATCCAGAATGGATGTGATATTTGTGGCGGTGAAGAGATAATTCCGTTTACGGTAGACCAGGCGAGAGAATGGGCGGAGAAAAATTTGAATCCAGATGAGTATATCGCAGGATTTGGGGAAGTAGAAGAAGCCTAGGAAAATGGACTGGATATAAGCAGTATCAAATGTAACCTGATAATGGTTAGTATTAAAAGTGTACTAAAAACACTTCGTTTTACTTCCAAAAACCATTATTAAAACTAATGAACGTCAGATTTAATAGTATAGGAGAAAAAATGATATATGGATATGTAAGAATTTCAACGTCAAAACAAAGCTTGGAGCGTCAGATTCGAAATATAAAAGCAGTCGCCCCGAATGCTGTAATTGTAGAGGAAAAGTTTACAGGAACAACATTGAATAGACCCGAATGGATGAAATTATATAGTCATTTACAGTTCGGAGATACAATTTATTTTGATTCAGTTTCGCGAATGAGCCGAAACGCAGAAGACGGGTTTGCACTATATCACGAACTTTTTGATAAGGGGATTTCGCTTATATTTTTGAAAGAACCGCATATTAATACCGAAGTTTATAAGAAATCAATGGAAAATGAAATTCCAGATACTGGAACTGATGCCGATATAATTTTAAAGGCTGTTCGGGAATATTTAATGCGTTTAGCTGAAAAACAGATTCAAATTTCATTTGAACAAGCGGAAAAAGAAGTGGCAGATTTACGGCAAAGAACCAAAGAGGGACTAGAATCAGCAAGGTTACATGGAAAAAGAATTGGAATGCAATCAGGGCGTAAGCTACATATTAAGAAAAAAGCTGGGTTTCAGGAAGCAATTAAAAAATATAGCAAAGATTTCGATGGAAGTTTAAATGATATAGATGTGATGAAATTAACGGGTTTGTCACGGAATACATATTATAAATACAAGAAAGAGTTGAAAGGCGAATAAAAATGAAAAAATTTCAATTTGTCAATAATAGGACTATTTTTAGAAACTTATACATAGTAATTGGACAAAGGATGATCCTTGGGAGGATTTATGAGAAGAAACAAATGTTTGGATTATGTGATCCATAACCCAAATGAAGAAAAAGCAATGGAAGATTATTTATTTAGAATATTAGTAGATATCAATAAGCAAAAAGCGGAAAAAGCCTTTTTAGGTGAGGGCGAAAATCAAAATGCTAAAGAATCAGCTTGATAAAATCTAGCCCCGCATTTGTGCGGGGCTATTTTTGTAAAATATGTAGATTGGTAAAAGGAGAATATAATATGAATGTTGCAGCGTATTGTCGAGTATCAACAGATAAAAAGGATCAAATCAACAGTTTGGAGACTCAAAAAAATTTTTTTGAAGAATATGCAGATCGTAAAAAAGATAATATGGTAAAAATATATGCTGACGAAGGTATTTCTGGAACAAAAGTAAAAAATCGAAAACAGTTTTTACAAATGTTACGCGATGCTGAAAGAGGATTTTTTGAAAAACTATTGGTTAAAGATGCATCCAGAATGGCTAGGAATACGGTGGATTTTTTACAAGGAATACGAAAGTTAAAATCGTTGGGAGTAGATGTTGAGTTTGTTACATATAACATGACGGTTTTGGAGCAAAGTGAATTTGCATTGACAATTTGCGCGGCTCAGGCACAGGAAGAAAGCGCAAATATGTCTAAAAAGGTTAAATTTGGAAAGAAATTTAATGCAGAACGAGGAAGAGTCCCTAATATTGTATATGGATATGATAAAACACCGGGAGAATATTTTAAGTTGGATATAAATGAACAAGAAGCTGAGATTGTCCGTCAAATTTTTAAATGGTATACAGAAGAAGGATATGGAAGTCTTTCAATTGCTACCAAATTGAATGAAATGAATATACGGACAAAACGTCATTGTAAGTGGTCGCAGCACGCAATTGGTCGGATCCTTAAACATGATATTTATACAGGGAAAATCATAAATGGAAAAGAAGAAGTGGAAGATTTTCTGACAGGCAAGCGGAGAGCAAAGGATCCGAGTGAATGGGACGTTGTAGAGCGTCCAGAACTTAGAATTATCAGTGATGAAACCTTTGCACAAGCGCAGAAAAATTTTGCAGAAAGATATGATGCTTTTCATATGACAAGCGAACGATATAGTAATCGCTATCCTTTTTCTACATTAATTAAGTGCAAAGATTGTGGTAGGTCATTTCGACGACAGGCAAGAGGAAAGAAAAAAATAGCATCTTGGATATGCTCGAATCGAAATTATAGAGGAGTAGATGCTTGCCCGAATGCAAGTAAGGTCAAAGAAGAAGAATTAATGGACATAATACAGGAGATGTTTGAGAATCTTATAGCAGATAAAGAGATGATGATAAAGCGGGTTAAGGCGGAATTTACACGGATTTATAAAAAAACAAGTGATAATTTTCAGCGTGAAAAGGAATTAAAAAAGGAATTGAATAGGCTACAGGCAAAGAGAGAGCGTTATATAGAAATGCGAAGTGATGGACTGTTATCACGTGAAGAAGCAAAAGCCAAAAACGAAGCAGTACATAAACAGATAGATGTGATTGAAAATGAATTAAAGATAATGTCCTGCTGTCAGGTAGATAGTAGAACATTGGAAATGCGTTTGGCTAATACATTTAAAACGATTGAAGATATAGTAGATGTAAGAAAAATGGATAATGTTCAGTTGAAAAAAATCATTGATAGAATAGAAGTGGACAAGTCTGGACAAGTGAAAATTTTCCTTCATCTATTAGAAGACCTGCATATTGATGAAGATGTTCTGATTTGTGACAACCGTACATAAAGATGTGGCCGAGCGCCTTTCCCATATCAATCCGCCGCTTGCATCCCGGGCGCGTGTAGTACTGGACATCAACAAAGCGGAACGCCATATCCGGGGCGGGATGGCGACGAAAGAAAAATATGAGCATGAGCACCAGCTGCGCGCGTGCAGCCGGGATGAGAAATAGAAAAGCTGGTAAAATTGGAGCTGAAAGCAGAAAAAGGGGCATTCCGCCTGGACGGGCGGAGTGCCATTTTTTCTGCTTCATTGCAAACTATTTCAAAATATGCTATAGTAGCTTCGATTCATAAAGCTATATGTCAGCCAGATTCAGGCATATGGCAGCGTAGGAGGAACGGGAAAATTCTGAATTGAAAGATAAAAAACAAAGAGGAAGAATGATAGATGGAACCAAGACAGGCAATCCTGGTAGTCAGCTTCGGGACAAGCTACAATGACAGCCGAGAAAAGACGATCGGAGCGGTTGAGCGTGCAGTGGCGGAGGCATTTCCGGCATATGAGGTGCGCCGGGCATTTACCAGCCAGAGGATCATTGATAAATTGAAAAAGCGGGATCAACGGTCGATCGACAATTTGAAGGAGGCACTTGACCGGGCAGCAGCCGATGGGATTAAAAGTCTGATTGTGCAGCCGACCCATCTGATGGATGGATTTGAATACATGGATGTAAAAGCGGAAGTGGAAGCGAATCAGGGGCGTTTTGAACGGCTGGCGCTGGGAGCACCGCTTCTTGCCAGTGAAGCGGATCTGGATGCGGTGATCCGGGCGATGGCAGGAGAACTGGGCGGATATGACGATGGAAAAACGGCACTCTGCCTGATGGGGCATGGGACGGACGCGGCTTCCAATCAGGTGTATCAGAAGATGCAGGATAGGATGATCGCGGGCGGCTATGCAAATTATTACATCGGAACCGTGGAGGCGCAGCCGGATTTACAGGCGGTGATCGAGAAATTGGGCGCGCAGAAACACTATCAGAGGGCAGTGCTGCAGCCGCTCATGGTGGTTGCAGGCGACCATGCGAATCAGGATATGGCAGGTGAAGAGGAGGATTCCTGGAAGAGCCGCCTGGAACGCGCCGGATACCAGGTGGAATGCCGCATCCGGGGACTGGGAGAGGTTGAGGCGATCCGGAAGCTGTATGTGGCGCACGTGAGAGAGGCAGAGTGGGAAAAATGAAGAAAATAGGATGGATAACGGGAAAGAAAAGGTTACTTAGGATGGCAGGGCTGTCGCTTATGGGGGTGCTGCTCTTGAGTGGCTGTGGAAATACGGGAAAGAGTGCGGTGGCGGCAGCGTCGTCTACATCCGCCAGTGAGACATCCAATGAGGCGGGTAAAGGTACGAAAGTGTCCCAGCCGGCAGAAAACGTGGACGCACAGGTGGCGGAGGCATCACTTCCACAGCCGGGTGAGGCGATCAGTGCGTCCCTGGCCTGGAAATCGCGGATGGAGCTTGCCTATGCGACCCAGTTTGCGGTCGATACCTATGAGGATGCGGACGGGATGCAGTACGAAGCAGTTTCGGTTGCGGATGGAAGCCGTTTTCTTCTGATTCCAGAGGGCGGAAAGGTGCCGGAAGATCTTCCGGATTCGATCCAGGTGCTTAAGCGCCCGGTCAAACAGATTTATCTGGTAGCGACCGCGACCATGGATATGTTCCGGATGCTGGGAGCGCTTTCGGATATCCGGTTTTCGGGAACCGATGCGTCGGGCTGGTACATCCCGGAGGCAAAGGAGGCGATGGAGAATGGGTCAATTCTCTACGCAGGCAAGTACAGCGAACCGGATTATGAGCGGATCGTCTCGGAGGGCTGCGGTCTTGCAATAGAAAATACGATGATTCTCCATTCGCCGGAGGTAAAAGAAAAGTTGGAAAGTTTCGGAATCCCGGTGCTTGTGGATCATTCCAGCTACGAAGCACATCCGCTGGGGCGGACGGAATGGATCCGCCTGTATGGAGTGCTGACCGGAAAAGAAAAAGAGGCGGAAGCGGCATTTGCAAAGCAGGAAGCGGCTTTGCAGCGTGTTACAGAAGAAGGTTCGGATGCGGAGAACGCAGGCGGGAGCGTAAAAACAGAACAGACGGCACAGGCGGAAAAGCCGTCGGCGGCATTTTTCTATATTACGAACCAGGGCAGCGTGAACGTGCGCCGTTCCTCTGATTATATACCGAAAATGATAGAATTAGCGGGCGGCAGATACATATTCGGGCATCTGGGGGATGACGGAAAGCGGTCTTCGACCGTCAATATGCAGATGGAAGAATTTTATGCAGCCGCGAAAGAATCCGATTATCTGATTTATAACAGTACAATCGATGGAGAGATTCACTCAATTTCGGAGCTTTTGGCAAAAGCGCCGGTTCTCAAGGATTTCAAGGCGGTACAGGCGGGAAATGTCTGGTGTACGACGAAGAATCTCTATCAGGAATCTATGTCAGTTGGAGCGATGCTGGAAGATATCCATGCGATTTTCAGCGGAAGCCAGGAAGATGGGACATATCTGTATAAATTACAGTCGTGAGGAAGGAAAGTGTAATAAAGATAGATAGGAGAAACGATGCGTTCAGTATCAGAAGCAAACAGACAAAAACAGGAAAAAAAACAAAGAAACCTGGCGCAGGCAGGCAGACAGGTGCGGATCGCAGCCGCATTTCTGCTTCTGATTATGCTGCTGCTCCTGTCGCTTATCTGGAGCGCCTGCTCGGGCAGTGTATCGGTTCCACTCGTGGAATTTTTAGAGGAATTGCGGGAGCCTAAGCTGCGTGGAATGGCATGGACGATCATCTGGGAGATCCGTCTGCCGCGCGCGCTGGCGGCGCTGATCCTTGGCGGGGCGCTGGCACTGTCAGGGTATCTGTTACAGACCTTTTTCCACAATCCGATCGCGGGTCCCTTTGTGCTGGGAATTTCTTCTGGTTCAAAGCTTTTGGTAGCACTTGTGATGGTCGGATTTCTGGAATGGAATATTACGATCAATTCGGGGATGCTGGTGGCAGCGGCATTTGCCGGAGCGCTTCTCTCTATGCTGTTTGTGCTCCTGGTCGCGCGGAAAATGGAACAGATGGCAATGCTGATCGTCGGGGGCGTGATGATCGGCTATATTTGCTCGGCAATCACGGATTTTGTTGTGACCTTCGCCAGTGATGCGGATATTGTCAACCTGCATAACTGGTCGCGCGGAAGTTTTTCTGGTATGACATGGGAAAATGTAGCAGTCATGGCGGGCGTGACCTTTGTCTCAGCGGCAGCGGTGTTTCTGTTATCCAAGCCGATCGGCGCATACCAGATGGGGGAGACGTATGCGAAAAGCATGGGAGTCAATGTCGCACATCTGCGTTTCTTTATGGTGATTTTGTCCAGCATCTTATCTGGCTGCGTAGCGGCATTTGCCGGTCCGGTTTCCTTTGTTGGAATCGCGGTTCCGCATCTGATCCGCTGGCTGTTTGCCGATACAAGACCGCTGGTACTGATTCCGGGCTGTTTCCTGGGCGGAAGCGTGTTCTGCCTGTTCAGCGACTGGCTGGCGCGGACGGTCTTTGCCCCGACGGAATTGAGCATCAGCACGGTAACAGCTGTCTTCGGTGCGCCGGTCGTGATTTTTGTGATGATGCGGAAACATCGAAAGAGCACCTGAAGCATAGAGCAGCAGAGGAGAAAATACCATGAATCCAGAAACTGAGGAGAAGATCTACTTTTATACAGAGGACTTACAGGTTGGATACGGTGGAAAACAGATCTTAAATCCAGTCCGGATCGGGATAAAGAAGGGTGAGATCCTGACTTTAGTCGGACCGAATGGAGCCGGAAAATCGACCATTTTAAAGAGTGTCGCCGCGCAGCTTCCCCCTCTGGGAGGCGCGGTTTACCTGGACGGCGCGGACCTTCTGGGAATGAAGGGAACGGAGCGCGCACGGCGGATGGCGGTCATGTTTACGGAAAAGGTCCATGCAGAGTGGATGACCTGCCGGGATGTTGTGGCAGCCGGGCGTTATCCGTACACGGGGCGTTTTGGTGTCCTCTCGGAGGAGGACTGGAAGGCAGTTGATGAGGCGATGGAGGCAGTGCAGGTATCAGAGCTTCGGGAGCGGGACTTCCAGACGCTCAGCGACGGTCAGCGGCAGCGGGTGATGCTGGCGCGGGCGCTCTGTCAGGAGCCGGAACTGCTGCTTCTCGATGAGCCGACTTCCTATCTGGATATCCGTTATAAGCTGGAATTTATGTCGGTCTTGCAGGAGCTGGCGCGCCGCAAGAAGGTGGCAGTCATTTTATCCATTCATGAACTTGATCTGGCGGAGCGCGTCTCTGACTGGGTGCTGTGCGTCAGCCCGGGGCAGGAAAGCCGGTTTGGACGCCCGGAAGAGATGCTGACTCCGGAACATCTTTCCGAGCTTTTCCAGATCGAGGAAGGGCGCTTCCGTCAGACAGGCGGCAGTATGGAGCTTCCGCGTCCGGAGGGGGCGCCAGAGGTGTTTGTGCTGGCAGGAGGAGGAAGCGGGCGCGCTGTCTTCTGGCAGCTTCAGAGAGCTGGAACCACGTTTGCGGCAGGGATCGTATCGGAAGCCGACTTAGATTATCCGCCGGCTTGTACATTGGCGTCCAGATTGATTGCAGTCCCCGCATTTGAAGAAATATCAGAGGAAAAGGAACAAGAAGCCAGAGAATGTCTGGATGCGTGCCAGTGCGTGATTGCGTGCCGCAGGCAGTATGGGGGCTGGGCGGCGGCGAACGACCGGCTGCTGGCGTATGCCAGGGAAAAAGGAAAAAAGATAGAATATCACAACCTTCCGCTTCATAAAATGCAGTAAATCAAAGCATTTTGCCGCGTGGCTGCGTGCAGGGGAGCGGGAGGTTTTTTATTTGATGAAAAGTAAGAAAAGCAGGAAAAAATGGCTTCTAAGCCTTATGGTTGTGATGGGAATCTTTCTGGCGGGGGTCTATGCGGTTGCATGCGGCGGTGAAAAACAGGCAGAAAAATTGCGGGATCTGGAATTTGCCGTCATAGGTCCCGATGAGACGCCGCAGGAGCTGGCGCAGATCATAGAAGAAAAGAAGAACGATTCCTTCCGCCTGACTTACACAAGCGGAAATGACCTCTACATAGCTGCCGGGTACGGCAAGCAGGAGACCGGCGGTTACAGCATTACGGTTCCGGAGTTGTACCTGACGGACAATTCGATCATCGTCAAGACCGAGTTAAAAGGACCGGAGAGAAGCGAGCCGACCGGGGAAGAGCCGTCGTATCCGTATATTGTGCTGCGGACGGAACTGCTGGAGGAACCAGTGGTATTCCAGTAGTTTCCTATGAAACAAAAAAACAGGAACCGGCGAGAGTATCATCCGGTTCCTGTCTTTATGCAGTTTCTGCAGAACGATTTCCGCAGGATTTCCTATATGAGTATAAGACTGGTTTCCTGATTACAGGGAAAGAGCCTCTTTTACCTTGGAAATGATGTGAAGTCCGATGTCTCTGGAAGCATCTACGGACTGAGCGCCGATGTGCGGGGAAACGATGAAGTTGTCGCACTCGAACAGCGGGCTTGCGAATGTATCATCACCTGTCAGACCGCTGCCAGCCAGCTCGTTCTCCATAACGTCTGCTGCGTAGCCGCCGATCTTGCCAGCTTTCAGAGCCTCGTACATATCTTTCTCGTTTACGATACCACCACGACTCATGTTCAGAACAACTGCATCATCCTTCATCTCAGCGATGGACTTAGCGTTGAACAGATCCTTTGTCTCTGGTGTCAGCGGTACGTGGATAGATACGAAATCAGCTACCTTTAACATCTCGTCTACGGACATGCCAGTTGCATGCTCTTTCTCGAAATCTTCCGGTTTCAGGAATGGATCGTAAGCAACGACAGTCATACCAAATGCACGACCAAGTTCACCGACTCTCTTACCGATACGACCGAAGCCCATAACGCCCAGAGTCTTGCCGCGAAGCTCACGACCTTCGAATTTATATTTGTTCCACTCATGTTTTACTTTTACATCGTAGTTAGCTGTGAAAGTACCACGGGAGATATCTAACATCTTGGAAATGGTCAGCTCTGCAACTGCGTTAGCGTTTAAGCCCGGTGCGTTGAAGATCTGGATTCCTTTGGATTTTGCGTAGTCCATATCAATGTGGTTCAGACCAACGGAGCAAACGCCGATAACCTTCAGGTTCTTAGCAGCGTCGATGATCTCCTGATCGATCTTCGGATCTACACGCATGATCAGAACGTCTACGTCACCGATTTCAGCTAATAACTGATCCTTGGTGGACGGCAGATTCTCTGCAGTTTTAACTTCCATGTATTTGCTGAGTTCTTCAGCAATACCAGCGTATACTTTGTCAATGATAAGACACTTCATAGTTTAATTTCCTCCGCTCTTATTTTGTAAAATGTACCTATATGCAAGTATACCTAAAATCTGCTGTCCAGTCAAGTCATTTTGCCGTACCAAACAGAAACTCGTATTCGATTTTTTGTATAACACTTATAAGTAAATGCTGGATGAAAAGGGGTTTTTGTAGAAAATGCCGCGGGAGCGATTTATAAATTGTATTTTGAGATAGGGCAGACTATAATAAAGGTACGATGCAGTTCAAAGTCCGGTTCCGGACGGCATTCGATGATTCTGCCCGCAAAGAGGGCATCTGTGATTCACAGAAATATCCGGGTATTTATGAAATTTCATAATGCATTTTTTGTTTCAGGGGAAACTGCGTCCTATGAAACAAAAAAATAGCAGTCATATGATTGAGCAGTGCTGAATATAAGTATCATATCGTTACTGTTCACAGGTAGGCACTTTTGGAACCGAAAGTGCCGTAAGAAAACGTGGTGGTAGCGGGAATTTGCCGTATTTAAATGCGAAGCCACGGCAAATTCCGTTACGGGGCACGTATGCGTGAACAATAACAATTTTAGAAAGGATGGAGAAGGTTGAGAGAGGAGTACGGAAATTTAGAACGTGCTTACGAAAGAATGCGGTTCGGCTGGCAGGAGACATTTGCCGGGGAATGGCAGAAAGGGAGAATGTATGGGGAAAAGAGAAGACAGAAGATATGGCGGGAGGCTGGCAGTGCTGACGTTTGTGCTGCTGTGCCTGCAGGGCACCGGCGGACAGGCTTACGCACAGGAAGATAAGGCGGGAGAACGGCGGATCCGTTATTCTTCTTCCTATTTGAAAGAGGTTGAGATACCAGAAGCGCCGGAAGAATATCTGGAAGAGGGGGAAATTACCTACCGGCTTGTGGGGACAGAGATAGAGGCGGTGCCGGTGCGCGGCAGAACGCGGGAGGTTTCGGGGGAGATGGTCTATCCATCCGTGACGCGGGAACAGGAGATCCCGGCGAGAGCGCCGATGGAGGTGGAGGATCGGGAGAGCCGGAAGACCGTATCGGTTATGTTGGATCTGAAAAGAACCTCTTATGAGAACGAACACTGGCAGGATGGATTTGAGATTTCGGTCGTATTTCACGAATACGGGGCGGACACATACCGGCTGGGTGGAACTGTCGTGATGCATGATGAAAAAGTGCCGCCGTTGGAGGCGTGCAGGGAAGAACTGCTTGCAAGTGCAGGGCTATCGGAGGATGAGGTGCAGATTGAGTCCGCAAGCTGGGAGGGAGATGCTTATCAGGATGAGGCTGGCATCTGGTGCCGCAATGCGGCGGTACAGGCAAAACGCCGCGTATGGGATTGCCGGGCAGTGTACGGGGGAACGGTCAGACTTCCGGAATATGAGCGTTACCGGAGGCGGATGGAGTATGAAAAAGCGGAACTGGATGTGGAAGAGATGACAGAAATAGAAGTGGATCCGGGAACTCTGGTGGAAACAGAGACTGCGCCGGTGGAAAACCTCCCGCTTCCGTTCTGGAGACGGTGGATTCACTACGGACTGACGATCAGTGTAAGTCTGCTGCTGCTTTTACTGGCATGGCTTGGATTTCGGCAGCTGCGGCGGATGGCGCGTGAAAAAAACGAACGGTAGGTTATGTGGGCGCAGTTGATAAAAGGAAAAAAGTGCCGTATACTAGAAAACTGGTAAGCTGGCGGTTATGGTTCGTGTAAAAAAAATTTGAAATCAGAGGCACGGCGTGAGGATATGCCGGCAGCCAGAATTGGGGATCAGACCAGAAAGAAGAGGAAAAACGGCGTGACAAGAGATGTTGTATTTAAAATGGAACGTCCGGGACTGGTAGAAGTCGGACAGACAGTAGAGGTGACGGAGTCGGTGACGCCGTTTAATGTCAATTATATGATTGAACCGGCGGTGGCGATGTCGGGGCTTTTTAAGCTGAATGACCGGATTCCCGCCGATCATGGCGTGGTAAAGGCGATCGAGGAAAATGACCGCGGTTACTATGTGACGGTTACGTTTGAGTATGAATAAAAGGACAGAAAGGGAAAAAGATGGCAGGAAAAATACCGAACGATCCGATTATGTGCCTGAGTTTTGTGAACACACAGCTCAGAGATTTTTACCCGGATTTAGATGAATTATGCAGTGCGTTTGATACAGAACGGTCGGAGCTTGAGAAGAAGCTGCAGGCGGTGGGATATACCTATGACAGAGAAAAGAACCAGTTCCGCTAGGGCACGGTCAGGCTTTACGCTGGCAGAGCTGCTGATCGTGACCGGGATTGTGGCGATTCTCGTTGCAGTTTCGATCCCGATCATGTCCGGACAGGTACAGAAAGCGAAGGAAGTGCGGGCGAAAGCCGAGGCGAGGATTCTATGCATGGCGCTCTGGATGTATCTACATGATTTGGATGAACAGGACATTCATCCGGAAAGCTGGGAGCTGATGATGGATCTGGGTGGTTCTTTCCGGGATCTGGGAGAAAATCCGCTGGAAAACTATCTGGATGGAGAGATTTCTGAGGATGTGTCTATCTACAGCGTGTATTACAGCGATACACTGGAAAGCTATGAGGGAATCTTGTGCGAGATAGGTGGAATCGAGGTGGAAGCGCTGATCAGCGGAAAGACGGAGATTGTGAATCCATAAAAAATAGAGAGGCAGGTTACTGTTCACAGGTAGGCACTTTGGGAACCGAAAGTGCCGTAAGAAAACGTGGTGGCAGCAGGAATTTGCCGTATTTAAATGCGAAGCCACGGCAAATTCCGATACTGGGCACGTATGCGTGAACAGTAACAGAGGCAGGATGTCTTACAAGGAAAGTCTTGTAAAACCCTGCTTCTTTCTATATAATGAGACAGTAAAGCAGTCTGTCTGGAAATGAAAATAGCAGGATAAAAACCAGACGGTTTCGGACAGATACAAGAGAAAAGAGAGGTATCAGTATGTTTCGCGCGATAAAGATAGTAGGAACGATCGTCAGCTTCCTTGTTGGTTCCATCGGCACATTGCACCGTATGGATAAACAGGGACAGGTAGATCCGGTCGCAGTGGAGGAAGAAAGCACCCAGATGGTGCGTAATATTTTTGAAAAACTGCTCAAAATGGCAGGTGTGACGGTAGAGGTGCGCGGATATGAAAATATTCCGCAGGATCGCCCGGTGCTCTATGTGGGAAACCACCGGAGCTATTTTGATATCCTGGTTGGCTATACGACGGTTCCGGGACTGATGGGATTTGTGGCAAAGAAAGAGATGGAGAAGATTCCGCTCTTGTCAAAATGGATGCTCAATGTCAACTGTCTGTTTTTAGATCGGAATAATATAAAAGAAGGTTTAAAAACGATTCTGGCGGGGATCGAGAAAGTGCGCCGCGGCGTTTCTGTCTGGATTTTTCCGGAGGGAACCCGCAATAAAAATGAACAGCTTTCAGATCTGCTTCCATTTAAAGAGGGAAGCTTGAAGATTGCAGAGAAATCTGGCTGTCCGGTTGTTCCAGTGGCGATCAAGGGAACAGCGGAGGTCTTTGAGAAGCATATTCCGCTTATTTGTCCAAGCCATGTCGTGATTGAGTTCGGCGAGCCGTTTATCGTGAAAGAGCTGGATCCGGAGAACCGGAAGTTTGTCGGCGCATATACGAGAGAAAAGATCGCAGGGATGCTTTCAGAGATGGAAAAGGAGAACAGCTAAGAGATGGATTTGCTGGAGATAAGAGGGCGTCTGGACCAGATTGACACCCAGATAGAAAAGTTATTTGAGGAGAGAATGCGCCTTTGCAGCGAGGTGGCAGAGTATAAGATCGCGACCGGAAAGGCGGTTTACGACGCCGAGCGTGAGAAACAGAAGATCGAGTCAGTTCAGGCGATGGCGGAGAGCGAGTTCAACAAGCAGGCGGTTGCCGAACTGTTTTTGCAGATGATGACGCTGAGCCGCCGGTATCAGTATCAGACCATTGCAGGGCGCGTCGGCGGTCCGGATCTGGGCTTCCATAAGGTGGAGAAGCTTGAAACAGCCGGAAAGCGCGTGGTGTTCCAGGGATTAGAGGGCGCTTACGGTCATGCGGCGGCGCTGCAGTTCTTTGGAAAAGACGCGGATATCCATCATGTACGCCGGTTTGAGGATATGATGGTGGAGATTCAGGAGGGAAAAGCCGATTTTGCGGTGCTTCCGATTGAAAATTCTTCCGCCGGTGCCGTGACGGACAACTATGATCTGCTTTTAAAATACGACAATGTGATCGTGGCGGAGACATTTCTGCCGGTACATCACTACCTGCTTGGCACACCGGACGCGGAACTTTCCGATGTGAAGCGTGTTTTTGCCCATCCGCAGGCGTTGATGCAGAGCAGCGACTTCTTAAACCAGCACGACTGGCAGCAGCTCAGCATGGAAAATAATGCTGTGGCGGCACAGAAGGTACGCGATGAGAAAGATCCGTCACAGGCGGCAGTCGCAGGTGAGGTGGCAGGTGAGATTTACGGACTCAAAAAGCTGGCAGGTCCGATCAACAACTGTCCGGACAATACGACCCGTTTCCTGATTCTGGCGAAGGATCGCGTCTATCAGGCGGGTGCAGAGAAAATCAGCCTCTGTTTCGAGCTGCCGCACCGCAGCGGTACGCTGTACAGTATGCTCGGCAATTTTATTTTCAATGACGTCAATATGCGTATGATCGAGTCCCGTCCGATCCCGGAGGAGAGTTGGCAGTACCGCTTCTTCGTGGACATCGAGGGAAACCTGGAGGATGCCGGTGTGCAGAATGCACTGTACGGAATCATGCGCGAAGCGAAAAATGTAAAAATATTAGGAAATTACTAGACTCTTTAGCTTAGGACAAGACAGAATGGGTTGCTGTCCACGGGCAGGCATTTTTGAGACTGAAAGTACTGTAAAAAAATGTGATGGTAACCGGAAAGGCAGAAGAATGGAAGAAAAAAGAAAAAATACGATGATTTTATATCGCAACCTGCGGTATCAGCAGTTATTTGATGACATGTGCAGCCTCTTAAAACCAGAGGAGGGCGAGGCACGCCCGGATGCGTATGCATGCGCGAGCCAGCTCATCGATCTGGCAGTGACCTATGGATTCCGCGGAAACCTGTGGCATTGTTTCCTGGCGTTCTGCATGGCAAACAATGAAAATGCCTACAGCACATCCTGCGAGATCATCGGACCGGTCGGCGGCAGCTTGAGCGAGCTTGCACGTCACGATTTTGCACAGGTCAGAGAGCTTTTTTCCCTGGATATTGCCTGTCTGGACGAGACTGAGAACGGCATCTGGTCGGAGATGAAGCATTACGAAAATGCGCTGGAAAACAGCAAGGCGTTCAACCACCGCATCCGCGACCGGATCGTTGAATTATCGGTTTCCCTGGAGAATGCGGAGAGTGATCAGGAATTTCAGGATATCGTGACCGAATTTTATAAAGAATTTGGTGTCGGCAAGTTTGGTCTTAACAAAGCATTCCATATTATCATGGATGACGAGGCAAAGCAGGTCGATATCGAGCCGATCACGCGCGTGGAACATATCGAGCTGAGCGATCTGGTAGGCTATGAGCTGCAGAAAGCCAAGCTGATTGAGAATACCGAGGCATTTATCGAGGGGCGCGCGGCAAACAACTGCCTGCTTTTCGGTGACAGCGGTACCGGTAAATCATCCAGTATCAAGGCGATCTTAAATCAGTATTATGACCGCGGACTCCGCATGATCGAGGTGTACAAGCATCAGTTCCGCGGACTGTCAGATGTCCTGGAGCAGATCAAAGACCGCAACTACAAATTTATCATTTATATGGACGACCTTTCCTTTGAGGAATATGAGCTGGAATATAAATATCTGAAAGCAATCATTGAAGGCGGTCTCGGCATCAAGCCGCAGAATGTCCTGATCTATGCGACATCGAACCGCCGCCACTTAATCCGCGAAAAATTCAGTGATAAGCGCGAGCTGGACGACGATCTGCACTCCAACGATACGGTGCAGGAAAAACTGTCCCTGGTTGCGCGTTTTGGCGTCACGATCTACTACGGCTCACCGGACAAGAAAGAATTCCAGAACATCGTTCGCGTGCTGGCAGACAAATACCACATCCATATGCCGGAGGCAGATCTGCTTCTGGAAGCCAACAAGTGGGAGTTAAGCCACGGCGGGCTGTCCGGACGTACTGCCACCCAGTTTATTGCAAACTTACGCAGCAAGCTGAAAGGAGAGATCAAGTAATATGACCGTTAAAACCTTTGCCGCTATTGATGTGGGTTCCTTCGAACTGGAGCTGGGAATTTTCGAGATTTCTGCTTCCGCCGGAATCCGCGAGATCGATCATGTGCGCCATGCGCTGGCGCTTGGCAAAGACACGTACAATGACGGACGTTTGAGCCACGAGATCGTGGAGGAAATGTGCGAGGTCCTGAATAAGTTCCGGGAAGTGATGAAAACATACCGGGTATCGGATTACCGGGCATTTGCGAGCAGTGCGCTTCGGGAGGCGCGGAACAGCCAGATGGTACTGGACCGGATTCTGGTGCGTACCGGACTCCGGGTCCGCACGATGAACAACTCGGAGCTGCGTTTTAAGAGTTATAAAGCTGTTGCAGCCAGGGAGGAAGAATTCCAGCGCACCGTGAAAAACGGCGCGGCGTTGATGGATGTCGGATTCGGAAGCACCCAGATCTCCCTCTTTGATGAGGAGGTACTGGTATCGACGCAGAACCTTCTGCTCGGCGTGCTGCGCTTAAGCGAAATGTCAGCACACTGGCGAGTCGATTACCGGAAGATCCCGGCGATCATCGACGAGCTGGTAGAAAATGAATTATACACATTCCGGAAGATATTTTTAAAAGAGCATCAGATCGAGACGCTGATTGCGACCGGCGAGACAATGAACTATATGATCAGCCGCGGCATGCATGAAAAAGGCGGGGCGCGGTTCACGGCAAAGGAATTTGGCGTGTTCTGCGAGAAGCTGATTGGAATGTCCTCGGAGGAGATTCAGGAGCGCTATGAGCTGCCGCAGGATTACGCAGAAGTGCTGATTCCAAGTGCGATTCTCTACCGGAAGGTATTAGACATGACGGGTGCTTCCTATATCTGGGCACCGGGGACGACACTCTGCGATGGTATCGCGGCAGAGTACGCACAGGAAAACCGTCTGGTCCGCTTCCATCATGATTTTGAGGCAGATATCCTCTCAACGGCGCGCCAGATGGCGAAGCGCTACCGCTGCCACGGCGCACATGTGCGCGAGGTAGAGCGGTCGGCGGAGATGATCTTTGATGCAACGAAAAAATACCATGGTCTGGGAGCGCGGGAACGCCTGCTTTTAAAGATCGCAGCGACCCTGCATGACTGCGGCAAGTTTGTCAGCATCACGCGCGGTTCGGAAAGCTCGTACCAGATCATCATGGATACGGAGATCATCGGAATTTCCCATCTGGAGCGCGAGGTTGTAGCCAATATCGTGCGCTACAACATTCAGGAATATGCCTATGATGAGGTCATCCTGGAGTCGGATCTGTCCCAGTATGCGGGGCTTGGAACCTCCCGGAGAGAGCTGACGATCCTGATTGCGAAGCTGACGGCAATTTTGCGTCTGGCCAATTCGATGGACCGCAGCCACCGCCAGAAGCTGAGCGACAGCCGCATCGCTGTGCGGAACGGCAGTCTGGTGATTACGACGGACTGTCCGGAGAGTATCGTGCTGGAGCAGTATTCATTTGACCAGAAGGCAGATTTCTTTGAGGAAGTCTTTGGAATACGGCCTGTACTCAGGCAGAAAAGAGGGGTATAAGGATGTCGGATGCAGTGTTGAAATACGGAGAACCTGAAAATTATGTAAACCGTGAACTGAGCTGGCTGGAATTTAACTACCGGATTCTGGGTGAGGCGCGCGATAAGACGACCCCGCTGTTTGAACGCCTGAAATTTTTAAGCATCACGGCGTCGAACCTGGATGAGTTTTTCATGGTCCGCGTGGCATCCCTCAAGGACATGGTTCACGCCAATTATACGAAGCGGGATATTGCGGGTATGACGGCACAGGAACAGCTGGATGCGATTGATGGAAAAACGCATGAGCTGGTCGAGAATCAGTACCGGACCTACAACCGGATGCTCCTGCCGCTCTTAAAACAGCACGGTCTGCGCGTGGTCACCGAGCATGAGAAGCTTACGAAGGAAGAAGCGGTGTACGTTGATCGGTATTTTGAGGAATCGGTCTACCCGGTCCTCACGCCGATGGCGGTTGATTCCTCCCGCCCGTTCCCGCTTATTCACAATAAATCGTTAAATATCGCCGCGCTGGTTCGCAAGAAAAAGGGAGACGGCGAGCTGGAATTTGCGATGGTCTGCGTGCCGGGCGGGCTTGCGCGCGTGGTGGAGCTGCCGTGCCAGGAGGGCAAATCGATCATTTATCTGGAAGAAGTCATCGAGCGGAACATCGACAAATTGTTCTTAAATTATGATATTATCAGCTGCCATCCGTTCCGTGTCATGCGAAATGCCGATCTGAGCATCGACGAGGATGAGGCGGAGGATTTGCTCAAGGAGATCGAGCAGAAGCTCAAGAAACGCCAGTGGGGCGAGGTTATTCGCCTGGATATCGAGAAAAAGGCGGACAAGCGCCTCTTAGACATCCTCAAAAAGGAGCTGCACGTCGGCGGGCACGCGATCTATGAGATTGACGGGCCGCTTGATCTGACCGTCCTCATGAAGGTGTTCGGTCTGCCGGGCTTTGATGAATTTAAGACACCGCCGTATACGCCGCAGCCGGTTCCGGCGCTGATGAATGAGGATGATATTTTTGCCAATATCCGCAAAGGCGATATATTGCTGACCCACCCGTTTGAGACCTTTGAGCCGGTCGTCAATTTTATCAAGAAAGCTGCCCGCGACCCGGAGGTGCTGGCGATCAAGCAGACACTTTACCGTGTCAGCGGCAACTCCCCGATTATCGCGGCGCTCGCCGAAGCGGCGGACAATGGAAAACAGGTGTCGGTTCTGGTTGAGCTGAAAGCCCGTTTTGACGAGGAAAACAATATTCTCTGGGCGAAGATGCTGGAAAAAGCCGGCTGCCACGTTATCTACGGTCTGCTGGGGCTGAAAACACACAGTAAGATCACGCTGGTAGTGCGCCGCGAGGAAGAGGGCATCCGCCGTTACGTCCATCTGGGAACTGGAAATTACAACGATTCGACGGCAAAACTCTACACCGACTGCGGTCTTTTAACCTGTGATCCGCTGATCGGTGAGGATGCGACTGCAGTCTTTAACATGCTGTCGGGTTATTCGGAGCCGCTTGGCTGGAACAAGCTGTCGCTGGCGCCGCTGTGGCTGCGCGGACGTTTTCTGCGCCTGATCCAGCGGGAAACGCGCAACGCCCGCGAAGGTATTCCAGCGCGGATCGTGGCAAAGATGAACTCCCTGTGCGACCGTGAGATCATTGCGAGTCTTTACGAGGCGTCCAATGCGGGGGTAAAAATACAGCTCATCGTCCGCGGCATCTGCTGTCTGCGCGCCGGGATTCCGGGATTAAGCGAGAATATAACGGTCTGCTCGATCGTTGGAAATTTCCTTGAGCACAGCCGTATTTTCTACTTCGAGAACGACGGTGAACCGCAGATTTTCATGGGAAGTGCCGACTGGATGCCGCGAAACCTCGACCGTCGTGTGGAGATTCTCTTCCCGGTTGAGGATGAGAAGCTGAAAGCACGCATCTGTCACATCTTAGAGGTACAGCTTGCCGACAATGTCAAGGCGCAGTACCTGAGACCGGACGGAACCTACGCTAAACGCAACCGCCGTGGCAAAGAGCCGGTCTGCGCGCAGGATACCTTCTGTGCGGAGGCAGTGCAGGCGGCGAAGGAAGCTGGAAAAAAGCAGGACCCGGCGGCGATGAGGGTGTTTATTCCGCTGGAACAATAAAGAAATTGCAGTTCGCAGATAAGCAAAATTCTCCAAAAATGTAATAAATTTTTAAAGCATAAATCCTCCCCATATGGTAAACTGGAAACAGGTATATTCGTCTGGTATTTCGCATAGAGATACCGGGAACCTGCATTACATATGAGGGAGGTTTTTTTATGTCTGAAATACACGTTCTGGTGGTGGATGATGAGAAAGAGATTGCCGATCTGGTGGAGATTTATCTGGTCAGTGATGGTTATAAAGTATATAAGGCATCCAATGCGTTAGAGGGATTGGAGATTCTGGAGAAGGAGACGATTCATCTGGTGCTTCTCGATATCATGATGCCGGGGATGGATGGTCTGGAGATGTGCCGCAAGATCCGGGAGACGAACAATATCCCGATCATCATGCTGAGCGCGCGCTCAGCGGATCTGGATAAGATTCTGGGACTGGGAACCGGCGCGGATGATTACGTGACGAAACCATTTAACCCGCTGGAGCTGACGGCGCGCGTCAAATCACAGCTTCGCCGCTATACGCAGTTAAATCCGCAGAGCGGTGCAGGAAACCAGGTTAAAAATGAGATCTCGATCAAGGGACTCACGATCAACAAAGATAATCATAAAGTGACGGTGTACGGCGAGGAGATCAAGCTGACGCCGATCGAATTTGACATTCTGTATCTGCTGGCATCCAATCCGGGGCGGGTCTTCAGCACCGATGAAATCTTTGAGAAGGTGTGGAATGAGAAAGTCTACGAGGCAAATAACACGGTTATGGTACATATCAGACGGCTTCGCGGCAAGATGAAGGAGGACACCCGACAGAACAAGATCATTACAACGGTCTGGGGGGTAGGATACAAAATTGAAAAATAAAAAAGATATGAGTCGCCGGTTCCGGACACGGATGGTCATGAACATCGTTTACAGCACCGTGGTGGCATGCCTGGTGGAGGTATTTCTGATTGCCAATGTTTCGATGATCAGCAGCTATCTGCGGGAGACGCGGTACCGGGATTCTTTTTTCCTGCGCCTGACGGAGACAGAGACACTGATGGCATTTGTCTATCTTCTGTCGGGCATCGCGATCTTCTCAGTCACTTTTTTTGCCCTTCAGGAGCGGTCCATGCGCTATATCAGCCGGATCTCGTCCGCGATTCAGAATATTTCCGAGGGCGATTTGAATACGACGATCGAGGTGCGGGGCGACGACGAGTTTACGGCGATGGCGGTCAATTTAAATAAGATGGTCGGGGATATCCGGAATCTGATGGACAAGGAGCGCGAGGCGGAGCGCACGAAGAACGAGCTGATTACCAATGTGGCACACGATCTGCGGACACCGCTGACCTCGATCACCGGCTATCTTGAACTTCTGTCCGGCAAGGTGGAGATTCCTGCAGAAATGCAGAAAAAATATATTGATATTGCCTATGCAAAATCGAAACGTCTGGAAAAACTGATCGAAGATTTGTTTGGTTTTACCAAAATGAATTATGGAAAAGTGGCAATGCACGTGTCGAAGGTGGACATCGTCAAACTGCTCAGCCAGCTGTTGGAGGAATTTTATCCGAGCTTCAAGGACAAAAACCTCTCCTACGAGCTGCAGAGCAATGTCCCGGGCAAGGTTATCACGGCAGACGGAAATCTTCTGGCGCGCCTCTTTGACAACCTGATCAATAACGCGATCAAGTACGGTGCGGACGGAAAACGGGTGCTGGTGCAGATTCATGCGGAGGAAGAGGTTGTGACCGTCTCGGTGACGAACTACGGCTACGTGATTCCGGCAGACGAGCTGCCTCTCTTATTTAATAAATTCTACCGCGTGGAACAGTCGCGATCGACCAACACGGGCGGCACAGGGTTAGGTCTGGCGATCGCCAAAAATATCGTCGATATGCACGGCGGCACGATTCAGGTAACGAGCGATCTGAATGGAACGGTGTTTACGGTGCGCCTGCGGACGAATTTTGACATCAACAGGGAAAATTTCCAGATGCCGTAAAGGCGAGTGTGGGAAAGAATCTGATAGACATTTTAATGGATTTTTGGTTACTGTTCACAGGTAGGCACTTTTGGAACCGAAAGTGCCGTAAGAAAACATGGTGGCAGCAGGAATTTGCCGTATTTAAATGCGAAGCCACGGCAAATTCCGTTACTGGGCACGTATGCGTGAACAGTTACAGATAGGGAGAGAAAGGATGCAGAAAAAGAGGGGAATACAGTTCTTTTTTGCGATATTGATCGGATGGATGGCACTATTCTGCCTTCCTGCGGGGTACGCATATGCCTCACAAGAGGAAGCAGATGCGCCGCTGTCGATGGACGTTTCCTATGGATTTGACAATACGGCAAAGAGCGACCGTTACCTTCGGGTAACGGTTCTTCTGAATAACAATAAAGCGCCGTTTGAGGGAACGCTGGAGTTTCTGACCGCACAGTCCAGTCTGGAGGCGTACCAGTATTCTTATCCGGTATCGTTGGCAGCGGGGGAGAAGTTTGAACAAGAATATTATATCCCGCTGGGTGTGCGGGCAGATCAGATGTTTGTATCGGTACAGGATGTAAACGGGAAAACGGTCATCCGGAAACGTCTGAAACTTGGTTCTGAGGAGGACGTTGCGGAGAGCTATATCGGAATTTTGACGGATACGCCGGAGGCACTTTCTTATTTAGACGGCGCGGGCATCCGGTATGGGACGCTTCGGACGCGGGCGGTTTTTCTTGATGCCGAGCAGGCGCCGGATAACCGGCTGGGTTACGATCCGCTGGATCTGGTAATTGTGTCTGGATTTGACATGGATTCGCTCAGCGATGTCCAGTATGAGGCGCTGCGGCGCTGGGTGGAAGACGGCGGTACGATCCTCTTTGGCGGCGGTGTGGATTGTGCGAGAAATTATGGCAGGTTTGCAGAGAAGGTGCTGGAGCCGCCGTATCTGGATGCGGTAATCGTTCCGGTCAGTTTGGGCGGGGAGACGGCACCGGGCGAGCAGACGGGGGAGATCCAGGCAGAATGCGTCGATGTGAACCTGAAGAACGGCAGCACTCTGCTGGCGGGGGAAGTGTTCCCGCTGTTATCCCATACGAACTGCAAACAGGGGCGGATCGTGGCAGCTGCCTTTTCGATGGATGCGATCAGCGATTTGTGTCTGGCCAATCCATCCTCATTTGAAAAGCTGTATACGCTGGTGCTGGGAAGTGATACCGTGGACGAGCTGGCACAGGAGGATTACTACGGTTATTCGGGCTCGTATTTCAGCGTACAGGGGCTGGTCAACACCGGCAATGCGGGGCGGCTTCCGAAGGTTGCGGCATATACGGTGATCGTGGTGGTCTATCTGCTTTTGATCGGTCCGGGCATCTATTTCTACTTAAAAAAGCGAGGAATTTACCGGTATTATCTGCCGGCGGTGACACTGGGGGCGTTTTTGTTTACCGGCATTATTTATGCGCTGGGCGTAAAGACACGCTTCCGGGAGCCGTTTGTGACGTATGCGTCGATTCTGGATACCTCGGGAGAAGAGGCGGAAGAAGCCACTTATATGAACATCCGAAGCCCTTATAACAAGCCGTATTCGGTGAGCTTAAAGCCGGGCTATGAGGTGCGCCCGATGACGCGCAGTTACTATTACGATGCGGTTTCGGCGGTGCGCTTTACCGGTGAGGAAGAGTATCATACAAACTTTGTTTATCAGCCGGAACGGGTCGAAATTAAAATGCGGGATACGGTCGCATTTTCACCGAATCTGTTTACCTTGCGTCGTGAGCTGGAGAAAACGGACGCGATGGGCGTTCAGGGAAATATTTCCTATTTTGACGGCGTGGTGTCGGGAACGGTAAAAAACTGTTTTGAGGAACCGCTGGAGAATGCGGCTCTGCTCATCAATGGGAAAGCGGTGCTGCTGGGAAGATTAGAGCCTGGGCAGACGGTTTCTCTGGATGGAAAGGAGAGCTGCGATTATCCGGTCAGCTATTCGTATGCGGCAGCACAGATGGTGACCGGGGCGGATCAGTATGAGAAAGCGGAGATTGAGGATCCGGACTATTTAAAGGCGCAGGAGTGGACGAGACTTTTGAGCTTTTATCTGGATTCCGGCGCGGGGCGCAATCCGTCTGAGGCGTGCCTGGTGGCATTTTCAACCCGGAAGCTCCAGGGAGAGGAAGATTTCCTGGCGGATGCGAGGACACTTCGGGAAGGATTTTGCATGGTGACCGAGTCAATCCCGCTGAACCGTGAAAAAGACGGAAAACTTTACCGTTCGGCGCTTGAGGAAGATCCAACGGTGCTCGCCGGAAATTATGAGGCGGCGTACAACACAATGTATAGCGGGGAAACAGCGGAGGCTGCGACGGTCGAATATTCGCTGGGAAGTGACCTTGTCATTGAAAAGCTTACGTTTGAGACTCTGTCACCGCGATTTTCGGAAAATCCGCTCTATCCGTATATGTCATCCTTCTCCGGAAGTATGTATTTTTATAACTATGAGACCGGGCGCAATGACCGGATTGAGCTGAAATCAGAGTATTCGGCAAAGGAGCTTTCGCCGTACCTGTCTCCGTCGAACACATTGACCGTCAAATATGTGCCGGAACAGACGGGAGAGTATGGCTGGGAAAGCCAGCTTCCAAGAATCTATGTCGTAGGGAGGAGAGAGTGATGCTGACGATTAAAAACCTCAGAAAACGATATGGCAATTTTCAAGCGCTGGATGGGCTGAATCTGGAGGTCGCGGACGGGGAACTCTTTGGATTCGTGGGTCCCAATGGGGCAGGCAAGACGACGACGCTCAAGATTCTTGCGGGACTTCTCGTTCCCGACGAGGGCGAGGTGGAGATCGGCGGACTGGATGTTTACTCAGACGGAAAAGAACTCCGGCGGCGGATCGGCTATGTGCCGGATTTCTTCGGAGTATATGATAACCTGAAAGTATCGGAATATATGGAATTTTTCGCATCCTGCTACGGAATTACGGGGCTGCAGGCGCGGACGCGCTGCCATACGCTTCTGGAACAGGTGCGGCTGGAAGATAAAGAGGACTTTTTCGTGGACGGGCTTTCGAGAGGTATGAAGCAGCGCCTATGTCTGGCGCGGGCGCTCATCCACGATCCGGATCTTCTGATCCTGGATGAACCGGCTTCCGGGCTGGATCCTCGCACCCGGGTGGAGTATACGGCGATTCTGAAAGAACTGCGCGATCAGGGAAAAACGCTGCTCGTCAGCTCCCATATTTTATCGGAATTGTCAGAGCTTTGTACCTCGATCGGCATCATTGAGCAGGGAAGAACGGTTCTGCAGGGCAGCATGGATCAGATTTTTGCGCGGATCAACTCGTCCAATCCGCTTCTGATCTCGATTTTCAGCCAGAAAGAAAAGGCGCTTGCGATCCTGAAAAGCCATCCTTGCGTGCAGACGATCGCGGTGCAGGGGGATGAGATCAAGCTGGGCTTTTTGGGGGATCGGCAGGATGAGGCGCTGCTTTTGCAGCAGCTTATCGATGCAGATGTGATGGTCAGTAGCTTTATGCGCGAGAAGGGAAGCCTGGAATCACTGTTTATGCAGATCACAGAACATGAAGAAGAGAGGGCGGTGCTGAAACATGAGATGGAATCCGGTATTTAGGAGGGAAATGACAGTCGGAAGCCGCAGCATCCGCATGATGGCGATTCTGTTTGTTTTTAACAGTATCCTGGCGGCGGTGGCACTGTTTAATATGTATTCGGTGGCGGATCAGGTCAGGACGACGGCGGAGATCCAGTATTCGCAGTTTCTGGATCTCTACACGTTCGTCTCCTCGATCGAATTTATCATGCTGCTTTTCATCATGCCGGCTCTGACTGCCAGCAGTATCAGCGGCGAGCGGGAACGCCAGACGCTGGAACTGATGCTGACGACCACGATGGAGCCGCGTGACATGGTGCTTGGAAAACTGGCGTCCTCGCTGGTGACGATGCTGGTGCTGGCGGTCTCGGCGCTTCCGGTACAGGCGCTCGTATTTGTCTACGGGGGTATTACGCTGCGTGACATCGGGATGCTGTTTCTGTGCCACGGTGTTGTGGCAATTTTAACGGGCAGTATCGGGATCTTTTATTCATCGGTGCTGCGTCGCTCGACGGTATCGACCGTCTGCTCCTATGTGACGGTGGTGGCGCTGACGGCGGGAACGATGGCGGTCAATCTGTTTGCATACCGGATGGCGTTCCGGGCGGCAGATTCGTATGCATCTAATCTCAATGCATCGGAAATGGCAAGTTCCGGCATTTTACGCTATCTCTTTCTTTTCAATCCGGCTGTCTCGTTTTATAATGTAATTAATGGACAGGCGGGAAGCGGCGACATGAGAAAATGGTTCGAGCCGCTGTTCGGCGTGTTTCCAAACAATGCGATCACGGCACACTGGACGATGTGCAGCCTGATTTTGCAGTGTATGCTGGCGATGGTGCTGATCGCGGCAGCAATCTGGGCGATCACACCAGGAAAATGGAATCGGCATGGGAAAAGCAGAAAAACAAAGAGACTATGAATTTTTAGAAGGAGGCAGTGAGTATGGGAATTATCAGAGCAGCGGCACACGCGGTCGGCGGCGGGCTGGCAGATCAGTGGCTGGAAGTGATTGAACCGGAAAATATGGGGGAACAGACCGTATTTTCAGCGGGTGTGCAGACACGCCGCGGGGAGAACCGGAAGAGAACACCGGAAACGGTGTCCAATGGTTCTGTGATCCATGTGTACCCGAATCAGTTTATGATGCTGGTGGACGGCGGTAAGGTCGTTGATTATACAGCGGAAGAGGGTTATTATACAGTGCAGAATTCATCCCTGCCGTCTCTGTTTAACGGACAGTTCGGTGATGCGCTGAAAGAATCCTTCAACCGTGTGCGTTATGGCGGACAGACGCCGTATGCACAGAAGGTCTACTATATTAATCTCCAGGAGATCAAGGGAATCAAGTTCGGCACACGGACGCCGATCAACTATTTTGATTTATTCTATAATTCCGAGCTGTTTCTGCGCGCACATGGAACTTACTCCATCAAGATCACGGATCCATTGAAATTTTATGCGGAGGCTATTCCGAAAAATCAGGATCAGGTGGAGATTGATTCCATCAATGAGCAGTATTTAGCGGAGTTCCTGGAAGCGCTGCAGACCTCGATCAACCAGATGTCGGCGGATGGCGTACGGATTTCCTTTGTAGCCTCCAAAGGCAGGGAACTGGGACGATATATGGCGGAGACGCTGGATGAAGAGTGGAACCGTCTGCGTGGCATGGAGATCCAGTCAGTAGGTATCGCCAGCATTTCCTATGATGAAGAATCGCAGAAACTCATCAATATGCGGAATCAGGGCGCGATGCTCGGCGACCCGTCGGTGCGCGAGGGATATGTACAGGGCGCGATGGCACGCGGCTTTGAGGCAGCCGGTTCCAACGGAAGCGGTGCGATGGCAGGCTTCATGGGAATGGGCGCCGGCATGAACTTCGGCGGCGGATTTATGGGCGCCGCATCGGCGTCCAACCTGCAGCAGATGCAGCAGGCGGCGCGGCAGGGATATGCGGCACCGCAGGGCGGCTATGCGCCGGGGCAGGCGAATGGAGCGCCGCAGGGTGGTTATGCACAGCAGCCGGGACAGGTGGATGCGGCACCACAGGGCGCTTATGCACAACCGGCAGGACAGAACGCACCGCCTCAGGGCAGTGCGGCAGCTCCGGCAGAATCCTGGACTTGTGAGTGCGGCAATGTCAACCACGGAAAGTTCTGCTCCGAGTGCGGCAAGCCAAGACCAGCCGGTCCGTGGACCTGCAGCTGCGGAACGGTCAATACAGGTAAGTTTTGTTCTGAATGCGGAAAACCGAGGTCATAGGGCGTATGGAGATACAATCATATAAGTGTCCAAACTGCGGCGGCGGGCTGGTGTTTGATCCGAAGACGCAGAAATTTAAATGTGAATACTGCCTCTCAGCGTTTACGGAAGAGACGTTGAAAGAGATGGAAGAGGCAGCCAGAGAGTCAGAGGAAGCTTCGAAGCCGGGTGGAATGCCGGAAGCGGAAAAGATAGAGAGCCAGAAGCAGGCGGAGTCTAAGATGGTTCTCTATACCTGCCCGAGCTGCGGCGCGGAGATCGTGGCACAGGAGACGACAGCATCCACGTACTGCTGTTACTGCCACAATCCGGTGGTTCTTTCGGGAAGTCTGGACGGTAAATACCGCCCGGACGGTCTGATTCCGTTTGAGATCGACAAGAAAAAGGCAAAAGAAATCTTTAAAAACTGGATTCAGAAGAAAAAGTATGTGCCGGATGATTTCTACTCGCCGCGTCAGATGGAGTATCTGGAGGGAATTTATTATCCATATTGGATGTATAGCTGCCAGGTATCCGGTGAGATGCAGGCGGAGGCGCTGCAAAAACGCGTGACGGTGTCGGGGGAGATCGAGTATATCGAGACGAGCCGTTACCATCTGGAGAAAAAGGCGGAGCTTCCCATCAAGGATGTGGCGCGCAACGCGTTAAAGCAGGCGGACCGCAGCCTTGCCGAGACCGTGCTTCCGTTTGATATGAAGAAGCTGCGCCCGTTTCAGGCAGGCTATTTTCTGGGATTTAGGGCGGAGCGGCGCGACCGGGAAAAGGAAGAATTCGCACAGGAGATTGAGCAGGAGATCAAGCAGTATACGAGAGAATCTCTGCAAAATAGCGTCTCCGGCTACGATCATGTGGATATCCGGAACCACCGGGAGACCATCACGGGGGAAAAATGGAACTATGCTATGCTTCCAGTGTGGATGATGACCTACCCGGATCCGAAGAACGGGCAGATGTACTATTTTGCCATGAATGGGGAAAATGGAAAGGTCTGCGGCGTCCTGCCGGTTGATTCGAAAAAACTGGTGCGCCTGTTTTTGACGATTTTCATTCCTGTGTTTGTACTTTTGCTGCTGGGAGGATACCTGATATGATAGAGAATCAAAATGCGGGAGTCACACAGAAAAAGAAGAAATATGGACGGCTGAAAGGTTTTATATGCTTCTCCGTTGCAGCATTTATTTCATTTTCACAGGTCAGCCCTATATGGGCGGCGGAAGGCACGCGCGTCTTCGACGAGGCGGGACTGTTCAGCGCGGAAGAAGTGCAGGAGCTGGAGACACGGATCGATGAGGTGCGTGATTCACAGGATGCCGATCTGGCGGTACTGACAGTCGAGGACGCACAGGGAGAATCGGCGGAAAGCTATGCCGATGATTTTTACGACAGCCACGGACTGGGCGTCGGGGACGATGCGAGTGGTATTCTGCTTTCGATCGATATGGACAACCGGGAGATATACGTTTCTACCACCGGGTATGCGATGAAGGTGCTGACGGATGCGCGGGTAGAGAAGGTGCTGGATGCGGCATATGACAGCGTGGCGGATGGAAACTATGCGGAAGGCGCTCTGGGGGCGATCGACAGCATCGAAAATTATCTGGAGATGGGCGTTCCGGCGGGACAGTATACACAGGTGCGCGAGGAGAAAAAACATTCCCTGGAATGGTATGAGGCGCTGTTTGCGGCGGTTGCGGCAGCGATCGTGGCGGCACTCCCGTGCTTTTCGGTGATGCGCCAGTATAAGATGCAGAAAGAACACCGCCAGTCGCTGGGGTTCCATATGGCATACCGGGCGGACAGTGCGCTGCATTTTGTCCAAAATGAAGAGCAGTTTGTAAACCGGTCGGTAGTGACCAGACGGATTCCGAAAAATCCGGGTCCGGGCGCTTCGGGCGGTTCGGCTGGAAGGACGACCATACATCAGGGCAGCAGCGGAAGGATGCACGGCGGCGGAGGCAGAAAGTTTTAATTGATACAATTTCGTGTGGAAGGCGGATGAATGATATATGACAATCCTGATGACAGGCTTATGTGAGAAAGGTGCAGACCAGATCTGGAAACAGTGTAACGATGCGATGTACGCCCAGGGAGTTACCTGGCTGGAAGAGGCGGCATATGCGGGCGATGCAGAAGCATGGTTCTTTTTAGGACACTGTTACAGCTGGGGGGACGGGGCTGTCGGGTTCAATGAGAAAAAAGCGTATGAATGTTACCTGCGGGGGGCTTCGGCGGGAAGTGCCCGGGCAGTGTTAGGAGCGCTGCGCGCCGGTCAGTATGACGAACAGATGAAGCAGTCGGCACGTTATTCCATCGAGGAAAGTTACCGTCAGGTGCGGGATGCCGCTGAGATGGGCGATGTCTATGCCGCGTGGCAGATGGGCGAGGCAGTTGAGTGGGAAGATCTGGCCGATTATATGCCGCAGACTGAGAGCGCCCGCGAGCAGTGCCTCTTCTGGTACGAACGGGCGGCGGACGGCGGCATTATCCCGGCGATGGTTAAGATGGGAAAATGCTGCCAGAATGGTACATACCGGGAAAAAGATGAAAAAGAGGCACTTCGCTGGGCGAATCAGTGCGCCGCCAGCGGGGAGGTCTGGGGACTCTTCCAGATGGGGGAACATTACCGCCAGGAAGAAGACTGGGAAGCTGCATTCCAATATGACTATGCGGCGGCAAAGCAGGGGTCTTCCCGCGCCATGCTGTATCTGGGGCAGATGTACTTAAACGGACAGGGCACAGAGCGCGATATTCAGGCGGCCGTCCAGGCGCTGGAAGGAGCCGCGGCGCGGAACGAGGCGGAGAGCTTTGAAGAACTTGGAAATCTGTTCTATCAGGATGAACTGGTGGAGCGCGATGATGAAAAAGCGTTTTACTGGTATGGAAAAGCATATGCAGCAGGCATCAAAGAGGCGGCGCTTCCGTTAGCCCGCCTGTATCTGCGCCCGTCCGATGAGCAGGACACTGTCCGGGCAGAAAAACTTCTGCGGGAGGCAGCTGGGATCGAGACCGACGGACAGGCAAGCCTGGCGCTTGGAAATATCTATCGGGATGGTCTGAACGGCGAGATTGATATGAAGCAGGCGGTTTCCTGGTACGAAAAAGGCGCTTCGCAGGGAAATCCAGAGTGCATGGAGATTCTTGGATGCCTGTATTTCCAGGGCGAAGAGGGAGTAGACCGCGATTATGCAAAAGCATTTGAGTGGCTGAACCGGTGCGAGGAAGCCGGAAGTCTGCAGTCTGCATCCAAGTTAGCCTATCTCTATATGAAGGGAGAAGGCTGCACCGCCGATGAAAATAAGGCGAAGGAGCTTTTTGAGCGGGCGGCACAGACGGAATGTGACGGATATGCACTCTATGAGCTTGGATTTATCTACGAACGGAAAAATGAATCCCCGGAAGATCTCGAGCGGGCGGCACAGTGCTACCAGAAAGCGATCGAGATGGGAAATGAGAGTGCTTCACGGCGGTTTTCCCATTTTAAAAAGGGATTGTTTGGGCGCTGGAAGATCACGTATTAAGGGGGAATTTTTCTTGCGCTGTGCCATAAAGTATGATAGAATTTTTAACTAAAGTGAGCAGGGGGTCCCGTAACTTTGCGGGAGAACTGCAAAATCACACAGAACACTTACATGGCAGAAAGTTTGACTCCGGCATCCTTTGTAAAGATGGGGACGACGGGGAAAGATAAAAAGAGAGGATGAAAATCATGGCAATCAATTACAGCAGTACCCGTGGCGGTGAAGACAACGTAACGGCTTCGATGGCGATCTTAAAGGGACTGGCAGCAGACGGCGGTCTGTTTATGCCGGATCATATCCCGGCGTTAGATTGCAGCCTGGAAGAATTATCCCATAAAACATATCAGGAAGTAGCTTATGCAGTTATGAAGCAGTTCCTGACTGATTTCACAGAGGAAGAGCTGAAAACCTGTATCGAGCGCGCTTACGACAGTAAGTTTGATACGGAAGAGATTGCACCGCTTGTTAAAGCAGACGGAGCATATTATCTGGAGCTGTTCCACGGAAGCACGATTGCCTTCAAGGATATGGCGCTCTCGATCCTGCCGCATCTGATGACCGTATCGGCGAAGAAGAACCATGCGGAGAACACGATCGTGATCCTGACCGCAACCTCCGGCGATACCGGAAAAGCAGCGATGGCTGGTTTTGCAGACGTTGAGGGAACCAGAATTATCGTATTTTACCCGAAGGACGGCGTCAGCCGTGTGCAGGAGCTGCAGATGCTGACCCAGAAGGGGGCGAACACAAGCGTTGTCGGTATTTCCGGAAACTTTGATGATGCACAGAGCGGCGTCAAGAAAATTTTCGGTGACAAAGAATTTGCCAAAGAGCTGGCAGGCAGAGGCTATCAGCTCTCTTCCGCAAACTCCATCAACATCGGTCGTCTCGTACCACAGGTTGTATACTATGTATATGCGTATGCAAAACTGCTTGAAAACGGCGAGATCGAGAACGGTGAGAAGATCAATGTAACCGTTCCGACCGGAAACTTCGGCAATATCTTAGCTGCTTATTTTGCAAAACAGATGGGTGTGCCGATCGACAAGCTGATCTGCGCGTCCAATGACAATAAAGTTCTGTACGACTTCTTTAAGACAGGCGTATATGACAAGAACCGTCCATTCATCCTGACCTCTTCCCCGTCGATGGATATTCTGATTTCCAGCAACCTGGAACGTCTGATTTATCTCTCCACCGGCTGCGATGCGGAGGAGACCAAGAAACGCATGGAAGAGCTTTCGAAAGATGGCAAATATTCGGTTACCGACGAGATGCGTGCGCGCATGGCAGATTTTGTCGGCGGTTATGCCGATCAGGCGGCAAATGCAGCCGAGATCAAGCGTCTCTACGATGAGACCGGTTATATGATCGATACGCATACCGGCGTTGCATCCTGCGTATACCATAACTATGTGAAGGAGACAGGCGATACCAAGAAGACAGTTATCGCATCGACGGCAAGCCCATATAAATTCTCCCGCAGCGTCATGGAGGCAATCTTCGGCAGCGAAGAAGGCAAGGGCGAGTTCGAGCTTATCGACGAGATGGAGAAAGCATCCGGCGTGAAGATCCCGCAGGCGATCGAGGAGATCCGCAAGGCAGAGATCCGTCACAACCGCCAGTGCAAGCCGGAGGAGATGGAGAAGACCGTTTCGGAGATTTTACAGTAAAAGTTACAAAATATTAAAATAATTGCCTGTTATTTTTTTGACAGGCTAGGCAAATACTGAATTATGGTATATAATAGACTCTGGTTAGATCAAAAAGAGACAACGAGGAGGTTTGTATATGTTAGTTAGTGCGAAGGAAATGCTTCAGAAGGCAAGAGATGGCAAATATGCGGTTGGTCAGTTCAACATCAACAATCTTGAATGGACCAAAGCGATTTTACTGACGGCACAGGAGCAGAACTCACCGGTTATCTTAGGTGTTTCAGAGGGCGCAGGCAAGTATATGACTGGCTTTAAGACAGTATCTGCGATGGTAAAAGCGATGATCGAAGAGCTGAACATCACGGTTCCGGTTGCGCTGCATCTGGATCACGGCACCTACGAGGGCTGCTACAAATGTATCGATGCTGGATTTTCTTCCATCATGTTTGACGGCTCCCATTATCCGATCGCCGAGAACGTAGAGAAAACCAAAGAATTAGTCAAAGTCTGCGCGGAGAAAGGTATTTCCCTGGAGGCTGAGGTTGGTTCCATCGGCGGCGAGGAAGACGGCGTGATCGGTATGGGCGAATGTGCAGATCCGAACGAGTGCAAGGCGATTGCAGACCTCGGAGTTG
Source organism: Clostridium fessum (assembly GCF_027698965.1). NCBI lineage: Bacteria > Bacillati > Bacillota > Clostridia > Eubacteriales > Clostridiaceae > Clostridium > Clostridium fessum. The sequence continues at coordinate 186,473 of NZ_JAQEQF010000007.1, forward strand.
ATATGCTGGCAGCAGGTATCGGCAATATCCACGGCAAATATCCGGCAAACTGGCCAGGTTTAAGCTTTGAGACGCTGGCAGCCGTAAAAGAAAAAGTAGGCGATATGCCGCTGGTTCTTCACGGTGGTACCGGTATTCCGGAAGATATGATCAAGAAAGCCATTTCTTTAGGTGTAGCGAAGATTAATGTAAATACTGAGTGCCAGCTGGCATTTGCAGAGGCAACCCGCCAGTATATCGAGGCTGGTAAGGATCAGCAGGGCAAAGGATTTGACCCGCGTAAACTTCTTGCACCTGGTTTTGAGGCGATCAAAGAGACGGTTAAGACAAAGATGGAACTGTTCGGTTCTATCGGAAAAGCCTGATGAATAAGTAAGGTTCATGACCGGACTGCAGGGATGTACATTTCGCAACGCGGATATACATACCGGCGGTTCGGTCTGTTTTCATATTAATGTGAGGGATTGAATGAGCGAGATTATCAATGTACCGGAAATTTTCGGAAAAAATGTGTTTAATGACAAGGCGATGCAGGAACGCCTTCCGAAAAGTGTTTACAAAAAACTGAAGAAAACCATTGAAGACGGAGCTGAGCTGGATCCGTCCATCGCAGATGTTGTCGCACACGCGATGAAAGACTGGGCGATCGAGCGCGGTGCGACGCATTATTCCCATTGGTTCCAGCCGCTGACCGGCATTACGGCAGAAAAACATGATGCGTTTATCTCCGTACCGGATTCCAACGGACGCGTTATCATGGAGTTTTCCGGTAAAGAGCTGATTAAGGGCGAGCCGGATGCATCCTCGTTTCCGTCGGGCGGACTTCGTTCCACCTTTGAGGCACGCGGCTATACAACCTGGGATTGTACTTCCCCGGCATTTCTGCGGGAAGATACGCTGGGCGTGACACTCTACATACCGACTGCATTCTGTTCGTACCGCGGCGAAGCACTGGATAAGAAGACACCGCTGCTACGTTCCATGCAGGCAATCAACGAGCAGGCACTCCGGATTCTCCGCCTGTTTGGAAATACGACTTCCCACCGTGTGATTCCGTATGTGGGACCGGAGCAGGAGTATTTTCTGGTTGATAAGAACAAATATTTACAGAGAAAAGACCTGATCTACACCGGTCGTACCCTGTTTGGCGCGATGCCGCCGAAAGGACAGGAGATGGATGATCACTATTTTGGAAGCATCCGTCCGAGAGTCGGTGCGTTCATGAAAGAGTTAAATGAGACATTGTGGCGTCTGGGGGTCAGTGCAAAGACACAGCACAACGAAGTTGCACCAGCACAGCATGAATTAGCGCCAACCTATTGTCAGGTCAATCTGGCAGTCGATCACAACCAGATGGTCATGGAGGCGATGAAGCGTGTCGCAGGACATCACGGTCTGACCTGTCTGCTGCATGAGAAACCATTTGACGGAATCAATGGTTCCGGTAAGCACAACAACTGGTCCCTGACGAGCGACGACGGCATCAACATGATGAATCCGGGCGAGACGCCGCACGAAAATGTACAGTTTCTTCTGGTTCTGGCGTGCATCATGAAAGCAGTTGACAGACACGCGGATCTGCTGCGCGAGTCCACCGCGATTCCGGGCAACGATCATCGTCTGGGTGCGGCAGAGGCGCCGCCAGCGATCATCTCTATTTTCTTGGGCGAGCAGCTGGAGGATGTTATCGATCAGCTGTGCAGCACGGGCGAAGCCGCACATTCTAAGAAAGGCGAGGTACTTCAGACGGGAGTAGCGACACTTCCGGATTTCGTCAAGGATGCAACCGACCGCAACCGTACTTCACCGTTTGCGTTTACCGGTAACAAATTCGAGTTCCGTATGGTTGGTTCTTCGGATTCTGTTTCATCCCCGAACGTCGTGCTCAACACGATCGTGGCAGAAGCGTTTAAAGAGGCTGCGGACGAATTGGAAAACAGCGATGATTTTGACAGCGCAGTCCATGATATCATCAAGCGTTTGTTTGCAGAGCACCGCCGTATCATTTTCAGCGGAAATGGTTATTCTGAGGAATGGGTTAAAGAGGCAGAGCGCCGTGGACTCCCGAACCTGAAAGCGGGTATCGATTCTGTCGAGGCAATCCGGACCGAGAAAGCGATCAAGCTCTTTGAAGAATTTGGCGTGTACACCCGGACCGAGCTGGAATCCCGTGCCGAGATCGAGTATGAGGCATATTCCAAGACTGTTAACATCGAGGCGAAGACGATGATCGACATGGCAGGCAAGCAGATCATCCCGGCGGTTGTCAAATATACGACTCAGCTTGCTTCCTCCCTGACAGCCGTCCGGACTGCCTGTGAGGAGGCCGATGTCAGTGTCCAGAAAGAACTGCTTTTAGAGACCTCTGATAAACTTTCAGAGATGAAGGTGGCATTGGCGGCACTCAAAGATATCCTGGCAAAGGCATCTGCGATTAAGGATAACAAAGAAAAAGCATTCGCCTATCTGCATGAGGTATGCCCGGCGATGGCAGCTCTCCGTAAACCGGCAGACGAGCTGGAAATGCTGGTAGATAAAGAGTTATGGCCGTTCCCGAGTTATGGGGATTTGGTGTTTGAGGTGTAGGCAGCTTTTAGAAGGTATGATTTTAATTAAAAAGATTTTGACCATCGATATAGGCTATGAATCGTTGGTCAAAATCTTTTTTTAACAACACTTATATATTTTGCAAATACGGTTTATTTCCGTCCAGGACCCTGCGTCTGTCCCTCCTGAATCGTATCGCCCTGATTGGAGGTAAATCCGTTAATCCGTTTATCGGACGAATTTGACGAAGAGCCTGACGAGCTGGAGCTTGATGTCGTCGGTGCGGTGTAAGTCGTGCCGTTGCTGTAGATGCGGCTTGGTACATTGCCGGTATTGCTGGTGGAACTGCTGCTTGTCTGGTTATTCGAAGAGCCTGACGAACTGGAAGTCCCGCCCGGCGTGGAAGTGGAACTGCTGTAGCCGCTTCCAGGAATCGGAACGGTTGTGCCCGACGAAGAACCATTTGACGAGCTGGAGCTGTTGGAACTTCCCGGTGCAGTAAAACTGGTCGAATGATCGGAACTATTCGAGTTGTTGGTGTTACCTGAACTGGAGGTCCCTGAATTGGAATTGTTCGAAGCCGTTCCGCTTGGCCCCGAAGTGCTGCTTGGAGAAGAACTGCCAGACGAAGTCCCTGTTCCCTGTGAAGCACTTGGGTCAAAATAGCTGTCGCTCATGCCGGAGAGGCTGGACGGTGGATTCTGGCACGCACCGCTCTTGGCAAAGGTGTATTTCACCGAATCAATCGTCAGGGTTGTGTTCGAAGCCATCTTACCGTTCTCATCCAGATAATAGTAGGTGCCGGATACCTTAATCCAGCCTTTCTGGCGGTGTCCGTACTCATTGAAATAGTACCAGGTGCCGTCGATCTGCTTCCAGCCGCGGCTCATATTGCCGTCTGTCTTATCCATGTAGTAGGTGTTTCCGTTGCTGTCATTGAGCCAGCCGGTCAGCATCTTGCCCTCATGGAGATAGTAGTATTCATTTTTGATGAGCTGCCAACCGGTCAGCAGTTTTCCATTTTCGTCGAGATAATACCAGGTGCTGTTTACCTTCTGCCAGCCAGTCCGCATCGCCCCGTCCGTGCCGAAATAATACCAGGTGCCGTTATCCATCTTCTGCCAGTTGGTAAACATCCGTCCATCATCGCCCAGATAATACCAGACCGTATCAAGCTGGAGCCAGCCCTTCTGCATCACACCGTACTGGTTAAAATAGTACCAGTAGTTGTTGATTTTCTGCCATTTAGTCATCATCTCGCCGCTCTGGTTGAAATAATACCAGGCGGAAGTGGATGAATCCTGACGCCATCCAGTCACCATCTTGCCGGTCGAATCATCCATATAATAATATTTCTCTCCGATATGTACCCATCCGGTATGCTTCTGACCGTCGTCGGTCATGTAGTACCAGTAGTTTCCGTCCTTCAGCCATCCGGCCGCACGGCTCTGGGAAGAAGGAAGCAGCCCCATGGCACCGATCAGGCAGGCAAGCCCAAGCAGTTTTGCATATCTTTTCCGCATCGCGTATCCCCCTTGCAATGTGATTTATCGTTATTTATGATTACAGTAGAAATTAATATCAAAGATGTTGGGGTCAAAAGGCATTTTGACCCCTCTGATACCAGATTGCTCCGCACTATATGCTCCCGCAATCTTCAAAAACATTCGTAATTCGCTCATTTTTCTTTGAAAAATGGCTACTTACTCATGTTTTTGGCGGATCCCAAGGTCAAAAATTCTCCTGCAAGCAAGCTTGCGT
>NZ_JAQEQF010000007.1:190790-198250 GCF_027698965.1 Clostridium fessum
ATCCCAAGGTCAAAAATTCTCCTGCAAGCAAGCTTGCGTCGAACTTCTGACCTTTTGACCCTGGTATCATATCAAATTACTTTATAAGTATAACATAGAAAAATGTAAAATACCTAACGGAAATATTACAATTTTAACAAGCCCTCGGAAACAATTTTTCGATAATAATTTTTAGCATACCGGTACATCACGATCGTGTAATCGCCAAATTCGCGTCCCTCCATACTCTTGAAGACCGCCCAGAGCGCCCACAGGAAACCGCCCAGCGCCGCATAGGCATACGTGACAAAACGTTCCTCGTCCGATGGGGCATGCTGAAGATATTCTTCCAGAAGATGGTCGAGCTCTTCTTGTGAATAATATGAATAAATACTGCACATCGCAATATCAATGAGCGGATCGCACATGCCCGCATACTCCCAGTCGATCAGACGTAGGGAGCCGTCCGGCAGAAACAGGAAATTGTCTGCAACCGAGTCAATGTGGGAGAGGCAGCATGGACGTTCCAGCGTATCCAGGCGATCCATCAGTTCATTCATCCGGGCACGGACCGCCGGGTAGTCCTCGAACAGCATTTCCTCATGTCCGCGGCAGATCCTCTCATAAAAATCAATCCGTTCCCGGATGCGGAATGTGTGCGGAACCGTCACGCCGGAATGATGCAGCTTCCGCAGCATCTCCATACAGGCTGCCATCTCATCCGGGTTCTTTGCATCCGCATTCCGAGCGCCCTCATAATACTGGGCGATCTTGTAGCCGTTTTTTCCGTCAAAATACAAAATATGTTCGGTAATGCCAAGCGGTGTGACCGCCTTGTAAACAGCCTCCTCCTCTTTCCGGTTAATCAGAAATTCTGTTCCCGGACCCGGAATGCGGCAGATATAATGTTTTCCATCCAGTTCAAACAGGAACGACTGGTTTGTCATGCCGGATTTGAGACAGCGGATGTTGTGTATCGCTTCCTCTTTTACATTGAAAACGCGTGCGACCAGCTGCATGGCGGCATTGTCCGAATGATTCTGATATTTCGGATCAAACAGGCGCAGTTCTTCCAGGTTTTCAAACTCATAGACCTGATCCGCCGGCTGGCAGTTCATCGAAAAATCCAGTTCTTTGATATGATCGACGACAACCTGTTCCCAGTACCATTGTTCTGTGCCAGGCTGATGATAGGCTTCCTCAATGAGCGGAATCAGCTGGTTGGAAAAATCACGCGAGAGGAACGCAGGTCCATACATGACCCAGGAATCATGCCCACCGACCTGCACCGATGTGATGCGCCCCTTTTTATTAGAAGAAAGACACCACTCAGACGTTTCACCGTCCATGTAAACGGAAGAGTACCACGCGCCGCACTCATACTTATGGTACATATTATTTCGAATCCAGTTGTCCGAGACAAGCAGATACATATTGCGGCCGCGGAACAGCTCGCGGGCATGGTAGATCGTAGCCAGATTATTTTTGGTGGCGTACTCCGGGTTATAGAGGAGTTTGACCTGATATTTGTCGATCAGATATTCAAACTTTTCCTTTAAATAACCGACGATAATTGTGATATCCGTGATCCCCGCTTCATGGAGCTGCTTGATCTGGCGCTCAATCATCCGCTCGCCAAACACTTCCAGAAGCCCCTTCGGTGTCTCAAACGTCAGCGGCACAAACCGGGAGCCAAACCCGGCGGCGGTAATGACGGCGCCATCCACTTTAAATTGTTCCAGATACTTAAGCCCCTGTTCGGTCAGCAGATATTTCCCCGTATCCATATCCGTCATGAGAAATGCCTTCTCCAGGCAGTCCCCAAGCAATTTATTCACAGTCCCCAGGGAAAGATTCAAAATCGAAGCAAGCTCCCGCTGGGTTACATCCGGATTCTCATAGAAACTCCGGCAGATCAGTCCATAGCGATCCATATAAAACCTCCTGAATTATTAAATTCTTTTATTTTTCTCTTATATATTCACGTATTTCGTCATCATTATAGATGGATAAGAGTGAAAATAGGTTCTAGCTGTTGTGTGTTCAAAAAATAAAATTAAAAGTGATATATGAACATTATAGCATAAACACAGAGAAAGTAAACGGAAAAAGCAATGCTGCGGGGGGAGAATAAAGACTGTTACTGGGCACGTATGCGTGAATAGTGACGAAAGGCTTGATAAGGTGGTCTGTGGGAAATAAGAAACGTAAAAAATACTGGAAATACAGGCATTTTAGCGGTTAAAACAGGATTGTACAAATATAAATACAATTACGAAACTATAAAGAATTTTCGTAAAAAATCCGTAAGAAAATGCACAGATAAATGTTATGGTATTTTGGAAAAACGTGTATTATAATGTGGATGTATCGGAGAAAGGCAGTACTTCACAGGGAAGAGAAACATAGGAAATACAGACAATATTCCACTTCAAAATAAAAAGTTGGAAATTCTGTAAAAAAACTATTGATAATTTTCCATATCCGAAGTATAATGACCTAGTAATGCAGTTAGGATTTCGAGAAAAATATTTCAAAAAGTAAAAAGGAGAGTGCATTAATTATGAGAAAGCAGACTAAATTAGTTGCAGTACTTTCTGCAGCAGCTTTACTCGCTATGGGTGCTTCCATGACTTCTTTCGCAGCTGGTTGGCAGAAAGATGACGCTGGTGTTTGGCACTACTATGATAGCGATGACAATCAGGTAACTGACGAGTGGAAAAAAGATGGTGGTAAGTGGTTCTACCTCAACGAAGATGGCGATATGGAAACAGACGCTTGGGTAGACGATGACTACTATGTAGGCGAAGATGGTGCTATGCTGGTTAACCAGTGGGTCAAAGTAGCTGATGATGATGACAGCAGCGATCCGGATGATGATGGCGAGAACTGGTACTACTTCAACAATAAAGGTAAGAAAGTAACCGATGATAAGAAGAAGATCAACGGTAAAACCTACTACTTCAACACCGACGGTGAGATGAGATACGGTTGGTTCGAAGATAACGGTGACTGGTACTATCTGGGAACTGAGGATGAAGGCTGGAGAACAGATGCTAAGTGGCTGTGGTTAGAAGAGCCGAATGAGGATGACGAGGATAACGATTCCATGCCGTCTCATGATGATGATTGCTCCCTGTGTGATAGCGAAGGCTGGTACTACTTCCAGAACGACGGTAAAGCATACAGAGACAACAGCAAGAAAAAGAAAATCAATGGTAAATACTACTACTTCAACGAGCATGGTCAGATGCTGTACGAGTGGATCAATACTAAGGAGTACACAGCTACTGGTTCCTCCACAGAATTTATTCTGGATGGTAACAGAGCAGGCGCTTCCGCAAGCGATATGATCTACGCTAACGAAGTTGAAGATGGCTCCAGATCAGCAGGCTGGTACGAGATCGACGGTGCTGAGGATCTTGGCAACGACAACGATACCGACTGGTACTTCTTCAAGAAGGGCGAAGCTAAGAAGGCAGGCGCTGAGGATGCTCAGACTGACTCTACAGGTGCAACCCAGTACAGAAAGAAAATCAAAATCAATGGTAAGTACTTCTGCTTCGATCAGGATGGTAAGATGCAGACAGGTCTGCAGAGAATTGCAAACCATACCTACTATTTCGATGACAATGGCTATATGAAGACCGGTAAGACAACTGCTGATGATGACAATGATGATACATTCACATTCTACTTCAGCACAAAGAACAACGATACTGGTAAGGGCTATGACGGAATCAAAGATGGTTATCTGTACGCAGATGGTCAGAGACTTGAGGCTGATGATGACTACGCTGTATACAAATACAACAATCTTCTGTATGTAGTTAACAAGACTGGTAAGATCCAGAAATCTACTTCTAAGAAGTACGAACTGGATGGCGGCGAAGGTTATGTAACTGTAACCAAGAGCGGTACTGTTAACAAGTACTTTGTTGATGATGAGAAGAATACAAATGCAACAACACTTCCGACTGATGTAATCAGAACTGGTGGTTTTGATGTAGATGGTCAGAGCACAACTGATGGTTTCGTTTGGGAGCCGTAATTGAGCTGAACTTGAAGAATTGAGCTGATAGCTTGATATAAAGAGGACTCCGACATCTCAGAGAAATCTGGGATGCCGGAGTCCTTTTTGCATAGAAACAATGTTACCATATTTAGTCAGAAAAAGAGCTGCCACATATGAATGCGACAGCTCTCCTTTAATTTAGAGAGATTAAGAAATTCTAATCGGTTGAAATTAAGAATCACTTAAAGTAATACTTAATTATCTCCATCCCTCAGCATAATCACTACCTGTATAGGTATAAACATCATTGCTATCGTACAGATCGATGAACGGAACTGCTACTTTATTATCATTTGCGTTTTCATAAGACTTAGCATCGAAACCAGTTGCATTGATGTCTGTTGCAAGATCTGTTAATAAATCTTCGCTTCTAGTTGCTGCTGCATTGCCAACCTGAACAGAAGATACGATACCTTTCTTGTTAGTTGTTACATGTACATCTTTTCCAACGTATGCGCCGTTTTCGATATCATCATATTTCTTGCTGTTGGTAGCTTTCTGAATCTTACCCTTTGTATTTACAAGGTAGATACTTCCATCTACTACATAGAACTTATAATCATCATCTGCTTCCAGTCTCTTACCGTTGAAGTACAGAGTACCATCTTTTTCACCGGTATAACCGATACCGTTCTTACCGTTCTTGGTTGTGAAGTAGAAGGTGTAATCATCATCTTCGCACTCTACGCTGGAAACTTTACCAGTCTTCTGGTAGCCATTCTCATCGAAGTAGAAGAAGCCATGATCTTTAACGATGTACTGAAGACCATCCTGCATCTGACCTTTTTTATTGAATGCGAAATACTTGTTACCACTTACTTTAACTTTCTTTCTCATTACATAAACTTCACTACCGCCATCAGTCGTACCTGCATCATCAGCATCTGTTGCATGATACATTTCGCCATCATCGATGTAGTACCAGTCTGTATCGCTGTCTGTCTTCATAGCCTCGGAACCATCGATCTGATACCAGCCATCAGCTCTCCAGCCTTCTTCATTTACATTGTAGTACAGCATCTCACCAGCAGTTGCTACAGAGCCATCAGCACGTTTTGCATCAAGCTGCGCGTTGGAACCAACAGAAACTTTCTTATTGTCAATCCACTCATACAGCATCTGACCATGCTCATTGAACATGTAGAACTTACCGTTGATTTTCTTCTTTGTTTTATCTTTGTACATTTTACCAGAGGACTGGAACCAGTACCAACCTTCGTCATCACACGGATCAGAAGAGGTATCGTCACACAGACCTTTTTTCTGTCCGTCATCCAGGTCTTCATCGCTTAAGTTACCGGATCTCTCCAGCCACAGCCACTGGGACTCTGTTCTAGCACCGTCATTCTCATCGCCATAGTAGTACATGTCGCCGGTGTTATTATCCTGCTGCCAGCCAAACTCCATCTTACCATCGCTATCGAATAAGTAAGTTTTACCATTAATCTTCTTGGTATCGTTTACAACTTTTTTACCTTTGTTGTTGAAGTAGAACCAACGCTCGCCATCCTCATCCGGTTCATCCTGATCTTCGTCAGATACAGTGTATTTCCAAGCGTTTGTCAGCATAGCACCGGACTCATCTACATAGTAGTCATCATCTACCCAAGCATCTGTCAGCATATCGCCGTCTTCGTCAAGGTAGAACCACTTACCGCCGTCCTTCTTCCATTCGCCTGTTACCATCTCATCGTCGCTGTCATAGTAGTGCCAAACACCAGCGTCATCTTTCTGCCAACCAGCTGCGAAAGAAGTCATGGAAGCACCCATAGCGAGTAAAGCTGCTGCAGAAAGTACTGCAACTAATTTAGTCTGCTTTCTCATAATTAATGCACTCTCCTTTTTACTTTTTGAAATATTTTTCTCGAAATCCTAACTGCATTACTAGGTCATTATACTTCGGATATGGAAAAGTATCGGGCGGTGGGAAAAATGTCGTTTCTTTTCTTTCTTTCGCGTCTTGACTTTTCTTTCTTTCTTTCTTAAAATAAGAGAAAGAAAGGAGGAATCTCATGCTATCGTTTGAAAATCAGGAAGTTGAGTTTAAACAAGAATATGTAGCTGACATTCGAAAAGAAGTGATTGCGTTTGCCAATGCTTCTGGAGGTACCATTTTGATTGGAGTTCGAAAAGATGGAATGGTTATTGGAGTGAATGATCCAGATTCAGTTATGTTGCAGGTCGCGGGTTCGTTAAAAGATGCGATTGCTCCAGATATCATGCCATTTGTGAATATAAAAACGGTTGAAATAGAGGAAAAAACGGTAATAGAAATTAATGTTGCGACTGGAACAAATCGCCCTTATTATATCCGAGAAAAAGGATTGAAACCGAGCGGTGTTTATGTCCGAAAAGGAAGCTCTTCACAGCCAATGACGGATGAAGGCATCCGTGAAATGATTATTCAAAACGGTATCCGTTCTTATGAATCCTGCCGGAGCATGAATCAGGCATTGACATTTGAGGTGTTTTCTGCTGAAATGTCCAAACGGAATATACCATTGGGTTCGTCTCAGATGATGACTCTGAAAATGATTGGTGAAGATAATTTATATACAAATCTTGCATTACTATTATCCGATCAGTGTGAAGTAACGACAAAGGTTGCCATTTTCCAGGGAACTGACAAAGCAATTTTCCGCGATCGGAAAGAATTTTCTGGTTCAATTATCAAGCAGCTAGATGACGTTTTTCAGTTTATTGACCTAAACAATAAAACGAAAGCAAGTTTCTCAGGCTTAGAGAGAATTGACAAGAGAGATTATCCAGAAGAGGCGGTCAGAGAATCATTATTAAATAGTATTGTTCACAGGGACTATTCTTTTAGTGGCAGCAATCTGATTAATATTTATGATGACCGGATGGAATTTGTTTCTTTGGGCGGTCTGGTTTCAGGATTGGAATTAGATTCTATTTTTTTAGGCGTATCACAACCAAGAAATCCGAATCTGGCGGCTATCTTTTATCGAATGATGTTGATAGAAAGTTATGGAACTGGCATTGGCAAAATTCAACGCGCATATAAAGATTTTTCCAAACAGCCTGTGTTCGAAACAGCCAAAGGAGTATTTCGTGTTACACTTCCAAATCGAAATGAAATGCTTAATCACACAAATCTGCCCAAAAAACGGATTGTAGCTGTATACAGACAGCCTTCTTCATTAACAGAAGAGCAGCTTATTCTGGAATATGTAAATAAAAACAAGAAAATAACTCGAAAAGAAGCGGAAGCAATATTAAATTCCGGTACAACTAAAGCATTTAAATTATTGAAAGAGCTTTGTACTTCAGGAGAATTACAAGCAATCAGATCTGGAAAAAATACGTATTATACGTCTGTTTAGGCTGAAATTTTTCAAATCAGTTTGAAAAACGGCACACCGCATTCTCGTTACTTTAGCCTGCA